>USJW01000037.1 GCA_900555045.1 uncultured Clostridium sp. | reverse complement strand
ATAGATGATTCTATTATACTATTGATATATAGAGAAAAAGTTAAATTTGAAAGTTAGGAGGTGCGGTATGGATTTTGTACGAAAAATTGTTGATGCGAGTAGCCTGATGAATATCATACAGTTGCCAGAGGCACTTAAGAACAGAAAATTAGAGATAATTGTGCTTCCGGCAGAGGAAACTCAGAGAGAGGCATCCACCACCAATATGGACATGTCTAATATTTCTGATATTACTCAATCTTTAGTGGGAAGCATTCCTCTATCCGATGTCTCTTTAGAACAAATAAAGGAGGAGCGCCTGGCAAAATATGAAAGTATTGTTTGATACAAACATTATTTTAGATTTGTTACTAAACAGACAGCCATTTTGTGAAGTGTCGGCCAAGGTAATTGATCTTTCTGCGACAAAGGTAATAGAAGGTTTTATTTCGGCATCTGCTATAACTGATATTTACTATCTGGCATATAAAGGAATAAGAGATAAGAAAAAGGTTTGCTCCTTGCTGGAAAAATTACTGCAGATAGTATCAGTAGCAGGAGTGACAGAAACGGAAATTAAGAGAGCACTTCAATCTGATTGGAGTGATTTTGAAGATGCCGTACAATATTTTACTGCTAATAGCGTGGAAGCGTCATATATTATAACGAGAAATAAAAAAGACTACTCATCAGGTAAGATTATGGCTGTTGAGCCACAAGAATTTTTGAGTATAGTAAAGAGGTAATCAAGTATTTGATAAGCCTACTGCCATTATTGGACGGTTGACTTAATACCGATATCCTACGAAAAGGGCACTTGAAAAAGTCAAGTGCCTCATGTATAATCAAGACAGAAAGGCGATCAGATACAAAATCTGATGCCCTCAGTTGATGATTCTTATAGAAATAGCATCCTAAACTTTGGACGGTCGAGGATGCTATTTCTTATTATGTTTGTTGTCTATGTAAGACAATGCCGCAAAAATAACGAGTAACGGAGTTAAAACTTCCATTGTACTCATGGGAATCCCACCTTCCCTCCACTCAGCAATCTCTCCTCGTTTTTTTTATATCACTTGTATCCCCACACTCTAAAAAAGGAGTCTCCTGAAAAATGACCATCCATCTCATCAACACCAACAAACATCAATTTCTCCCCCTCCTGTTACTCGGCGACGAGCAAGAAGACATGATTCTCCGCTATTTAGACCGCGGTGATCTCTTCGCGCTGTACGACGGCGGCACTCTGTGCGGCGCCTGTGTTGTTACCCGGGAGGAAAACGATACATGTGAGATCAAAAACATATCCATATATGAGCAATATCAGCGAATGGGGTATGGACGCGCGTTGATCGAATATGTGGTGGAGCGATACCGCGGGCATTGCCGCACACTGCTTGTGGGGACCGGGGAGAGTCCGCTTACGCTGCCGTTTTACGAGCGCTGCGGGTTTACATTCTCCCATCGCGTCGCCAACTTTTTTACCGACAACTACGACCATCCGATCTGGGAGGACGGTGTGCGTTTGCGGGATATGATTTACCTGAAACGGGAACTATAGAGAAAAAGCGTGTGACAAGGAGGAACGATTCATGTGCAGCCGGTTTTGTATCGATCAGGAGATGTGGAAGGAGCTAAAGCAGCTGTTTGGGGAGCTGGATGGCCTGTTTTCCGGGTGGAAATGGAAGCGGAGCGGCCAGGACATCCGGCCTACGGAGCAGAGCTTAGTGATCACAGCCGGGGCGGACGGGGAGCTGTGCCCGAAGCTGCAGCGCTGGGGGCTGCCGGATTCCTATCACAAGAGCACAGTGATTAACGCCAGGGCGGAGACCGCGATGGAGAAGCGCATGTTCCGGGACAGCGTGGCCTCCCGCAGGCTGGTGGTGCCTGCCGCGCGGTTTTATGAGTGGGACCGGGAGAAGCAGAGGGTGACATTTTACCGGAAGGACACTCCGGCGCTGTACATGGCGGGATTCTACAGCCCGGGGGAGGACGGGTGGAACTTTTGCATTCTGACCACCGAGGCCAACCACTCCATGAAAACTGTTCACGACCGCATGCCGCTTATTTTGGAGCGGGACCAGATCAGAGAGTGGATTTTAAACGGGGAGCGGACCGCAGAGTTTTTGGGGACACGGCCGGAGGAGCTGGAGCGGGAGTGGGACGGAGGATATGAGCAGCTGTCGCTGTTTTGAGGTGTGACTTCACCGCTCGTCCAGGTTTTTGCATATTTTTTCCAAACCGCGGTAGAACTGTTCCATCTCCTCTGCGGTGAACCCGGCGCAGAGACGCTCGTCGAATCCGGCCATGATCCGCTGCACCTCCTGGGCCTCCTTCTGACCGGCCTCGGTCAGGCAGATCAGAAATGACCGGCGGTTGCCGGGATCCCGGCGCCGCTCCAGAAAGCCGGACTCCTCCAGCCGGTCTAGGGACCGGGACATGGTGGTCACGTCCACATGGCAGCGGTCCGCCAGCTCCTTCTGGGTCACGTTGTCCGCGGCTATCAGGCAGTCCATGATCCGCACATGCCCCTGGCCAAGCGGCAGGCCGATCTGCGCGAAGTAGGGCTGCAGGACGGATTTGCGCGCTTTCTCCGCGCGTATCAGCATTTTACGGATGTCTTTCTTTTCGATCATTTCCCATCTTCCTTTCCATTTTCCCATAAGTATACCACGTTTTCGCCGATTATTCCAACTCAAACTGCCCGGTATACAGCTTGTAGTACCTCCCTTTCTGGGCCAGGAGCTCCTCGTGGCTGCCGCGCTCGATGATGGTTCCTTTCTCTAACACCATGATGGCCTTGGAGTTGCGGACCGTGGAAAGGCGGTGGGCGATGACGAACACCGTGCGGCCGTCCATCAGCGCGTCCATGCCCTTCTCGATCAGCTTCTCCGTCCGGGTGTCGATGGAGCTGGTGGCCTCATCCAGAATCAGCACCGGGGGCCTGGAGATGGCCGCACGGGCGATGGCAAGGAGCTGGCGCTGGCCCTGGGACAGGTTGCCGCCGTCGTCCCGCAGCACCGTGTCGTAGCCCTCGGGCAGGCGCCGGATGAAGGAGTGGGCGTTGGCCACTTTGGCGGCGGCCCGAACATCCTCGTCGGAGGCGTCCAGGCGGCCGTAGCGGATATTGTCCGCGATGGTACCCGTGAACAGGTGGGTGTCCTGGATGACCATGGACAGGGAGCGGCGCAGGTCGTCCTTGCGGATGTCCCGGATGTCGATGCCGTCGTAGGTGATCCGCCCGCCGTTTATCTCGTAGAACCGGTTGACCAGGTTGATGATGGTGGTCTTTCCGGCACCGGTGGAGCCCACGAAGGCGATCTTCTGGCCCGGCTTGGCGTAGAGGCTGATTCCGTCCAGTATGGTCTTCTCCGGGGTGTAACCGAACACCACATGGTCAAACCGCACGTCGCCCCGCAGGGGGACGAGCACACTGGATTTCCCGGACGCATCCGGCACCTTCCAGGCGTAGCTGCGGCTGTACCCCTCGCACTCCGTGAGCGTGCCGTCCTCGCTCTCCACGACGTTGCACAGGGTCACCTGCCCGTCGTCAACTTCCGGCGTCTGGTTCATCATCTCGAAGATGCGCTCCGCGCCGGAGAGGGCCGCCAACAGGAAGTTGATCTGCTGGGTGAACTGGTTCATGGGCATGGCGCTCTGGCGCACGTACACCAGGTAGGAGGCCACGGTCCCCAGGTCCGTCAGGCCGGCAAGCGCGAACAGGCCGCCCACGCAGGCGGAGAATGCATAGTTTACATAAGACAAAGCCACAATGGTAGGGACGGTCATGCCGGAGTAGGTGAGCGCTTTGGTGGACGCTGCCCGGTACGACTCGTTGCGGCGGCAGAACTCCTCAAAGTCCTGGGGCTCGTGGTTGAAGACCTTCTCCACCTTCTGGCCCGCCACCATCTCCTCCACAAAGCCACTCAGGCTGCCGAGGTATTTCTGCTGCTGGATGAAATACTTGCGGCTGCGGCGCCCGTTGTAGCGGATGAAGGCCATCATGAAGCCTAAAAACAGGAACACGATCACGGACAGGCGCCAGTCTAACACTACCAGCATGATGAGCGTGCCCGTGATGGTGATGAAGCTCTGGATCAGCATGGTGAAGCTGCCGTTTAAGGCCTCGGTGATGGTGTCCACGTCGTTGGTGAAGCGGCTCATGAGCTCGCCGTGGGTGTGGGTGTCAAAGTAGTTGAGCGGCAGCCTCTGGGCGTGGGTGAAGAGGTCGAAGCGGATCTCGCTGACCACCTTCTGGGTGATGCGCACCATCAGCTGGTTGTACCCCAGGCAGGACAGAGCGCCGGTCAGGTAGAGTCCGGCCATGAGGAGCACCATGCGGGCCAGGCCCGGCAGGTCGCCGGGGATAATGTAGGTGTTGATGACCGGCTTTAACAGATAGGTTCCGGCGATGTTGGCTCCGGCGCTGAGCGCCACTAAAAATGCGATCACCCCGAGGGTCAGGCGGTGGTGCCCCAGATACCGGAGCATCTGCAGGATGGTCTTTTTGGCGTCCTTCGGACGGCTGAAATTGGTTGTTCTTGGCATTACAGATTCGCCCCTTCCTGCTGAGAATAGTAGATGTCCTGGTAAATCCGGTTGGTCTCCAAGAGGGTCTTGTGGGTGCCGATGGCGTCAATTCGCCCGTCCTCCAGGATGATGATCTGATCCGCGTCCATCACGGAGGTGATGCGCTGGGCGATGATGATTTTGGTGGTGCCGGGCAGACTTTCCGCCAGCCCCTCCCGGATCTTCGCCTCGGTGGCCGTGTCCACGGCGCTGGTGGAGTCGTCTAAGATCAAGACCTTCGGGGCCTTCAGGATGGCCCGGGCGATGCACAGGCGCTGCTTCTGGCCGCCGGAGACATTGACGCCCCCCTGGCCCAGCTCCGTGTCGTAGCCCTTCTCCAGCCGATCGATGAACTCATCCACGCAGGCGATGCGGCAGGCCTCGCCGATCTCCTGATCCGTGGCGTTCTCACGTCCCCAGCGAAGGTTTTCCTTCACGGTCCCGGAGAACAGGGTATTTTTCTGGAGCACCACGGCGATGGACTCCCGAAGCTCCCTTAAAGGGTAGTGTTTGACCGGAATCCCGTCGATTAAGACCTGGCCCTCCGTGGCCTCGTAGAGACGCGGGATCAGCTGGATTAAGGTGCTCTTTGCGGAGCCGGTCTGGCCGATGATGCCCACCGTCTGCCCCGGCTCAATGTGAAAGGTGATGTCGGAGAGCACATACTCCTCAGCCTGGGCCTTGTACTTGAAATACACGTGGTCAAAGCGGATGTCGCCGTGCTCCACCCGGATATCACAGGCCTCGTCGTCCCGGATATCGATCTCCTCGTCCAGAACCTCCGAGATCCGCTTCCAGGAGGCCAGGGAGCGCGTCATCATCATGAACACGTTGGAGAGCATCATCATGGAGTTTAGCACCTGCATCACGTAGCTTAAAAACCCGGTCAGCTCGCCCACCTGGATTCCCCCGACGGTGGCAAGGTTGCCGCCGAACCAGAGAATGCTGAGGATGGTGCTGTACATGACGAACTGCATGACCGGCATGTTGAGGGCCGCCAGCCGGAAGGCGTGCTCTGCGGTGTCCCGCAGGTTGGTGTTCACCTCGTCGAACTTTTGAATCTCATAGTCGCCGCGGACGTAGGATTTCACCACCCGTATGGCGATGAGGTTCTCCTGGATCACGCGGTTGACTAAGTCCACGGCCCCCTGCATGCGCGTGTAGAGCGGCCGCACGCGGCTGACGATGAGGAAGAGCAGGGTGCCCAAAACCGGGGCCGCCACGAAGAACACCAGCGCCAGCTTGGCGTTGATGGTGATGGACACAACTAATGCGGTTATGAGCATCACGGGGGAGCGGAAGGCCGGGCGCATGCCGGTGGACACGGAGTTCTGGATGGTGGTGACGTCGCTTGTCAGCCGGGTCACCAGGGAGGAGGTGCGGAAATGGTCGGTGTTGGCGAAGGAGAACTGCTGGAGCTTCCCAAACTCCGCCTTGCGGATCTCGGCGCCAAGGCCCTGGCCGGTGGTGGACGCGAAGCGGGCGTAGCCCTGGCCCAGGACCAGGGAGATTAAGGCGAAGGCCACCATCTGAAGACCTTTCATCAGGATATAGCGCCGGTCTCCATTCGCCACGCCCACGTCGATGATCTGGGCCATCACCAGGGGGATGAGCAGCTCGAACAGAGCCTCCGCCTCCACGCAGAAAATGGCCGTCACGGCCTGCTTCCGGTAGGGCTTTAAGTAGGAAAGAAACTGCTTCATGGGAGAAATTTCCTTTCTGGGACAGTATTTTGTGTGCCAACTTGTAATAAGATTGTTGAGCATACAATTGTTGCATATGCAATTATTGTATGCGCACAAAATAGAATTGTCAATATCCAATTTGGGCGGGGCGGTTTTCATTCCGGAGAATCTATGCTATACTTTGAGACAGAAAACAGCAGAGCGGCGCACGGGCGGGCATTGCCCGAAGTGGCCGGACAGACGGAAACGCAGGCTGCCTGCGGGCGGCTTTGAGAGTGGGGAGAGCGCGATGAAAAACAGATACAGACGATTGATTCTGGCGGCAGCGGCGGTGCTCGCCGCCTCGCACGCTGTGCCTGCCATGGCCTACGGGCCGGGATCCTACAGCGGCGGGCCGGGCGTGCAGGGGTACTACGGAGGGCCCGGCGTGGAAGGATATTACGGAGGCCCCGGCGTAGAGGACCCGTACGGGCAGTACTACAGCGGAGGCCCCGGCGTGGGAGCGGGGGACGCCAAGGAGAACACGGGCAACGTGATCTACGCGTACCCGGGCTTCAACCCCAACGTGCCAAGCTTCAACGAGTACCCCTACGACCCCTCGTACTGGTGGGACGATGAGGATGATGAGGACGAGTGGGACGACGAGGATTGGTGGTATTACCACGAGGGGCCGGGGGCGGTCTACGGCCAGGGGTGGCGCTACAGTCCCGGCGGCTGGTGGTTCCAGCTCTACGGAGGCGGCTGGCTGTCCGACGGCTGGAAGATGATCCGCAACCGTTGGTACCGCTTCGACGGGAACGGCTACATGGTCACCGGCTGGTTTATGGACGCGGACGGGAACCGGTACTACCTAAACCCCGTGGACGACGGCACGCTGGGCATGATGCGCACCGGCTGGCAGGTGATCGACGGGAAATCCTACTATTTTAACACCCAGTCCGACGGGACCATGGGGCGCCTGTACGTGGACACCACCACGCCGGACGGCTACCGGGTGGGCGCAGACGGGGCGCTGGTGCAGTGAACTTTGGGGGAATGAACAATGAATTTTGAGGAGCGTGTTTTACGCCACGAGGATCAGTTAAACGAGACGGACGACGACATTGTGAACTACATCCGGGGCCACCGGCAGGAGATCATGAAGCTGTCGATCCAGAAGGTGGCGGCGGAGCTCTTCATCGCGCCCAACGCGGTGATGCGGCTGTCCAAGAAGCTGGAGTACAGCGGATTCTCGGAGCTCAAGTTTTCGATCCAGAACGAGGGCGAGCCGGAGGGCACGGGGAAGACCATCAGCGCCCGCCTGCTGGGGCAGCTGCCCGCCAACATTGTGAAGACGTTAGACACCATCGATGTGATCACGCTAAAAAAGGTGGCCGCCATGATGAAAAAGGCCCGGTGCTGCATCTTCGCGGGGGTGGGCGATTCCACCTACTTCTGTGAGATGCTGGGGAAGAATCTCCGGTGCCTGGACTGCAGCGTGCAGTTCTACCAGCAGATCCACGACATGTTCTACGCGGTCCGGCACGGCGGCAGGGAGGACATGCTCATCGTCATCAGCGCCAGGGGGGAGAACGACCGGCTGATCGAGATGGCGAAGGAGGCCAAGGGGATGGGTATGCCGGTGGTGAGCATCACCCACTTTTGCGAGAACCGGCTGGCAAAGGCCTGCGACGTGAACCTGTATTTCTGGGGCGAGGACCGGGAGGTGCAGGGCTACAATGTCACGGACCGGAGCGGGCTGATGGTCCTGGTGCGGCTTTTGAGCGAGGAGTTCTGGCAGGGGTATGTGGAGCCGTGAGCGGACGGCTTGCGGATTGATAGGGCGGAGAAATGCGGAGAAATGCGGGGAAGCGGGATGTGTCTTGCTCCCCGTTTTTGTGTGTAAATGTACACAGCGAATCGTTTTTTTGTGGATAAATTATGAAAAAATACACCTGGCCGGATTTTGTGCTATACTCTCAAACAGGTTAACCGATGGACGTTTTACAGCGTATGAGATGAAAATGTGAAAGGGGTCAGACTATGAATCTGCAAAGAGCGACAAGCAGGGAGTTAATCAGCCTGGGATGTGAATTTTCCACCAAGCTGGAGGCAATCAATTATCTGGTGGATCAGCTGGATGCCGCCGGCAAGCTGTCGGACAGGGAGGCGTATTACCAGGCGGTGCTGGAGCGTGAGTCCCTCTCTGAGACGGGGATCGATATGGGGATGGCGATTCCCCACGGAAAGAGCGCGGCGGTGAAGGAGGCGGCCTTTGCGGTTGCCACCGTGAAGAAGCCGATCAAGGACTGGGAGAGCATTGTGCCGGGAAATGCGGTTGAGATCATCTTCCTGTTGGCTATCCCCGAGGCGGAGGCGGGAAGCACGCACCTGGAGCTGCTGTCCGAGCTGATGACCCGCGTCTCCAACCCGGACTACCTGGCGCGCTTAAAGGCCGCCAAGACGCCGGAGGAGCTCTACCGGAATCTGGAGGCAGAGGGGTCTGCAAAGGCGCAGACCAATCGCACGTACACCAAGACCATCGTGGCGGTCACCGCGTGTCCGGCAGGAATCGCGCACACCTACATGGCGGCCGAGGCCCTGGTGAAGGGCGGCGAGGAGCTGGGCGTCAAGGTTTACGTGGAGAAGCAGGGCGCAAACGGCGTGGAGGACAAGCACACCTCCCAGATGCTGCGGGATGCGGACGCTGCGGTTTTCGCTGCGGATGTGGCGGTGAAGGACAGCGATCGCTTCGATCACCTGCCGGTGTACAAGACCAAGGTGGCGGCCCCCATCAAGGACGCCAAGGGCGTGATCCAGGCGGCGCTCCAGAAGGCGGAGCGGGAAGGCAAGGGAACCTACGCGGGAGCCGAGACCGGGAAGTCCGGTTCCGGGGATAAGAGCAGCTTTGGAAGCGAGATCAAGCAGGCGGTGCTCACCGGCGTTTCCTATATCATCCCCATCATCGTGGCAGGCGGTATGATCAACGCCTTCGCAGTGCTGATCGCCCAGGGCTTTGGGCTTCAGGATCTCTACAACCTGGAGAACAGCTGGCTGTGGCTCTTCAGAAAGATGGGCGGCAACACCCTTGGAACCCTGATGATCCCCATGCTTGCGGCGTACATGGCTTACTCTCTGGCAGATAAGACGGCGCTGGCACCCGGTTTTGCGGCTGGTATCGCGGCGAACTTAATCAACGGCGGATTCCTGTGCGGTATGTTGGGCGGCCTTGTGGCAGGCTATGCCGTGCGGTTCTTAAGAAAGACTGTGCCCGCTAAGGGCGTGTTTGCAGGCTTCGTGTCCTTCTGGGTGTATCCCGTATTCAGCACGCTGATCGTTGGTATTGTGATGTTCTTCCTGCTTGGTAAACCGGTGGCGTGGCTGAACCAGAGCCTGATCGGGCTCCTCAGCGCGATGAGCGGCAGCAACGCGGCGCTTTTAGGCGCAATCATCGGAATCATGGTTTCCTTTGACCTGGGCGGCCCGGTGAACAAGGCGGCTTACACCTTCTGTGTGGGCGCCATGGCCGAGGGAATCCTTATGCCCTACGCGGCGTTCGCCTCCATCAAGATGGTGTCCGCCTTTGCAGTGACCATGTCCACACTGGGCTTCAAGAAGTACTTTACAAAGGAGGAGCAGGAGGCAGGTATGTCCACCTGGATCCTGGGCCTTGCGGGTATCACGGAGGGCGCAATCCCCGTCATGATGGCGGATCCGGTGCGCGTGATCTTCTCCCTCTGTGCGGGCTCCGCTGTGACCGGCGCGATCGTGGCGATGTGTAACATCGGACTGGACGTTCCGGGCGCTGGAATCTTCTCCATGTTCCTGCTTAAGGACGGCATGGGCGGTTTCACAAACGCACTGATCTGGTTCTTCGCGGCGGTGCTGGGCGCGGTGATCTCCACTGCGATCCTGGTTGCGCTCAAGAAGATGAAATATGACAAGTCAATGAAGTAATAAAGCGCTTTAAGGCGTATGGAGTGAATTATGGCAGACAAAGTACATGTGGTCCCGCATTTTCACTGGGACAGAGAGTGGTATTTTACCGCAGAAGAATCGAAAATCCTTTTAGTGAATGATATGGAAGAAGTGCTCGAGATGTTGGAGACCCGCGAGGACTATCCCTACTTTGTGCTGGACGGCCAGACATCGGTGCTGGAGGACTATTTCTCCGTAGCGCCGGAAAACAGGGAGCGGGTCAGAGATCTGGTGCAGAAGGGCAAGCTGATCATCGGCCCCTGGTACACCCAGACCGATGAGATGGTGGTAGGGGGAGAATCCATCGTCCGCAACCTTCTGTATGGTTTCAAGGACTGCCGGGAGTTCGGCAGTCCCATGATGATCGGCTATCTCCCGGATTCCTTCGGCCAGAGCGCCAGGATGCCACAGATTTTAAGGGGATTCAATATAGAGCACAGCATGTTCTGGAGGGGCACCTCCGAGCGGATGGGCACGGACAAGACGGAATTCTACTGGGAGGACGACGACGGCTCGCGGGTAACTGTGCAGCTTTTGCCCCTGGGGTACGCCATCGGCAAGTACCTTCCGCAGGAGAAGGACGCGCTGGGGAAGCGGATGGAGAAGTACATGCCGGTCCTGGAGCGCGGAACCGTCACCGGCCATCTGCTGGTGCCCAACGGGCATGACCAGATGCCGGTGCAGAAGAACATTTTCCAGGTCATGGAGACCATGCGTGAGCTGTACCCGGACAAGGAGTTTTTCTTAAGCCGGTACGAGGACGTCTTCGCGGCCATCGACAGCCAGGGCGGCCTTGACACCCTTCGGGGTGAATTCCTGGACGGCCGGTACATGCGGGTCCACAGGAGCATCTACTCCTCGCGGGCGGATTTAAAGGCGGCCAACACGCGGATTGAGAACAAGATCACGTGTCTCCTGGAGCCGTTGGCCTCCATCGCCTACAAGCTGGGCTTCCCGTACCACCACGGCCTCATCGAGGCCATCTGGAAGGAGCTCATGCAGAACCACGCCCACGACTCCATCGGCTGCTGCTGCAGCGACAAGGTGCACCGGGCCATCGCGGACCGCTATTTCCTGGCGGAGGAGCGCACCGACCGGCTGATCGAGTTCTACATGAGAAAGATCGTGGACGCCATGGACTGCAGCAAGGCCCTGGACAAGCTGACCGTGTTCAACCTGCTCCCCTACGAGCGGGAGGGCATGATCCGCGGAAAGATCATCACCAAGATGAAACAGTTTGTGCTGGAGCGGCCGGACGGCACCCGGTTAAACTACGAGATCACGGACCGCAGGATTGTGGACGCGGGGCTCATTGACCGGCAGATTGTCCACTACGGCGACTACGAGCCGTTTGTGGAGTACACGCTGGAGTTCTGCGACCGGATCCCGGCCATGGGATTTTTGGCTTATCTGGTGAAGCCGGAGGAAGCGTGCGCAGGCGAGGCTGTGGAGAGCGCAGCGCGGTTTGGCGGGGAACCCGGAGGCGAGAACGGCCAGGGGAGCGACCGGCAGGGCGAAAACGGCCAAGGAAGCAACCGGCAGGGCGGGAACTTCCTGGAAAACGAGTACCTGTCCGTGGCCATCGAGCCCAACGGCAGCCTGAACGTGTTCGACAAGCAGAAGGGCCAGAGCTACCGGGATGTCCTGCTGCTTGAGGACGGGAGCGACGACGGCGACGGCTACGACTACTCCCCCATGGCGGACGACTGGGTGTTGACCTCGAAGGAGGAGACCGCAAGGATCCGCTGCCAGCGCGGGGCTTACAGCCACAGGGCGCAGATTCAGGTGTCCATGGCCGTGCCGGCAAACCTCGAGAGCCGCAGAGCGGGAAAGAGGGATGGCCGGGTGGATGTGGACCTTGAGCTTGAGCTCAAATCCGGCTCGCCGGTGCTTGAGCTGCGGGTGACGGTGGACAACCAGGCGGACGACCATCGGCTCCGGCTGCTGGTGCCCGGTCAGGACTGCTGCGGATTTTCCGTCAGCGACAACCAGTTCGGCGTGATCCGCCGCCCTGTGAGGGACGAGGCCATGGATGTGTGGGAGAAGGAGGGCTGGTCCGAGCGGCCGGATTCCATCTACCCGTTCCTGTCCTACGTGTCCGGCTGCGGGGAGCGCGGCCTGGCGGTTCTGACCAACTCGGTCAGGGAGTATGAGATGATCGGGCCGGATTACAGCGTGCTGGCGGTCACCCTGTTCAGAAGCGTGGGCGTGCTGGGCAAGGAAGGGCTTCTCAGAAGGCCGGGGAGACCCTCCGGCATCAAGATGGAGACCCCGGATTCCCAGCTTCGCGGGATTCACACCTACGAGCTGGCCCTCACCGTCCGCCGGGATCACCTGGCGCGGACCGCGAAGGAGTACACCACCCCGCTTATCACCTACAACAAGATGCCCTACAACGCCATGAAGCTGAACCCGTCGGACGTGAAGGTCCCCTGCGCGTACAGCCTGATGCGGGAGACCGAAGGGCAGGCGGTTTTGAGCGTCCTCAAGAAAGCCGAGGGCGAGGAGAAGCTGATCGCGCGGTTCTTTAACGGCAATGCGGACGAGGCGTCCTTAAGGCTTGAAGGGCCGGACGGGGAGCTGGCGGTGGATCTTGTGAAGTTGAACGAGCAGGATGTCTTGGCGGAGCATGTGACGGGGAGTCAGAAGATCGGATATAATCAGATTGTTAACTGTAAATTTTAGGAAAAAATTGTCGATATTTAATTGCCGATGCTTAAAAGGGGGGCAGCCACATCGAAAGGTGTGGCTGCCCCCCCTGCTTTTTCGGGAGTACCCTGTCCAGTTTTTCTTTTGTATATTGTCAGCACCCATCGGCTCCGGTCCACAGCGCGTGTGTGATGGAGTGTAATGCAATCAAGGAATTTCGCGTACTTGATTATCGTTTTATCGGTGCCCTGTGGCCCTCCCCGGAAGGTGCAATTTCATCCGTTCACTAGGATAATGCGCGGGAGGGCTGTTTTATTGCAAAAAATTGCGATATTTTCGGGTTTTTCATTCTGCCTCTTATTGCCAGTGCCCGGATTCTGTGATAATATATAGGTTGCTTTTTCAGAAAGGATACAAAAGACCATGATACAATACCTGATCGTATGCCCTCTGACATTCCTGGCCGGGCTGGTGGATTCCATAGCCGGGGGCGGAGGGATTATTTCTCTGCCGGCCTACCTCCTGGCAGGGGTTCCCGCACACACCGCGCTTGGGACCAACAAGCTGGGCTCCGCCATGGGAACGGTGGTTTCCACGGTCCGATACGCGAAAAACGGCTATCTGAAGGGGAAAATGGCCATGGCGGCCTGCTCCGCGGCTGCGGCCATCGCCGGCTCCTCCATCGGCGCTCGACTGGCGCTTTTGGTGCCGGACAGCGTGATCCGGAACATGATGCTGGTGGTGCTTCCCATCGTGGCGGCCTATGTGCTGTTCGACAAGCGGATGGGGGACAGCGAGAAGACGGGGGATATCTCCCGCGCCCGCATGTTCACACTCAGCGTTCTGGCGGCGTTTTTCATCGGGGGATACGACGGTTTTTACGGGCCCGGAACGGGCACCTTCCTGCTGTTAGTGCTCACGGGCGTGGCGCGGATGGACGTGCGCAGCGCCTCCGCCCAGACGAAGGTGATCAACCTGTCCTCCAATGTGGCGGCCCTGGCCACCTTCATCCTCAGCGGGAACGTGCTCTACCCCCTGGGGCTGGCGGCCGGAATCTGCTGTATCGGCGGTCACTATATCGGCTCCGGCCTGGTGGTCCACGACGGACACCGGATCGTGCGCCCGGTGGTACTCATTGTGCTGATCGCCCTGTTCATCAAGGTGCTCAGCGGCCATTGACGGAGGTGCAGAGGTGAGGCACTATATTATCGTAAAACTAAACGGGCAGGGGAAGGAACAGCGGGATTTGACAGAGCGCATCCGTGCGCTGTTTTCCCGTTCCACCGCCATCGAGGGCGTGCACCGGGTATCGGTGGACACCTCGGTGATCGACCTGCCGAACCGGTACGACCTGATGATCTGTGTGGAGATGGAGCGGGAGGCGCTGGGCCTCTTTGACGCCTCCGACATCCACAGGGAGTGGAAGGAGACGTACGGGGGATACCTGGAAACCAAGGCGATTTTTGACTGCGAGTAGCATGAGACAGGAGACGATAGCATATGAAATGGAAAAAATTTACACTTACAACCACCACGCAGGCGGTGGACTTAGTCAGCAGCATGCTGGACGACATCGGCATCGAGGGCGTTGAGATCGAGGACAACGTGCCCCTGACGGACAAGGAGACTAAGGGCATGTTCATCGACATCCTGCCCGAGCTGCCCCCGGACGACGGCTCCGCGAAGATGAGCTTCTACGTGGACGAGGACGCGGACATCGCGAACCTTCTTAAGCAGGTGGAGGAGGGACTGGACGAGCTGGCCCCCTTCACGGACCTGGGCGCGCGGACCATCACGGCCTCCGAGACCGAGGACAAGGACTGGATCAACAACTGGAAGCAGTATTTCAAGCCCTTCACCGTGGACGACATCTTAATCAAGCCCACCTGGGAGACTATCCCGGAGGAGCACAAGGACAAGCTTCTGGTGCAGATCGACCCGGGCACGGCCTTCGGTACCGGCATGCACGAGACCACTCAGCTGTGCATCCGCCAGCTAAAGAAGGCGGTGACAGGTGACACAAGGATTCTGGACGTGGGAACCGGCAGCGGCATCCTTGGGATCACCGCTTTAAAGCTGGGTGCCAAGGAGGTCTGGGGCACGGATCTGGACGAGAACGCCATCACGGCGGTGGGGGAGAACCTGGCGGCCAACGGGATCGGTGAGGAGAATTTTCATGTGCTTCAGGGCAACATCATCGACGACCCCAAGGTGCAGGAGTGGGCCGGATTCGGCTGCTACGACGTGGTCGTGGCCAACATCCTGGCGGATGTGATCATCCTGCTGGTGAACGAGGTGGCGGTGCACTTAAAGCAGGGCGGCCTCTTCATCACCTCCGGCATCATCAATATGAAGGAACAGGCGGTTCTGGACGCCTTCGCCGCAAACGACGCGTTCGAGGTGGTGGAGGTA
Organism: uncultured Clostridium sp.; assembly: GCA_900555045.1. Classification (GTDB taxonomy): domain Bacteria; phylum Bacillota; class Clostridia; order Lachnospirales; family Lachnospiraceae; genus Enterocloster. The sequence goes on along the minus strand of USJW01000037.1, from coordinate 23,469 downwards.
ACGTACCAGGGCGAGTGGGTGTCCGTGACTGCGCGCAAAAAGTAAGCGCCTGAATTAAAAGAGGTTTGACATGCATCATTTCTTTGTGGAGCCGGGCCAGATCGCGGGGGGCATGATCCGCATCACCGGGCCGGATGTAAACCATATGAAACATGTGCTGCGCATGCGCCCCGGCGAGGAGGTGCTGGTCAGCGACGGCGGAGGCCGGGACTACCTATGCGCGGTGGAAGACCTGGAGGACCAGGCGGTGGACGTGCGAATCCTACAGGAGGAGGAGGCCAGAGAGCTTCCATCCAGGATTTGGCTCTTCCAGGGCCTGCCCAAAGGTGATAAGATGGAGTTGATTATCCAGAAGGCCGTGGAGCTGGGGGCCGCGGGGGTGATCCCTGTGGCCACAAAGAACGCCGTGGTCAAGCTGGACGCCAAGAAGGAGGAGGCCAGGATCCGCCGCTGGCAGGCCATCGCCGAGAGCGCGGCCAAGCAGAGCAAGCGGAGTCTGGTCCCGGAGATCGGCCGGGTCATGACATTTGCCGAGGCAGCCGCCTACCTGGACACGGCGGGCTTTGACCTGCGCCTGATCCCCTACGAGAACGAGCGGGGGATGGAGGCCACAAGGGAGGCCTTCCAGAAGGCCGCAACCGCGCGGCAGATCGCAGTGTTCATCGGCCCCGAGGGCGGATTTGACGAGCGGGAGATCGAGCTTGCGAGACAGGCGGGAATCCTGCCGGTGAGCCTTGGAAAGCGGATCTTAAGAACCGAGACCGCAGGGCTCACGGTGCTGGCCGCGTTGATGCTGCGGCTTGAGGGCGGGATTTAAGAGCGCGTACTGCTACAGAATAGGAGCGTGTATTGACATGGAAGCATATTTTGACAATTCCGCCACCACCCGGGTCTTTGACAGTGTGAAGGACATCATGGTGAAGGCGATGACAGAGGATTACGGCAACCCATCCGCCAAGCACAGAAAGGGGATGGAGGCGGAGCAGTACGTGCGCCGCGCAGCCGCGCAGGTGGCGAAGACCCTGAAGGTGAAGGAGAAGGAGATCCTCTTTACCTCCGGCGGCACGGAGTCCAACAACATGGCACTGATCGGCACGGCCTTCGCCAACCACCGGGCGGGAAAGCACATCATCACCACCCGGATCGAGCACGCCTCGGTGTACAACCCCCTGGCGTTTCTCGAGGAGCAGGGCTTTGAGGTCACCTACCTGAAGGTGGACGGGGACGGCCACATCTCCCTGGAGGAGCTGGAGCAGGCCATCCGCCCCGACACCATCCTGGTGTCCATCATGTACGTGAACAATGAGATCGGCGCGGTGGAGCCGGTGGAGGAGATCGGAAGCCTGATCCGCCGGAAAAACCCCAACACCCTGTTTCACGTGGACGCCATCCAGGCCTACGGAAAGTTTGTGATCCGCCCGAAGAAGGAACACATCGACCTGCTGTCCGTCAGCGCCCACAAGATCCATGGGCCCAAGGGCGTGGGCTTTCTCTACATTGACGAGCGGGTGAAGATCCGCCCGCTAATCTACGGCGGCGGCCAGCAGCGCGACCTGCGCTCCGGCACGGAGAATGTCCCGGGGATCGCGGGCCTGGGCATGGCGGCGGAGGAAATCTACGCCAACCACCGGGAGACAGTGGAAAAAATCACTGCCGTCAAGGATTACATGATCGACCGCATGGCCGAGCTTGACGGTGTGAGCGTCAACAGCAAAAAGGGGGATCAGAGCGCGCCGCAGATCGTCAGCGCCAGCTTCCAAGGCGTGCGCAGCGAGGTGCTGCTCCACGCGCTGGAGGACAAGGGGATCTACGTGTCCTCCGGATCCGCATGCTCCTCCAACCACCCGGCCATCAGCGGGACCTTAAAGGCCGTGGGCGTGAAGAAGGACCTGCTGGACTCCACTCTCCGGTTCAGCTTCGGCGTGTTCAACACCACAGAAGAGGTGGATTACTGTATTGAGACATTAAAGGAACTGCTGCCCGTGCTACGCCGGTATTCCCGGCACTAGCGGGCGGTCCCCGAAAGCGGCAGGGCGCCGCGCGGGGGCTCCTTTGCACAAATAGAAAGAGGTTCAGCCAATGAAATACCAGTCATTTTTAATCAAGTACGCGGAGATCGGGACCAAGGGAAAGAACCGCTACATGTTCGAGGACGCCCTGATCAAGCAGATCCGCTACGCCCTAAAGAGCGTGGACGGCCAGTTTGAGGTGACCAAGGAGTCCGGCCGTATCTACGTGATGGCGGACGGGGACTACGAGTACGACGACGTGATCGAGGCCTTAAAGCGCGTGTTTGGAATCGCGGACATCTGCCCCATGGTGCAGATCGAGGACAAGGACTATGAGAATCTGAAGAAGCGCGTGGTGGAGTACATGGATGAGGTGTACCCGGACAAGCACATCACCTTCAAGGTGAACGCGCGCCGCGGGGACAAGAATTACCCGGTGAGCTCCGAGCAGATCAACCGGGATTTGGGCGAGGTCATCCTGGAGGCGTTCCCGGAGATCAAGGTGGATGTGCACAACCCCGACGTGACGCTCCGTGTGGAGGTCCGCCAGAAGATCAACCTGTTCTCCCTGGTGATCCCGGGCCCCGGCGGCATGCCGGTGGGCACCAACGGCCGCGCCATGCTGCTGCTATCCGGCGGCATCGACAGCCCGGTTGCGGGCTACATGATCGCCAAGCGCGGCGTGAAGATCGACGCCGTGTACTTCCACGCGCCGCCCTACACAAGCGACCGGGCCAAGCAGAAGGTGGTGGATCTGGGCAACCTGGTGGCGCGCTACGCGGGCCCCATGGATCTGTACGTGGTGAATTTCACGGACATCCAGCTCTACATCTACGACAAGTGCCCCCACGAGGAGCTGACCATCATCATGCGCCGCTACATGATGCGCATCGCCGAGGCCATCGCCGAAAAGACCGGCGCCATCAGCCTGATCACGGGCGAGAGCATCGGCCAGGTGGCCTCCCAGACCGTGCAGTCTCTGGCCGCCACCAACGAGGTGTGCACCATGCCGGTGTTCCGCCCGGTGATCGGCTTCGACAAGCAGGAGATCGTGGACGTGTCCCAGCGGATCGGCACCTTCGAGACGTCCATCCAGCCCTTCGAGGACTGCTGCACCATCTTCGTGGCCAAGCACCCGGTGACCAAGCCGAACTTAAACGTGATCCGCGGGTCGGAGACCCACCTTCAGGAGAAGATCGACGAGATGGTAAAGACCGCCATCGACACGGCGGAGCGGATTCACTGCCAGGGATAGACAGAGCGAGGGAGGGACATGCCTTGCCCCTCCCATATAGCACAAAAAAACTGCCTGCATATACATGCAGGCAGCTGCCATTTTTTAATGTGACAACAAGCGGTCAGCAGATTACTGAATGATGTAGGGAGCCAGAGTTGCCAGGATCACATCTACATTGGACTCGGCGTGGATATTTAAATCGATCGGCTTGGAAAGGTCTAAGCTGAAGATGCCCATGATGGACTTGGCGTCGATTACGTATCTCCCGGATACCAGATCAAAATCTACATCAAACTTGGATAAATCGTTCACAAAGGACTTAACCTTGTCAATGGAGTTTAACGAAATGCGTACTGTTTTCATACGGTGAATCCTCCTTGTTGTGTTTACACTATGTATTGGTTGACAGGAATTCAATCCATCCCTATCCTGCCTTTAATAGTACAGATGCGGGGCTTAAAAGTCAATAGTGAGATTGCATGAAAAAAACGTAAGAAACTGGTGATTTATGATTATGCAGAGACAGGAGGTTTTAGCATGCCCAGGGCAGCTTTCCACAATCTTGGATGCAAGGTAAATGCGTATGAAACCGAGGCCATGCAGCAGCAGCTGGAGGCCCGCGGATATGAGATCGTCCCCTTCGACCGGGAGGCGGACGTGTATATTATCAACACCTGTTCCGTGACCAATATCGCGGACCGGAAGTCACGCCAGATGCTTCACCGGGCGAAGAAGATGAACCCGGAGGCGGTGGTGGTGGCCACGGGCTGCTACGTGCAGGTGGCGGCGGACGCCCTGAAGGAGGACGCCGCGGTGGATGTGATTATCGGAAACAACCAGAAGGGCCGTTTGGCGGACATTCTGGACGAATTTTTCGGCGGCGGCAGGGAGGACAACTCCTACGTGGTGGACATCGCCCACACTGGTGAGTACGAGGCCCTTCACGTGGACCACATCGCGGACCGCACCAGAGCGTTCATCAAGGTGCAGGACGGCTGCAACCAGTTTTGCAGCTACTGCATCATCCCATACGCCAGGGGCCGGGTGCGCTCCAGAAAGCCGGAGGAGGTGCTGGAGGAGGTCCGCGTTCTGGCCGCCCAGGGCTACAAGGAGATGGTGCTCACGGGCATCCACTTAAGCTCCTACGGGCTGGATTTTGAGGACCCGGAGACCGCCCTTAAGGCGGGGGACTACTGCGCCAGGGAGGGCGCCATCTACCGCCCGTGGCTGCTGGATCTGATCCGGCGGATCGGCGAGGTGGACGGGATTGAACGCATCCGTCTGGGCTCTTTGGAGCCGCGGATCATCACGGAGGAGTTTGCGGCGGAGCTGGCGAAGATCGACAAGCTGTGCCCGCACTTCCACCTCTCCCTCCAGAGCGGCTGCGACGCCACATTAAAGCGAATGAACCGCCACTACACCACCGCAGAGTACCTGGAGTGCTGCGGGATTTTGCGGCGCGCCTTCCATGAGCCCGCCATCACCACGGACGTGATCGTGGGCTTCCCCGGGGAGACCGAGGAGGAGTTCGCGGTCACGAGGGAATTTCTGGAGAAGGTGCACTTCTACGAGATGCACGTGTTCAAGTACTCCAAGCGGGCGGGCACCCGCGCGGCCGTGATGCCGGACCAGGTGCCGGAGCCGGTGAAGGCGGCGCGAAGCGACGTGCTTTTGGAGCTGGAGAAGCGCATGTCGAGGGAGTACCGGGAGCGCTTTATTGGCACGTCCCAGGAGATTCTTCTCGAGGAGCCGGTGACCATTGACGGGAGAGAGTGGGCGGTGGGCCACACCCGGCAGTACGTGCGGGCTGCGGTGCCGCTTTCCCTCGCCGGGGATCTGTCCCGGGGCCGGATGGTGACGGCGCACATCGACGGATTGTTGGACGACGAGACACTTTACGCGGAAAAAATTTGAACATTTCCCGGGAAATGGCAAAACGTTGTGCGATATTTTACAAAAAGTCCGCAGAAAACTGTCAAAATTAAGAAAATACTCTATTGCGGAACAGGCGATTATAGGGTAGAATAGAAAAGAATACTTAAAGGACGTGATGACATGGGCAATATGATGGATACACAATATTTTCAGGCTGTTCAGGACAACAAAATGCAAGTCAGCGATGTACTGGAACAGGTATATGTTGCCTTGACCGAGAAAGGATATAACCCCATCAACCAGATCGTGGGTTATATCATGTCCGGGGACCCGACCTATATTACCAGCCATAAGGGCGCCAGAAGTCTTATCATGAAGGTAGAGCGGGATGAGATTCTGGAGGAACTGATGGCCGTGTATATTGACGCCCGCCTCAAGTAGAGGAGGGCTTACGCTGCGTTCGTGAAAACAGGAGGCGCTCTAAGCAGGGGCCTCCTGAAGTAAAAAGACCGATCAACCTGCTGGCGTCTGACTGCGTGGATACGGATTGAATTGCAGTCAGAGGCCGGTTTTGTCGTGCCTGTGCGTAAAGACCAGGGCGAGATGAACCGGAGTTTTGCGGGACCGGCCGCGCAAGAGGCGGCGGAGGAGACGGCGGAATTCTGCTCGGAGGAAATTTGCATGAGAATAATGGGGCTGGACTACGGCTCGAAGACAGTGGGGGTTGCAGTCTGCGATCCTTTAGGTATCACTGCCCAGACAGTGGAGACAATTGTGCGCAAGGAAGAGAACAAATTGCGCAAAACATTGGCGAGAATTGAGGAATTAATCCGCACATATGAGATTGAACGGATTGTACTTGGTTATCCTAAGAATATGAACAACACCGTGGGAGAGCGCGCCCAGAAGTCGGAAGAGCTTAAGGCGGCGTTAGAGCGGCGGACAGGCCTGCCGGTTATCCTCTGGGATGAACGGCTGACCACCGTGGCGGCGGACCGCGTGCTGATCGAGAGCGGCGTGCGCAGGGAACACAGGAAGGAACATGTGGACCAGATTGCGGCGGCCATGATTCTGCAGGGATACCTGGACAGTTTGCGTTATCAGGGAGAACGGGATGAAGCAGGAAATCGAGAATAAGGACAAAATTACGATGTTTACGGATTCAGGAGAATCTGTGGATTTTTATGTGTTGGAAGAGACCAGGATCAATGCGGCGAGCTATCTGCTCGTGACGGATGCGCCGGAGGGCGAGGACGGAGAGTGCTATATCCTGAAGGATGTTTCCGGTCAGCAGGATGCGGAGGCCGTTTACGAGTTCGTCGATGACGATGACGAGCTGGACGGTGTGTTTCGCGTGTTTGAACAGCTGCTGTCGGATGCGGACGTGACGCTGGAGAAATAGGTTTCGGGTCAACACGGCAATCAATGAAATGGAGGAATCAATTTGGAATTAGAAAATCAGAACACACCAGAGGTGAAAGAGAACGCGCAGCCCGCAGTGCAGGCAGCCGAGCAGACCGCTGACACAGAAAAGCGCGCGGCGGAGGGCAGCGCCCCCAGCGCACCGCGCCGCAGACGCAAGCCCTCATCTGCGTCCCGCGCCAAGGCCCGCGACGGCCAGGCAAAGACCGGCGAACCGGCGGCTGAGGCCAAGAAGCAGGCGGCCGAGCCGAAGAAGCAGTCCTCTGAGAAGAAGCAGACGGCTGAGGGCAAGAATCAGACGCCCGAGGCCAAGAAGTCTGCGGAGGGCAGAAAGAACGGCGGCGCCAGAAAGCAGGCGGCCGAGACCAAGAAGGAGACCACCGCGAGAAAGGATGCCCCGAAGGAGACGAGACCCGCGCCCAAGGCGCAGAACAACCGTCCCGCCAAGGCTGCAAGGACCGCGAAGGGCGACGGCAAGGGCAAATTAAAGATCATTCCCCTGGGCGGCTTAGAGCAGATCGGAATGAACATCACCGCCTTCGAGTACGATGACAGCATCATCATCGTGGACTGCGGACTCGCATTCCCCGGCGACGACATGTTAGGCATCGACCTGGTGATCCCGGACGTGACCTATTTAAAGAACAACATCGACAAAGTAAAGGGATTTGTGATCACTCACGGACATGAGGACCACATCGGAGCCCTTCCCTATATATTGGAGCAGATCAACGTTCCGGTCTACGGCACAAAGCTGACCATCGCGCTGATCGAGCACAAGTTAAAAGAGCGCAACATGATGCGCAACACCAAGCGCAAGGTGATGAAGCACGGCCAGTCCGTGAATCTGGGATGCTTCCGCGTGGAGTTCATCAAGACCAACCACAGCATCCAGGACGCAGCGGCCCTGGCGATCTTCTCCCCGGTTGGAATCGTGCTGCACACCGGCGACTTCAAGATCGACTACACCCCGGTGTTCGGCGATCCCATCGACTTACAGCGCTTTGCGGAGCTGGGCAAGAAGGGCGTTTTAGCCCTGCTGGCCGACAGTACCAACGCCATCCGCCCCGGATTTACCATGTCCGAGCGCACGGTGGGCAAGACCTTTGACGCGATCTTCGCGGAGCACGCAAACAAGCGGATCATCGTGGCGACCTTCGCCTCCAACGTGGACCGCGTGCAGCAGATCGTGAACACCGCCTACAAGTACGGGCGCAAGGTGGTCGTGGAAGGCCGCAGCATGGTGAACGTGATGGAGATCGCCAGCGAGCTGGGCTACATCAATGTGCCGGAGGGGACGCTGATCGACATCGAGCAGCTTAAGAATTACCCGCCGGAGTCCACCGTACTAATCACCACCGGCAGCCAGGGCGAGTCCATGGCGGCCCTGTCCCGCATGGCGGCCTCCCTCCACAAGAAGGTGACCATCATGCCGACGGACGTGGTTATTTTGAGCTCCACGCCGATCCCCGGCAACGAGAAGGCCGTGGCCAACGTGATCAACGAGCTGTCCATGCAGGGCGCCGAGGTCATCTGCCAGGACACCCACGTATCCGGACATGCCTGCCAGGAGGATTTAAAGCTGATCTACTCCCTGGTGCACCCGAAATACGCGATCCCGATCCATGGCGAGTACCGCCACCGCATGGCCCAGCAGGAGCTGGCCCAGTTTATGGGAATTCCCAAGGAGAACACGGTGTTAATCAACTCCGGCGACGTGCTCGCCATCTCCGAGGACAGCTTCGAGGTCATCGACCATGTTCCCTGCGGCGGCATATTTGTTGACGGCCTGGGCGTCGGCGACGTGGGCAACATCGTGCTGCGCGACCGCCAGAACCTGGCCCAGAACGGTATCATCGTGGTGGTGCTGACGCTGGAGAAGCACAGCAATCAGCTCCTCGCGGGGCCGGACATCGTATCCCGCGGCTTCGTGTACGTGCGGGAGTCCGAGGACCTTCTGGAGGAGGCCCACGCCGTTGTGGTGGACGCGGTGGACGATTGCCTGAACCGCCGCATGAGCGACTGGGGCAAGATCAAGAACGTGATTAAGGACAGTTTGAGCGATTTCCTGTGGAAGCGCATGAAGCGCAGCCCCATGATCCTTCCGATCATCATGGAGGTCTAAGCGCGATATAGGGAGAGGACAGGAGGAGTCGGCCATGAGCAATGCGACCAGAGAGATCAACCGAATAACCACTGCGATCATCCGCATATCGGTGAAGCTCATCGTCTATGCACTGATCATTCTGCTGCTGTACGAGGCCGTGACCAAGGGCTACGCCTTCGGGCACGAGATCTTTTTCGCGGAGTCGGTGGAGGAGGCCCCCGGCAGGGACAAGACCATCGCCATCGAGCCGGACACCTCCGTCAACGAGGCCGCCAGGCTTCTGGCGGACGACGGCCTGATCGGCAGTGAGGTTGCGTTCATCTTCCAGAGCAAGTTTTACGACTACGACACGATTTACCCGGGCGTGTACAACTTAAACACCTCCATGACCTCCAAGGAGATTCTCCAGGCTTTGAACGTGAAGCCGGAGAAGGAGAAAGAGAAGGAGAAGGAGGACGAGAAAGGAACCGCCCGGCTTAAGACGACGGATGACACTGCGGAGAAGAAAGCGGCCGATACTGCAGCCGATACCGCGGCCCCCGCAAGCGCGGGGGCGCAGAAGGCGAACGCGGACGCAAGCGGTGGGCAGACGGCAGCGGGGGGCGGCCAGACGGCAGCGGACGGCGCAGTAAGCGGTCGGGCGGCGGACGGCGGCCAGGAAGCGGCGGGCGGCACGGGAAGCGGCCAGGCCTCGACGGCCGGCGACGGCGCCAGCCAGTCCGCGAACCCAGAAAGCCAGATCCCTGAGAGCGGCGCGCCGCTCACGGATGCGGACGGCCAGCCCGTTCAGGACGGCGCTTCCGGGGAGAACCCGGAGGACTACCTGGATGAGGGCGAGGGCGACGGCGGCTGGATTCAGGACATTGGGGAGGGAGCGAACCGATGATCGCAGACCGCAGAATTACCGACTATATTTTATCACTGGAGTCCGGCCAGGGCGAACTGTGCGACCGAATCGAGCAGGATGCCCTGGCCGCGCGGGTTCCCATCATCCGCCGGGAGACGGCGGCGCTTATTAAGACGCTGGTGGCGGCCAAGCGGCCCAAGGCCATCCTGGAGATCGGGACGGCCGTCGGGTACTCGGCGCTTCTGATGGCCCGGGTGATGCCCGAGAATTGCCACATCACCACAGTGGAGAAGTACGAAAAACGGATTCCTGTGGCTAAGGAGAACTTCCGCCTGGCCGGCGAGGAGGAGCGGATTACCCTCTTGGAGGGCGACGCGGGCGAGATACTGGACCGCCTGCGGGGAGAGACGTTCGACTTCGTGTTCATGGACGCGGCCAAGGGACAGTACCTGGCCTGGCTTCCGAAGATCATGGAGCTCATGCCCGTGGGGGCGATGCTGGTGTCGGACAATGTGCTGCAGGACGGGGACATCGTCCAGTCACGCTTTGCCGTGGACCGCAGAAACCGCACGATCCACAGCCGGATGCGGGAATATCTTTATGAGTTGAAGCACAACCGTGCGCTGGAGACCTCCATCCTGCCCGTTGGGGACGGGGTGGCCATCAGCGTGCGCGTTTGACAGAATGGAGATCAGAATGAGAGAGACGGAACTGTTGATTCCGGCGGGCAGCCTGGATGTGCTGAAGACCGCTGTGGTCTACGGCGCAGACGCTGTCTATATCGGAGGTGAGGCCTTCGGCCTTCGGGCCAAGGCCCATAATTTTTCTAACCAGGAGATGGCGGAGGGCATCCGCTTCGCCCACGAGCGGGGCGTGAAGGTGTACGTGACGGCCAACATCCTGGCGCACAACGACGACCTTCCCGGCGTGGAGGCGTACTTTGAGGAGCTAAAGGAGATCGGGCCCGACGCGCTGATCATATCCGATCCCGGAGTATTCGCCATTGCGAAGCGGATTTTGCCGGATATGGAGATCCACATCAGCACCCAGGCCAACAACACCAACTACGGCACCTACCTGTTCTGGCATGAGTTGGGCGCAAAGCGCGTGGTCTCCGCCAGAGAGCTTTCCCTGGAGGAGATAAAGGAGATCCGCAGCCGGATCCCCGAGGATATGGAGATCGAGAGCTTCATCCACGGAGCCATGTGCATCTCCTACTCCGGCCGCTGCCTGCTCAGCAATTATTTTACCGGCCGGGACGCCAACCAGGGCGCCTGCACCCACCCCTGCCGTTGGAAGTACGCGGTGGTGGAGGAGACCAGGCCCGGCGAGTACATGCCGGTCTATGAGAATGAGCGGGGAACCTTTATCTTCAACTCCGGCGACCTGTGCATGATCGAGCACATCCCGGAGATGCTGGAGGCGGGCATCGACAGCTTCAAGATCGAGGGCCGCATGAAGACGGCGCTGTACGTGGCCACGGTCACCCGCACCTACCGGAAGGCCATCGACGACTATAAGCGGGATCCGGAGCTTTACCGCAGAAACATGGAGTGGTATAAGGAAGAGATCGGAAAGTGCACCTTCCGCGCCTACACCACGGGCTTTTACTTTGGAAAGCCGGGAGCGGACTCGCAGATCTACGACAACAGCACGTACATCAAGAATTACACGTACTTAGGGACCGTGGAGGAGACTGACGCCCTGGGCCGGGGGAGAATCCACCAGAAGAACAAGTTCTCCGTGGGCGAGACCATTGAGATCATGAAGCCCGACGGGCGCAATCTGGAGGTGACGGTACGGGAGATCTGCAACGAGGAGGGGGAAAAGCAGGAGAGCGCCCCGCACTCCAAGCAGGTTTTGTGGATTGGATTTGAGGGCCAGGCAGAGCTTGAGCCTTATGATATTCTGCGCAGGCGGGAGGAATCCTAGGACGCCGCCAGAGGCAGCAAAAGCAGCGTTCGGCCGGAAGCCGGCGCTGCTTTTGCTGCCCTCAGGGAGCGCAAACTATTGCCAAGTCTGCCCGAATAGTGTAAAGTATCAGGTAACAGGAGGATTGGTGAATATGATCGATGGCATCTTGATCGCACTGGCGGCGCTGTGCGCCGCATATTTTATCGTGATCGTTCTCTACGCGGGGATCGGAACCTCGTTTGCCTTTATATGGCTGTTTTTCACCGCGCTGTGCCTGTTTCTTGTGTACGGGAAGTGGTATTACAGACGCAACCGGGAACGGATCCCACGGTGGGTGCCGGTGTCGGTTGTGACCACCTGCATCGCAGGGCTTGTGATCTTCGCGTCGGTCTGCATCATGGTGTTCTCCGGCGTGGCCGGAACCGCCCCGCGGGGGCTGGACTACGTGATCGTGCTGGGGGCCCAGATGAAGGAGCACACGCCCAGCAGCTCCCTGAAGCGCAGGCTGGATAAGGCCATCGAGTACGTGGAGGCGAACCCGGACACGATTCTGGTGCTGTCCGGCGGGCGTGAGCCGGGAAAGACGGAGAGCGAGGCCATGGTCATGTACCGCTACCTGGTGTACAACGGCGTAAAGCCCGAACAGCTGCTGCTGGAGGAGCGCTCCGCCAGCACGGTGGAGAACGTGGCCTTCAGCCGGGTTCTCATCGAGCAGGACCGCTTAAAGCGCAAGCGGGAGAAGGAGGCGTTCTATCCGCCCATCGGCCCCGGCGCGCAGGCGCTTGCGCCGGATAAACCGACGGAGATCGGCGTGCTCACCAGCAATTATCACGTGTTCCGCGCCAGGCTCACTGCAAAAAAATGGGGGATCGAGAATGTCTCCGGCATCGCCGCCGAGTCGGATCCGGTCCTGTTTGTGCACCTGTGTGTCCGGGAGTGTGCGTCCATCCTTAAGGACCGGCTCGTGGGAAATATGTAAATGGGTGTATATTTTGCAGAAAAGGTTGGATTACTAAGGATGCGGGACTGCGCGGCCCGGTGGAAGAAGAATCCGCGCATTGTGGACAGAGTATAAGAGAATGGAGAGAATTGTGGATATGTCTGATCGCAGCAATCTGGAGAAGTTGAAAAACCTTACCCAGTACCGGGTAATAAAGGAAACGCATATCGAGGAGATGAACTCGGAGGGAGTGATCCTGGAGCACGTAAAGAGCGGCGCCAGGGTATTTTTGATGGCAAATGACGACGACAACAAGGTGTTCTGCATCGGCTTTCGGACGCCGCCGGAGGACAGCACAGGCCTTCCGCACATCCTGGAGCACAGCGTGCTCGAGGGATCGGAGAAATTCCCGGTGAAGGACCCCTTTGTGGAGCTGGTGAAGGGCTCTCTAAACACGTTCCTCAACGCCATGACTTATCCGGATAAGACCGTTTACCCGGTGGCCAGCTGCAACGACAAGGATTTCCGGAACCTGATGGACGTATACATGGACGGCGTGCTGCACCCGAGGATTTACCGGGAGCCCAAGATTTTCCTGCAGGAGGGCTGGCACTATGAGATGGAGTCCCCGGAGGACGACCTGACCATCAACGGCGTGGTCTACAACGAGATGAAGGGGGCCTTCTCCTCGCCGGAGAGCGTGCTGGACCGCTACACCCGGGCGGTGCTGTTCCCGGATAACAGCTACGCCAACGAGTCCGGAGGCGATCCGGCCTGTATCCCGGATCTGACCTACGAGCAGTTTATCCGCTTCCACCAGACCTACTACCACCCGGCCAACAGCTACATTTATCTGTACGGCGACATGGATATGGAGGAGAATCTGCGGTGGCTGGATGAGCAGTATCTGAGCGGCTACGACCGGAAGGACTGCCCGGTGGACTCCTCCATCCCCATGCAGAAGCCGTTTGACGCCCCGGTGGAGCGCGAGATCACCTACTCGGTGACCCCGGAGGAGGGGACGGAGGGGAAGAGCTACCTGTCCGTGAACACGGTGGTGGGCACGGATCTGGATCCCAAACTCTATGTTGCCTTCCAGATTCTGGAATATGCGCTGATCACCGCGCCGGGCGCTCCGCTCAAGCAGGCGCTGATCGACGCGGGTCTGGGCGAGGACATTCTCGGCGGCTATGAGAGCGGAATTTTGCAGCCCTACTTCTCGGTGATCGCCAAGAACGCGGACCGGGAGCAGAAGGCGGAGTTCATGATCGCGGTCAAGGGCACGCTGCGCAAGCTGGCGGACCAGGGAATCGACCGCAAGAGCCTGCTTGCAGGACTCAATTACTACGAGTTCCGCTACCGCGAGGCGGACTACGGCTCCGCGCCAAAGGGGCTGATGTACGGCCTCTGGTGCATGGACAGCTGGCTGTACGGCGGGGACCCGCTCATGCATCTGGAGTACCAGGAGACCTTCGACTTCCTCAAGAGGGCGGTGGACGAGGGATATTTTGAGGGCCTGATCCGCGAATATCTGCTCGACAATCCCCACGAGGCGGTGATCCTTGTGACCCCGGAGGTGGACAAGACCGAGAAGGAGGACGCAGCCCTGGCGGCGCGGCTTGCAAAGCGCAAGGCGGCCATGAGCCCGGAGGCCATCGAGGCGGTGGTGCGGGAGACCAAGGAGCTGCGCGCGTACCAGGAGGAGCCCTCCTCCCAGGAGGATCTGGAAAAGATCCCGATGCTGGGGCGCGAGGACATCGACCGCAAGGGCAGCGCGCTCGGCTACGCGGTGAAGCAGGAGGCCGGCGTTCCGGTGATCCACACGGAGTTATTCACCTCGGGCATCGGATATCTGAAGATCCTGTTTAACACGGACCGGGTGCCGGCCGAGGATATGCCCTATGTGGGACTGTTAAAGGCGGTCCTCGGGTATATGGACACGGAGCTTCACACCTACGGCGATTTGACCAGCGAGATCTATCTAAACAGCGGCGGAATGGACTTCTCCGTGACCTCCTTCATCGACCTTGAGCAGCCGAAGCGCTTCACCGGGGCCTTCGTGGTGAGCGCCAAGGTGCTGTACGAGAAGCTGGATTTCGTGTTCTCCACGGTGACGGAGATCCTGACGAAGACTAAGCTGGACGACGAGAAGCGTCTGGGAGAGATTCTGGACGAGACCAAATCCAGGGCGCGGATGCGGCTGGACGACGGCTCCCACGGGGCTGCCGTGGCCAGAGCCACCTCCTATTTCTCCCCCACCTCCGCGTACAACGACGTGACTGGCGGAATTGGATATTATCATTTTCTGGAGAATACCGCAAAGAGATATGGAAGCGATCCGGAGTACCGCAGGGAGCTGATCGGAAAGCTCCAGGAGACCATCAGCCGCCTGTTCACCGCAGACAACCTGCTGGTGGGCTACACCGCGGACGAGGAGGGCTACAGCCTTCTCGGCGCTCACCTGGCCGCGTTCAAGGAGAGCCTGCCGGTGGGGGATCAAAAGACCTATCCCTTTACCTGTAAGCTGGAAAACCGCAACGAGGGTTTTATGACCGCCTCCCAGGTGAACTATGTGGCCCGCTGCGGCACCTTCGCGGACTCCGGACATCCCTACACCGGCGCCTTAAAGGTGTTAAAGGTAATCATGAACTACGAGTATCTCTGGACCAACCTGCGGGTGAAGGGCGGCGCTTACGGCTGCATGAGCGGATTCGGCCGCTCCGGCGAGGGATATCTGGTGTCCTACCGGGATCCCAACTTATCCGCCACCAACACGGTGTACGAGGGAATACCGGAGTATTTAAGAAACTTCACCATCGACGAGCGGGATATGACCAAGTACGTGATCGGCACGATCAGCGACCTAGACGCGCCGCTGACGCCATCGATCCGTGGAAGCCGCAGCATCTCCGCCTACCTTTCCGGCGTGACGGATGCCATGCTTCAGCGGGAGCGGGATGAGATCCTGGACGTAACCCAGGAGGACATCCGGGCTCTGGCCGGAATCCTGCAGGCGATTTTGGACACCGGCGCCCTGTGCGTGATCGGAAACGGGCAGCAGATCCGCTCCCAGGAGAGTATGTTTAAGACGGTGGAGACGCTTTACCACTGATCAGAAGGTTAAAAAGGAGAGCAAGAATGGAACAGAATACACAGAAGAAATCGGGCTTTGTGACCCTGATCGGACGGCCGAACGTGGGCAAGTCCACCCTGATGAACCACCTGATCGGGCAGAAGATCGCCATCACCTCAAACAAGCCTCAGACCACCCGCAACCGAATCCAGACCGTCTACACCGATGACCGGGGCCAGATCATTTTTCTGGACACCCCGGGCATCCACAAGGCCAAGAACAAGCTGGGCGAGTACATGGTCAATGTGGCGGAGCACACGCTGACCGAGGTGGACGTGGTCCTCTGGCTGGTGGAGCCCACCACCTTCATCGGCGCCGGGGAGCGCCACATCGCAGAGCAGCTAAAGCGGGTGAAGACCCCGGTGATTCTGGTGATCAACAAGATCGACACGGTGAAGAAGCAGGATGAGATCCTAAGCTTCATCGCCGCCTACAAGGACGTCTGCGATTTCGCGGAGATTGTGCCGCTCTCGGCGTTAAAGGACCAGAACACGGACCTGCTGACGGAGCTGATCTTCAAGTACCTGCCCTACGGGCCGCAGTTCTACGACGAGGACACGGTGACGGACCAGCCCATGCGCCAGATCGCCGCGGAGCTGATCCGGGAGAAGGCGCTGCGCCTGCTGGACGATGAGATACCCCACGGGATCGCGGTGGTCATCGACCAGATGAAGGAGCGCAAGAACGGGATCATCGACATCGACGCCAGCATCGTGTGCGAGCGGGAGTCCCACAAGGGGATCATCATCGGCAAGGGCGGCAGCATGCTCAAGCGTATCGGAATCGAGGCCCGAAAGGACATCGAGAACATGATGGAGACCCAGGTGAACCTGAAGCTGTGGGTGAAGGTCCGCAAGGAGTGGCGGGACAGCGAGCTGTACATGAAGAATTACGGCTACAACGGAAAAGACATATAAAGGAAAAAAATGGAATAAAATTCGACACGAAACATGCAAAAAATGCAAGTTTTCGTTGTTTTTACAACATATGATCACGGAAAACAACAAAAGAATCGCTGCCAAACACAGGGCGGAAGGGAGGGATGGGGATGCGTGATGCGGTCACATTGAACGGTATGGTGTTGTTGTCCGCTCCCTCCGGCGAGTATGACAGGCGGCTGGTGCTGCTGACCACGGCCCGAGGAAAGATCACCGCCTTCGCCCACGGAGCCAGGCGGCCGGGAAATCCGCTGATGGCCTGCACCCGCACCTTTGTCTTTGGAACGTTCACGCTGTACGAGGGGCGCACGGCCTACAACCTCCAGTCCGTCCAGGTGGTGAACTACTTTGACGGGCTGTCCTCGGACATGGAGGGCGCGTGCTTCGGGTCCTACTTCCTGGAGATGGCGGATTTCTACTCCGAGGAGAACATGGAGTCCACGGAGCTTCTCACGCTCCTGTACCAATCCCTGCGGGCGCTCTTAAAACCGGCGATCCCCAACCGGCTGGTGCGGCGGATCTTCGAGCTAAAGATGATGGTGATCAACGGGGAGTACACCGAGGAGCCGCCGTCGCCGGTCTCCACCTCCTGCAACTATGCGTGGGAGTATGTGGTGCTGTCGCCGCCGGAGTCCCTGTACCGGTTTGCGCTGACCGACGAGGTGCTCCTGGAGTTTGAGCGGGTGGTGGAGTCGGCGCGCAGGCGTTTTCTTCGCCACGAGTGCCGTTCGCTAGAGATTTTGGAGGTCCTCACCTCCGGCTGACGGTGCGGGGGGCGGGTGCGCTGCCGGGAGCATATTCTAAAGAGGGAAGTTTTGCAGGATAAGGCTTGAAATTCTCACAGGCAGACGCTATAATATTTCCATATGTGCCATAAGGAAGGAACCGAGTATGAAGAAAAAAAGCAGGTTGGCGCTGACTCTGGCGCTGGTGTTGACGGCGCTTTTGGCGGCGGGATGTGCCGCAAAGAGCGGGAGCGCTGAGTTTAACCCCGGCAGAAGCAGTATTTTTATAAAGAGGGACGGCAGCGTGATGAGCGCCTCCGTGGAGCACACGGAACAGAATTACTATTCTGAGGATGAGCTGAAGGGATTTCTGGAGACAGAGCTGTCCGCGTTCAACGCAGCTCAGGGCAGTGAGAGCGCAGCCTACAATAAGGAGGGAGCGGCGAAGCTGCCGGCAGCCCTCGTGTCCTGTGAGGTGAAGGGTGCGGACGGGAACAAGACCGTGAAGGCGGTCTATGAGTACAGCTCCGCAGACATGCTGATGGCCCTTGCCGGTCAGATTAAAGATGAAGAGATAAAGCTCACGGCGCTGGCCACGGACAGCGTGGAGAACCGCCTTGGGGCCGGAGATCTGGTGGGGGAGACGTTTACGGATACCCGGGGAAAGAGCGTGGAGAGCGGCAAGGTTACCAGCCAGAGCAAGCTGCGCGCGGTCTCCTGCCAGGGACCCGCGGTGATCCAGACAGAGGGAAAAGTGCTGTATATCTCCGAAGGGTGCAAGATGGTGGACAGTTACACCGTGGAGACACCGGAGGAAGGAAGCAGTTATATCATTTTTAAATAGAGCGTAAGGAAAGAGAGAGGACGAAGCAATGGAAAAGACAATGGAGAAAATAGTGGCCCTTGCCAAGAACAGAGGTTTCGTATACCCGGGTTCCGAGATTTATGGCGGCCTTGCCAATACCTGGGACTACGGCAATCTGGGCGTGGAGCTGAAAAACAACGTGAAGAAGGCCTGGTGGCAGAAGTTTGTCATGGAGAGCCCTTACAACGTGGGCGTGGACTGCGCCATTCTGATGAACTCCCAGACCTGGGTGGCCAGCGGACATCTGGGCGGATTCTCCGATCCGCTGATGGACTGCAAGCAGTGTAAGGAGCGTTTCCGCGCCGATAAGCTGATCGAGGACTACAACGCCGAGCACGGCATCGAGATGGAGGGATCCATCGACGGCTGGTCTCAGGAGCAGATGAAGCAGTACATCGAAGAGAAGCACATTTGCTGCCCCAGCTGCGGCGCCCATGACTTTACCGATATCCGTCAGTTCAACCTGATGTTCAAGACCTTCCAGGGCGTGACCGAGGATGCCAAGAACACCGTATACCTTCGCCCGGAGACCGCTCAGGGTATTTTCGTAAACTTCAAGAATGTGCAGAGAACCTCCCGCAAGAAGGTGCCCTTCGGCATCGGCCAGATCGGTAAGTCCTTCCGTAACGAGATTACCCCCGGAAACTTCACCTTCCGCACCAGAGAGTTCGAGCAGATGGAGCTGGAGTTCTTCTGCAAGCCCGGCTCCGACCTGGAGTGGTTCGCTTACTGGAAGCAGTTCTGCATCGACTGGCTGCGCGCGTTAGGCATCAAGGAGGACGAGATGCGCGCCAGAGATCACTCTCCGGAGGAGCTGTGCTTCTACAGCAAGGCCACCACGGACTTAGAGTTCCTGTTCCCCTTCGGCTGGGGCGAGCTCTGGGGCATCGCGGACCGCACCGACTACGACTTAACCCAGCACCAGAACGTGTCCGGCCAGGATATGACCTACTTTGACGACGAGAGCAAGGAGAAGTACATCCCCTACGTGATCGAGCCCTCCCTGGGCGCAGACCGTGTGACTCTGGCGTTCCTGTGCTCCGCCTACGACGAGGAGGAGCTGGCCGAGGGCGATGTCCGCACTGTGCTGCACTTCCACCCCGCCATCGCGCCGGTGAAGATCGGCATCCTGCCGCTGTCCAAGAAGCTGAACGAGGGCGCGGAGAAGGTTTACGCCGAGCTGTCCAAGTACTACAACTGCGAGTTCGACGACCGCGGCAACATCGGAAAGCGCTACAGAAGACAGGATGAGATCGGAACCCCGTTCTGCATCACCTACGACTTCGACTCCGAGGAGGACCACGCAGTGACCGTCCGCGACCGCGACACCATGGACCAGGTGCGCGTGCCGATCGCTGAGCTGAGAGCGTACTTTGCCGACAAGTTTATGTTTTAAATAGGTGTGTTAGGAATATTCAGAGAAGGCTGGACTTGTGCCAGCCTTCTTTTTATTGAGTGCAATGGGCCGCAGGCAATGCCGGCGGTCCATTGTTTTGTCAAAAATTGTCATTCATTTTCACGGTACAAATAAAAGTAACAGAAAAATAGGGAAAACGTCAGGTATTTTTTCAATATGCGGCATAATATTTCATCTGATCTCCGTTTGCTTGAATTATTATTTTTGGCTGACTATACTGAGGGTAAAGCGGGAGGGCGGCGGCATGTCGTGCGCCGTCTTCCCGGGTGTCGGCGAAACATATGGGGTTTTAGTGAAAGGGGACGGAATATGGTGAAACTGAGGAAACGTTTGATCGCGTTGGCAATGAGCGCAGTGATGGCTGCCGGTACATGCAGCTTTGAGGCGTGGGCGGCTCCGGGCGGGCCTTCGGGGACAATTTCCCAGGCCGCGGTGCAGGCGTACGACGGCGAGTTTGGGGGAATGCAGTGCGATGTCACATTCCCGGTGGAGGGAAAGAAGCTGAGCACAGCCCTGGCGGTCAACGACATGAAGACATTTCTGGGCTATAAAGGGCAGGGATACCTCTACCTGACACCGAGCGGGCTGACAAGCGCAGAGATTTTCGTCAACGGATTGTCGGTCAGCCTGGGAAGCGGTCAGCTGGCCGGCGGGGGCATGCTGCGGGTGGATATTTCCGGCGTGACGCGCAACGGGGCCAACACCATCCAGGTGGTGAACCTTCGGCCGGATACCGGGACGCTGAACGTGAAAATACCTTATCCAGTGATTATAGAGGGGAAGCCGGAGGATGTGGGCATGTCCTCACAGAAGCTGGCGATGCTGGATTTGCTGATCGAGAAGGAGGTAGCGTACGGGTATCCGGGCGGTCAGCTGGTGATCGTGAAGGACGGCCGTATGGTGAAGAACACGGCCTACGGCTATGTGAATGCCTACAACCGGGACGGAAGCCACATCGCGGATCCCGTGCGCGCGACAATCGACACCATGTACGATCTGGCCTCCAACACCAAGATGTACGCCACCAACCTGGCGTTAGAAAAGCTGGTGGATGATGGAAAACTGGATATTAGCCAGAAAATTACAGACTTTTTCCCGAACTTCCGGGACCCGAAGGGAGCGAAGATACGCGGAAAGTCGGAGCTGCGCGTGGTGGATCTGCTGCACCACGAGGCGGGCTTCACGGCCGGACCGAAATTTTACCGCGAGGACATGGACGTGGACGATCAGGTTGCGGACGGCGTGAACCGCGTGTACTCTCTCGACAAGCAGACCACGAAGACCGCCATTCTGGAGCGGCTCCCGCTGGAGTATCAGCCCCACAGCAAGACGCTGTACTCGGATGTGGACTACATGCTGCTGGGATTGATCGTGGAGGAGATCACCGGGATGCCGCTGGACCAGTATGTGCGCGAGAATTTCTATCAGCCCATGGGTTTGAGCCGCATCACCTTCTGCCCGCTGCAGAACGGATTTGCCAGGGAAGACTGCGCGGCCACGGAGCTGAACGGAAATTCCAGGGATGGGATCAACTCCTTCGCCGTCAACCGGGATTATACGATCCAGGGCGAGGTGCACGATGAGAAGGCGTTTTACTCCATGGGCGGCGTGTCCGGGCATGCGGGGCTGTTCGCCAGCGGGGCCAGCCTGGCGGCTGTGTGCCAGGTGATGATGAACGGGGGCTACGGCGAGAACCGGTTCTTCAGCGGCGACGTGATTGAGCTGTTCACCAAGCCCAAGGACAGCAATACGAGCTACGGTTTGGGCTGGCGCAGAAACGGCGGCGAGAGCTACGAGTGGGCGTTCGGCGAGCAGGCGGACTTAGATGTGATCGGGCACACCGGCTGGACCGGCACACTCACCGTGATCGACCGGGATAACAACCTGATCATCGTCTGGCTGACCAACGCCAAGAATTCGCCGGTGATCGATCCTGCGGCGGATAAAAATACATTTGTGGGCGATATGTTCCTCTGCAAGACCTACGGGACGATCCCCACGCTGGTCTACGAGAGCATGAACGGCAGCGGGACCGCCAGCATGGACGCCCTGCTGGCACAGCTGGTGGACGACAAGATGAATCTGATGGCGGCGCAGCCTAAGCTGCAAAATTATGCCAATATCCAGGATTTATATGCGCTGGCCGACGTGGCTGTGACCCGCGCGGAGCAGACGAGGGGCAGCGAGAATGTGAGGCGGGCAAGGGAAGCGGTCGCCAAGCTGCCGGATGGAGCGGAGAAGACGGCGTTTGAGGGACGGCTGAACGCGGTGAGATAGGTTTTGGACGATGTAGCCCGGAAGTGGATATGGGCTAAGAAAATAAAAGACGGAAAGACCGCTGCGTCAAAGCAAACTGACGTGGCGGTCTTTTGCACTATTCCAGGTTGCTCTCCCCGATTTTTTGTCCCATCCGCACCCGGGTTTCCACCCCGCGCCCGGAGGCCTCAAGGATCGCCGGATCCACGGTAAGCACGCCCGGCATGAACAGCAGCACGATGGTGGAGCCGCCGAAGGCGAAGTAGCCCTTTTCCTGGCCGCGCTCCACCTCCAGACGGGTGTAACCGGTGTGGTGGTTGACGATTTTTCCGACCATCAGGGCGCCGACCTCCATCATCAGGTAGGTGCCGAAATGGTGGGAGCGCACGACGGTGTACTCGCGGCTGTTCTCCTTATAGATGGGGAAGTGGTCGTTGGCCACCGGGTTGACGGTGTGCAGAATGCCGGGAATTTTCCGGTAGTGGGCGCGCAGGCCGCCGTCCGGCCACGCGTAGCGGTGGTAGTCGTCCACACAGAGGCGAAATACCATGGCCGTTCCGCCCGCAAAGCGGCGCGCCAGCCTTGGATCCCGAAGCAGATCCTCCAGACGGTAGGCGGTCTGCTTGATGTGAAAGACCCGGCGGGGGCTTATGGGGTAGACGGTCAGCCGGGCGTCACAGGGGCTTACGAGCGCCCGGGGATCGGGATTAAAGGGCCTGGCCTGGGGCAGCATGCGCCGGGTGAACAGCTGGTTGAAGGAGCGGTAGGATCCGCCGGCTGGCCGTTCACACTGGGACAGGTCTAAGTCCGCGGCACGCGCGAAGGCGGGAATCAGCGGTCTGGATAAGGCAGAGTCGAGAAAACAGCCTCCGATTTTGGATATGGCAGGATGGGTGAGCGGGCGGATCAGGGCGCGCCCCAGGGCATGGTTATAGATCAGCCTTAAAAGCCGGTCCTGAAGGCCGGCTGGGTTGGTTGTCTCGGGGATCTGAGGTTGATCACGCTTCATGGTATTGTCTCCTTTGATCTCTTTGTCCTAAGCGGCTGAAGAACAAGCTGTTCAGCCGGTCGAAGATGCGCCCGTACGTTTTCCAAAGCACGGGCAGGCGCCCAAGGCGCTGGCACAACTCCGCCAAAACCACCGCGCCAGCCACATCAATCAGCACGTGCTGCTTGACGAACAGGGTGGATAGGAAAACCGACACCGCAGCGATACAGGAAAAACGCCGGTACCACAGCGGCACACTGTCATCCCTTCGAAGCCCGATGTAGCAGAACCAGCTCACCAGACAGTGGATGGAGGGGAACAGGTTCACCGGCGTGTCCAGAGTGTATAAAATCCGCATGCCCAGGTTCCAGAATCCGGGACCGGCCACGTTGGGTCTTATGTTGGTGGTTGGAAATACCACGAAGAAAATCAGGCAGATGATTCGGGATAGAAAATCAGCTGTAAAAAACTGGTAACACTGCTTTTTGTCCTGGCGGGCGATCAGAATATAGTTCACAATCCAGAACAGGTAGCAGCTCACATAGATAATTAGAAACTGCGGAATAAACGGAATCCAGTTGTCCAGAGCGCTGGCGATATTGTGGTGCTTTAAGCCGGCGGCCAAAAGCTTTGCGCCACCGTACACCGAGAAATTCACAAGCACTGCAAATGCCAGCGGAAGAACCGCGTAGTCCGGCAGAAGCCTTTTTCGTTTGTCCAGGTTTTGCTCCTGCATAGGTTCACCTCCCAAATAAATACATTATAGCAAATAAATGAGAAGAAACAAGGAAGAAGG
>USJW01000036.1 GCA_900555045.1 uncultured Clostridium sp. | reverse complement strand
CTGAAAGCCTTGATTTTACTGGCTTAGAGATTCCGAGAGACTATTTGTTTGAAGGGAGGGAGATTCTTGGATTTATTAACCCGTATGGACTTGGCACTCGCGTATGTGGAGAATAACCTGACAGGTGAGATCGATCAGGAAGTACTGGCACGAATAGCCTGTTGTTCGGCTTATAACTTCTCCCGGATGTTTTCATTTATCACCGATATTTCGCTGGCAGAATACATTCGCAGAAGGAGGCTGACGATGGCAGCAATGGAGCTGCAGCAAGGTGGCAATATCAAAGTGATTGATCTCGCTTTAAAGTATGGTTACGATTCGCCGGTTTCATTTTCACGCGCGTTTCGGGCACTCCACGGGGTTACACCGACGGAAGCGCGCGCTGGCGGTGTGACACTTAAAGCATACCCAAGAATTTCTTTCCAAATTTCAGTCAAAGGAGAGAAAAGAATGGATTATCGCATTGAAAACAAGGAGGCATTTCAGGTTTTTGGCTATGAGGGCATTTTTGATACAGACGGAATAGGTCCGAATGCAGATATTCTGCATGATAACGCGGTGCATCCGAACAATCCTCATGAGCTGTGGGATCATAATTACGTGAACGGTGCATACGAAAAGCTTGCGGCAGATGCCGGTGACTTACCGCCGTTTGTCAGCCCCGGCTTATGCAAGGTACATGGGGTATGTGATTATAAACAAACGGAACCCGGGACATTCGCATATATGCAGTGCGCATTCAAAAATAAAAACAGCAAGGTTGACGGATACACAGTTGTGAATATACCTGCGAGCACATGGGTCATATTTCCGTCTGAAAAGTTTAAATGGGATACGGTTGTCGAGGTCGTAAATAACTTGCATAAGCGCTTTTTTTCAGAATGGCTTCCCACCGCTGAATATGAGCAAGCGAATGGGATGAACTTTGAGATTCATGGTGGGGATTCCGATATGGGCTACGTTGAACTGTGGTATGCGGTAAAGAAAAAGGCATAGCAATCAATTTTTGTCACGGATTTGACATGCGGGTGGCGGAGGGCATGGCCCCGCCGGGGAGCCATTTCCCATATCCTGGGGTGCCCTGGCCCCGCCGGCGATTCACTCAGCCGGAAAACACATCGAAAAGCCCCAATCCGCGCACTTTTCGCCGGATCTCCTCCGGGTCGGTGACATACAGGCCCAGGCTGCGCATGCGGTCGAACAGGCAGCCGCCGGAGAAGGTGTATTTGCGGGAAATTCCCTCGGGGGATTCCATCTCCTCGCCGGTCCAGGCCACGGCCTCCCCGCAGGAGAGCTCCCGGGGCAGTGTGACCATCGGCAGGCCGGAGAGCTCTCTGGCGCAGTTGTACCCGGCCAGGGTTCCGGTGACCATGGCCTCCGTGTGGCCCACCAACGGCCCGGCCTTCTCGCCGGCGCAGTAGAGATTCTGGATTCCCTTCACCTTCAGGGTGTCCTGGCGGGGACACATGGCGAAAAAGCGCATGGAGTTTCCCTTCCCGCCCGCGTAGGGGTCCTCGTACCGGGCGTTTTCCAGCCCCGGGATCTGGTGAAGCTTTTGCAGCGGAAAAAACGGGGCCATCATCTTGGCGTGGCCGGTGTCCAGCAGCACCAGATTCTCGGCGAACTCCGGGAGCGCGTACTGCTGGCACGCCTTGATGGACAGGTGGTCCTCCTGGAGATGGGGCGGCAGGGAGATGACGGCCACGCCGGTCTCGGTGAGCTGTCGGGAGAGCTCCGGGGAGAGGGATTCCTTCATCAGCTTGCAGGAGCCGCTCATGGCTCCGGTGCGCCCATCGGGACCGGAGGCGGCAAACTCGCTGATTCCGGCCAGGGCCGCCAGACTCACGCGTCCGCCGAAGCTGGGGCAGCGCAGCACGCATGTGGCGCAGCCGTTTCCGTACCGGGTGCAGTTGCCCATGGGGCCGGCCGTGCCGGTGGTGTCTAAAAAGGCGTCCGCGGGGTAAATGTTGCCCTGGCTGTCCGTGACGGACTCGATGGCCGTCCGGTCCTGGGAGAGTGTGACGCCGGTGACGCGCGCCTGGGTGCAGAGCATCACGCCGCGGCTCTTTAGGAGGGCGAGGACTGCGCCGGGGGCGCGGGCGATGTCGTAGAGGTCGGCGTGCTCGTGGCCGGGGAATGAGATATTTCTGTGGCGGAGCACGGGATCCAGAGCGGAGAACAGGCTCCCGCCGCCCATGGCCTCAAGCTCCAGTGTGGCGGTGAGCCGGCCGTTGTTGCGCAGGATGCCGCCCGCCAGACCGGTCCCTAAGATCATGTCGGTCCGCTCTAACAGGATGACGCGGGCGCCCTGGGCCGTCGCAGCCACAGCGGCCGCGCAGCCGGCCCAGCCCGCGCCGGCGATGACAATGGTTTTCAAAATGTGGTACCTCCTGTGCCTTGGGCAGATGGATTCTGATTAAAATTTATGCGCATTCCGCCGTTTCATGCCCTGTCCCCGGGGAAAACCGGGAAAATCGGTGTGGGACTGGCATGAAACAGGGGTGTGCGGATTATATTGTAGTAATCATGAAAATCAGAGGTACTACATGCCAAACAATTCGGAGACAGGTTACAGGGGCCTGCTTCAGGTGAACGTCGTCAACATTCAGAACAATTTCCCGATCCAGAACGCACGGGTTACCATTTCATACAAGGGGGACCCGGAGTCCCCGCTGGAGCAGATTACAACCAACAGCTCCGGGCAGACTGAGCAGGTGGCCCTCCCCACGCCGCCGTTAGAGTACAGCCTGCAGCCGGGTGATATCCAGCCCTACTCGGAGTTTAACCTGCGGGTCGAGGCGGAGGGATTTGACCCGCTTGTGGTGTCGGGCACGGAGATCCTGCCGGACGCCACGGCCATCCAGCCGGTGAGCATGACACCCATTGGGGAAGTGCCGCCGCCCGAGGATCCGATCGTGATTCCCGACCACACACTGTACGGGGAATATCCGCCTAAGATCGCGGAGGACGAGATCAAGCCGACGTCCGAGAGCGGCGAGATTGTCTTAAGCCGCGTGGTGGTGCCCCAGACGATTGTGGTGCACGACGGGGTGCCCACGGACCGGACGGCCAAGGACTACTATGTGCCGTACCGGGATTACATCAAAAATGTGGCCTCCAGTGAAATCTACTCCACCTGGCCGCGGGCCACAATCACGGCCAATGTGCTGGCGATCATGTCCTTCACCCTGAACCGGGTGTACACGGAGTGGTACCGCAACCAGGGGTATGATTTCACCATCACCTCCTCCACCGCCTTCGACCACAAGTGGATTTACGGCCGGAACATTTTTGAGAGCATCTCCCAGGTGGTGGACGAAATTTTTGACAATTACCTGTCGCGCCCCGGGGTCCGGCAGCCCATACTGACCCAGTACTGCGACGGGCGCCGCGTGCAGTGTCCCAACTGGATGACCCAGTGGGGGAGCTGTGACTTAGGGCAGCGGGGCTACAGCCCCATCGAGATTCTGCGGTATTTCTACGGGGACACGATCTATGTGAACACGGCGGAGCAGATCGCCGGGATCCCGGCCTCCTGGCCCGGGTACGACCTGACGGTGGGCAGCTCCGGGGCGAAGGTACAGCAGATGCAGGAGCAGCTTGACACCATCGCCACCGTCTACAGCGCCATCCCCCGGGTGAACCCGGACGGAATCTTCGGCCCCCAGACCGAGGCGGCGGTGCGGGAGTTCCAATCCATCTTCGGGCTGCCCCAGACCGGTGTGGTGAACTTCGCCACGTGGTACCGGATTTCACATATTTATGTGGGGATTACCAGGATTGCGGAGTTGGTGTGAGTTTCTGGGCCATGGTTCATTGGATTCAAAAAACAAGGGGGAGCGCGCGGGCGTTCCCCCTTGTTGATGAAATGTTCCGGTGATGCTCAGTCCCCCAAATAGTAGACCGCCGTGAAGCAGCCGCGCCCGTTGTGGTATAGGCGGTTTGCGTTTATAACGTCGGGCACGCTTAAGCCTGTTACAGCCTCCTGGCCAAAGGGAATTTCCTGCTGGTAGCGGGAGGCGTCGGATAAGCTGGTGGAGGAGCCCATGACCGCGCCTTTTAAAATGTAGATGTTCCCCGCGTAGACGGTGTTCATGACTGTGTCCGCGCTGGTCTGCCAGAGCTTAAACGTGCCGTGAAGCATATCCGGAGTGAGGCCGGTCTCGACGCCGTCCGACTCTGCGTCTGAGGAAGAGTCATAGAGCAGATAGCCGTAGATTTTGTCCCCGTTCGGGTCCTTTTTGAGGCGCCGGGTTTTCCCGGACAGCTCGTTCACAGTCACGTCCACCTCGCCGCCGTTCTGCAGGGTCTGGTACTGCTCCCATGTGATGGAGGCGGGGATGAAGAGGCAGCCGTTCACTACATAGTAGGCGCCCTTGTCCAACGCATTTACAGGGAATACCTGCAATCCCGTCTCATCGTATTTGTCCAAAAATTTGAGATAGGGGGCAAAGGGGAAATTCTCTATGCTGTAGGAGACATCCTCCTCCCGGGCATGGCCATCGGACCGCTCCTGCTCCAGATCATGGATCAGGCTTATGTTGTATTTTTCGATATCCGATAGGACCGCGTCGGAAAAGTCGGCCGGATTCACGGTGCCCCGGTACCAGGAAAATTTGGAGAAATATTCGCTCAGCGTCGGATTGTCAAATTTCCTGCCATAGGCCGCATAGACCTCGTTTCGGAGCAGCCACAGGACCTCCGTCGGCATGGCGCGCAGCTCCGCGTGACACAGGCGGCGGGAGAAGACGCTGGGGTAGGAGAAGCTGCGGTCGAGGCAGTAGTAATCCCCGTCCAGATCGCCGCCGCCCTGGACCGTGATTTTTGGGACAGACTCATCCAGGCCGAAGGTGATGCTTGCGCTGCCCTGGGAGGAAAGGGAAAGCGGGTAGGACGTCACCCCGGGCTCTGTTTCAAGCTTTACAGAGTCAACGCCGCCGAACCGGTCCGGGTACTTCGGATCGCGCACGGAAAACGAGCACTCCAGTTCCCCGGCGGCCGGATCGACGCCCGAAAAGCTGAAGGACAGGTGACGGCGCGGGTCACCGGCCTTAAAGTAGGGGAGAAGCAGCAGTTCCCGGTCGGCGCCAAGGTTTTCGGCGGCCTTAAGGTCGAAGAGGGTGCCGGTGAGGGAGGCGGTGGTGGAGCCGGTGGGGACGGCGGAGCCGGCGGGAGTGGTGGAGCCGGCGGGAGTGGTGCTGCCGGCGGGAGTGGTGGTGCCTGGGGCGGTGGTGCCGCCAGGGGCGGTCTCGCCCATTGCCCCATCGCCATTGTCCCCCGCGCCAGAACTTGCCGCACCCGTCGACTCTTCCGCAACCGCCGTCGCCGCATTCCCCTCCATGCTCACTGAGCCGCTCTCCACGGCCGCAGAGCGATCTGTCCCGGAGGGGGATGCCTGGCAGGCGGTCATAAAGAGGCAGAGGCCGGCAATCGCTGCGGCCTTTATCGATATTGAATGTGTTCGTGCCATCCGTAACCTCGCTTTCCATACAATCACTGTTTTGGTATTTTTATAATTATAGCATGGCGCGGGACCGGTGGTGAGTGGGGATTTGACGTATTAAGCAAATTGTAAGAAAATAGAAGGGAAAGACAGAAGTGAAAAAAACATCCCGCGGCAGCCGGCAAAAGAAATGCACTGCCGCAGAATGGCCGGTAAAACAGTTGCTACACCGGATACGGATAATATCCAGTTTTGTGCTGTCGGTACCATCCGTCGATCTCCTCCTCAGGCTTGGCAGCCAGGAGGCGCAGGATTTCCCTGGTAAATTCCAGCGTGGAGGTTCCGTTGGCTGTGATCACGTGGGAATCGCACACTGCCTGGAGCTCCTGATAATGGGGCTCCCCCTCATAGTGGGGCGCCTGGGATTTCATGAAGGCCGCGGTATTACCGGTGTGTTGGATATGATCCAGATATCCGTGCTCGGCCATGAAGTTGCAGGCGTTGCAGATTGCGGCCACCGGAATGCCGTGATTCATCGCGTACTCGGCTACCGGCAGCGCGGCGCTGTTGCCCTGGTCCAGCCACGTGTACCCGCCGGGCAGCAGCAGAAGGCTGAAATCCCTCGGAAAGTCGTCCACGGTATAGTCCGGGACCACACGGAGGCCTCCCATGGAGGTGCGAATTTCCCGGTCCTCCGCCACTGTCCTGACGGTGAACCCCGCCCCGCGCAGCTCCGGGCACACGTAGGCGCACTCCCAGTCCGCATACCCGTCAAAGATAAATACAAGAATTTCTTTTTTCATTGTAGGTCCACTCCTTTCTCACAGTGGACATTATACGACGAGAGGGGTGACATCAGTGTGTCACCCCTCTTCGGCAAATTTTATTTCTTTTAAATGTTCCCGCAGCCTGTATACAAGCTCCGGCGGGGAGATGACCTGCACCCGCCCCAGGAGGGGAAGGATTTGCTGCTCGGCTGCCCGCAGGTCCGATACGGTGTAGCGGATCTGTCCCCGACTGCCGGGGACGGACGGGTCGCGCCGGAACAGGGAGGCGTCGATGAAGGCGGTCAGGGAGAATTCATCCGCCGCATCGTATTCCAGCACGACCTCCCAGGTCTGTCCTTTGGGACCGGGGGAGTACAGCCCGTCGCCGTACCCGTGCTCGAAGGGAATGGACGTTATCGGCCGCGGGGTGAAGGTCTCCCCAAGCGTTTCCAGGGAGGCGATGCGCCTTAAGCGGAACAGCCGGAGGTCTTCCTTATTGCGGCAAAATGCATAAAGATACCAGTCGGACTGTTTAAATACCAGTTTGTGGGGCTCCACCACGCGGACGCTGCGGTCGTTTTTTGAGATGTAGTCCAGCCGGACGCAGCGGTGGGCACAGACCGCTTTCCCGAGAAGGTCCGCCTTTTTTTGCGTGAGGCTGTCGGAAAACCAGGAGGAGAGGTCGATCATGTACGGGCTTTTTGAGAACATGTCGTCCGGCTTTTCCGGCACCAGCTTAGCGATCAGGCCCGGGATGGAGGCGTCGCCGCCGATGCTCTTTAAGCCGTTTAGGGCAGTGAAAATTTTCTCCGTATCCTGGTGCGACAAAATGCCGCGGTCCGGCCGGTACCCCTCAACCACCGAGATTCCGCCGCCAAAGCCCGTGGTTGAGAGGATTGGGATCCCTGCGCAGGCGAGTGTGTTTAAATCGCGGTAGATGGTTCGCCTGGACACCTCAAACCGGTCCGCCAGCTCTTTGACGGTCACCTGATCCGAATTGGCGAGGACTGAGAGGATTCCAAACAGCCGGTCTGTCTTCATATTAAGTACCTCCTGAACGTGGAATGGATAGGGCTTCCTAAAGGATACCGCATTTTTGGACGTTTGTCGAATAAAAATGCATGAATATGGCCCGAGTTCGTCAGTTTACATAAAAGCAAAAAAATTTAGACAATTACAAAAAAATTTAGTCTTCAAAGCCATTGCAAATTAATACGATATACAGTATAATCTTTACAATTTGGGCTGAAATAAAGCGAAGCCCTCCACAAACACGTTACACGACAAAAAGAAAGGACAGGTACCCCATATGAAAGCATACCTCATACTGGAAGACGGAACTGTGTTTACCGGAACCAGCATCGGTTCACAGAGGGAAGTGATCAGTGAGATCGTATTTAACACCTCAATGACCGGTTATCTGGAAGTCCTGACGGATCCATCCTATGCGGGACAGGCGGTCGTCATGACCTATCCCCTCATTGGAAATTATGGCATCTGCCACGCGGACATGGAATCAAAGAAGCCCTGGCCCGACGGCTATATTGTAAGAGAATTATCCCGGATCCCCAGCAACTTCCGAAGCGAGGATACCATTCAACATTTCTTAGAAGAACATGATATTCCCGGTATCTGCGGTATCGATACAAGAGCCCTGACAAAACTGTTAAGAGAAAAAGGAACCATGAACGGCATGATCACCACAAAGGCGTATGCCGATCTTGCGGAGCCCATCAGCCGGATGAAGCAGTACACTGTGACCGGTGTGGTGTTAAAAACCACGACCCGCGAGAAGTATGTGCTGCCCGGCGACGGGAAGAGGGTTGTGCTGATGGACTACGGCGCGAAGAACAATATCGCCCGCGCGCTAAACGAGCGGGGCTGCCAGGTGACGGTGTACCCGGCGGACACGCCCGCCGAGACGGTGTTGGCGGACTGCCCGGACGGGATCATGCTGAGCAACGGCCCCGGAGACCCCAAGGAGAATGTGGAGATCATCCGGGAGATCAAGAAGCTGTACGACTCCAACGTGCCGATCTTTGCCATCTGCCTGGGACATCAGCTGATGGCGCTGGCCAACGGCCTGGACACCTACAAGCTAAAGTACGGCCATCGCGGCGGAAATCATCCGGTGAAGGATCTGGAGACCGGCCGGGTTTACATTTCCTCCCAGAACCATGGCTATGTGGTGGATACGAAGAACCTGGATCCCGCCTTGGCGGTGCCCGCATTCGTGAACGTGAATGACAGCACCAACGAGGGGTTAAAATACACGGGTAAGAACATTTTCACGGTACAGTACCACCCGGAGGCCTGCCCCGGACCGCAGGATTCCGGCTACCTGTTTGACCGTTTCCTTAAAATGATGGAGGTGAAGAACTGATGCCTAAGAATCCTGATATCAAAAAAGTTCTGGTACTGGGCTCCGGCCCCATCGTCATCGGCCAGGCGGCTGAGTTCGACTACGCGGGTACCCAGGCATGCCGCTCCTTAAAGGAGGAGGGCGTGGAGGTTGTGCTGTTAAACTCCAACCCGGCCACCATTATGACGGACAAGGACATCGCGGACCGCGTGTACATCGAGCCCCTGACCGTGGAGGTGGTGGAGCAGTTAATCTTAAAGGAGAAGCCGGACAGCGTGCTGCCTACCCTGGGCGGCCAGGCGGGCTTAAATCTGGCCATGGAGCTGGAGGATGCCGGTTTCCTGCGCGAGCACAACGTGCGCCTGATCGGAACCACCGCCCTGACCATCAAGAAGGCCGAGGACCGCGAGATGTTCAAGGAGACCATGGAGAAGATCGGCGAGCCGGTGGCTCCCTCCGACATCGTTGAGGACGTGAAGCACGGCCTGGAGATCGCGGAGAAGATCGGCTACCCGGTGGTTCTGCGCCCGGCCTACACCCTGGGCGGCTCCGGCGGCGGTATCGCCCAGAACCCGGAGCAGTGCGCCGAGATCCTGGAGAACGGCCTGCGCCTCTCCCGCGTGGGACAGGTGCTTGTGGAGCGCTGCATCGCGGGCTGGAAGGAGATCGAGTACGAGGTGATGCGCGACGGCGCGGGCAACGTGATCACGGTCTGCAACATGGAAAATATCGACCCGGTGGGCGTACACACCGGCGACAGCATCGTGGTTGCACCCTCCCAGACGCTGGGGGACAAGGAGTACCAGATGCTGCGGACATCGGCATTAAATATCATCAGCGAGCTGGGAATCACCGGCGGCTGCAACGTGCAGTACGCACTCAACCCGGACAGCTTTGAGTACTGCGTCATCGAGGTGAACCCCCGCGTGAGCCGTTCCTCGGCCCTGGCCTCCAAGGCCACCGGCTACCCCATCGCGAAGGTGGCGGCAAAGATCGCTCTAGGCTACACCCTGGATGAGATCCGGAATGCGGTGACGAAGAAGACCTACGCCAGCTTCGAGCCCATGCTGGACTACTGCGTGGTGAAGATGCCGCGCCTGCCTTTTGACAAGTTCATCAGCGCCAAGCGCACGCTGGGCACCCAGATGAAGGCCACCGGCGAGGTCATGAGCATCTGCACCAACTTTGAGGGCGCCCTGATGAAGGCCATCCGCTCCCTGGAACAGCATGTGGACTGCCTCATGTCCTACGATTTCACCGGCCTGACGGACAGCCAGCTGCGCGAGGAGCTGAACCTGGTGGACGACATGCGGATCTGGAGAATCGCCGAGGCGCTGCGCCGCAGCTTTACCTACGAGGAGATCCACGCCATCACGAGGATCGACTTCTGGTTCATCGACAAGCTCTCCATCCTGGTGGAGATGGAGAATGAGCTGCTGGCCGTGGGCAAGGGGGAGAAAAAACTGACGCCGGAGCTCTTGGCCGAGGCCAAGCGGATTGAGTTCCCGGACAACGTGATCGCCCGCCTGACCGGCATGGCCCAGGGCCAGGTGAAGAAGCTGCGCTACGACAACGACATCCGCGCGGCTTACAAGATGGTGGACACCTGCGCGGCGGAGTTCGCGGCGGAGACTCCCTACTACTACTCCTGCTTCGGGAGCGTGAACGAGGCGGAGAAGACCAGCGGGCGCAAGAAGGTGCTGGTGCTGGGCTCCGGCCCCATCCGAATCGGCCAGGGAATCGAGTTCGACTTCTGCTCCGTGCACAGTACCTGGGCGTTCAGCAGGGAGGGCTACGAGACCATCATCATCAATAACAACCCGGAGACGGTGAGCACGGACTTCGACATCGCGGACAAGCTGTACTTTGAGCCGCTGACCCCGGAGGATGTGGAGAGCATCGTGGATATCGAGAAGCCCGACGGGGCGGTGGTGCAGTTCGGCGGCCAGACGGCCATCAAGCTGACCGAGGCCCTGATGAAGATGGGCGTGCCGATCCTGGGAACCGCGGCTGAGGACGTGGACGCGGCGGAGGACCGGGAGCGTTTCGACGCGATCCTGGAGCAGTGCGACATCCCGCGCCCGGCCGGGCACACGGTGTTTACCGCCGAGGAGGCCAAGAAGGCGGCCAACGACCTGGGATACCCGGTGTTAGTGCGCCCCTCCTACGTGCTGGGCGGCCAGGGCATGCAGATCGCTATCTGCGACGAGGACATCGACGAGTTTATCGGAATCATCAACCAGATCGCCCAGGAACACCCGATTCTGGTGGATAAATACATCATGGGCAAGGAGATCGAGGTGGACGCCATCTGTGACGGCACCGATATCCTGATCCCGGGAATCATGCAGCACATCGAGCGGACGGGCATCCACTCCGGCGACAGTATCTCCGTGTACCCGGCGCCGGACCTGACCCAGCACAATATCGACACGCTGGTGGACTATACAGAGAAGCTGGCGCGGGCCCTGCACGTGAAGGGCATGATCAACATCCAGTTCATCGTGGACGGGGACGAGGTATACATCATCGAGGTGAACCCCAGAAGCTCCCGCACGGTGCCCTATATCAGCAAGGTGACGGGAATCCCGATTGTGCCGTTAGCCACACAGATTATCTGCGGGCATACGATCCGGGAGCTGGGCTACACGCCGGGCTTACAGCCTGCGGCGGACTACATCGCCATCAAGATGCCGGTGTTCTCCTTTGAGAAGATCCGCGGCGCGGACATCAGCCTGGGGCCGGAGATGAAGTCCACGGGCGAGTGCCTGGGAATCGCAAAGACCTTCAACGAGGCGCTGTACAAGGCGTTCGAGGGCGCGGGCGTGCGCCTGCCCAAGTACCGCAAGATGATCATGAGCGTGCGCCACTCCGAGCAGGAGGAGGCGGTGGACATCGCCCGCAGGTTCGCGGCGGTGGGCTACAAGATTTTCGCCACCCGCGGCACGGCCAGGACACTGAACGCCCACGGCGTGAAGGCCTACGAGATCCGCAAGATCGAGCAGGAGAGCCCCAACATCCTGGACCTGGTGCTGGGCCACCAGATCGACCTGATCATCGACATCCCGCCCCAGGGCGCGGAGCGCAGCCGCGACGGCTTTGTGATCCGCAGAAATGCCATTGAGACAGGGGTCAACGTGCTGACCAGCCTGGACACGGCGGCGGCGCTGGCCACCAGCCTGGAGAACCGGGCGAAGGAACTGACGCTGATTGACATTGCTACGGTGAAGAACGCGTAGTGTGGAATAGAGAATGACAAGGAAGGCTTCCGCAGAGCTTTTGAGGGCTGGGCGGGGGCCTTTTTTGATCATGTGTATAAGTGTCCTGCTTTTGGGAATGTTTCAAATAAGAAGGAGTGTTTTTATTGAAATTATGTCACGAATAATATATAATATTCGTGACAGGAAAGGGGAAAAGCGATGGACAATGGATATACTAAGAGGGTGCGGGAACGTATTTTAAGGGCGGAAGATGGGACTGTTTTTGCAACTTCTGATTTTGCGGATATCGCAGATACAGCTTCAATCCGGCAGAGTTTGAATAGACTTGTTCAGGCCGGTGTTTTACGGCGGATTGTCCGAGGGATTTTTGAAAAACCCAAATACAGTAAGCTGCTAAATGAGTATGTCGCACCGGACCCGGATGCAGTGGCGAAGGCATTGGCCCGGAGTTATCACTGGACCATTGCCCCATGTGGTAACACAGCCTTAAATATGCTGGGCTTGTCAACGCAGGTAACGGCAGTCTGGTCCTATATCAGTGACGGCCCTTATAAGACCTATGAGTGGAATTCCACGAAAATTGAATTCAGGCACCGGACCAACAAAGAGATTACGGGGATCTCCTATATGACGGCTCTTGTCATTCAGGCACTGAAAACGCTGGGAAAAGCAAATGTCACACAAGAGATTATTGAAATACTTTCTTCCAAGCTAAGCGATACGGATAAGGCTGCTTTACTGAAAGAAGGCAGCGAAAGTACGGATTGGGTTTATGATACGATCCGGCGGATATGCGGAGGTGAAGGGACACAATGAGAAACGTGGCAATACTGTCAGACAGTGACAGGAGGGAGCTGTTTCGAAATACGGCAGATAAAATGGGGCTGCATGATGCGATTGTGGAAAAGGATTTTTGGGTGTGCTTCACGCTGGATTACCTGTTTCACAGGTCACCGTGGAAAGGCGCGATCACTTTTAAGGGTGGAACAAGCTTATCGAAGGCGTTTCATTTAATCAGCCGCTTTTCTGAAGATATTGACCTGATTCTGGACTGGCGGGTGCTGGGCTATGCTATCAATGAGCCTTGGGAGAAGCGATCCAACACCAAACAGGACGCTTTCAATAAAGAGGCCAATGCCCGTGCGGAAGTATTTCTTGCAGAAACCTTCTGTCCAGCAGTCAAAGAAGATTTGTCAAAGGAACTTGGGCGTGAAGCAAATATTTACATAGACGAAAAAGAAAAGCAGACCGTTATCTTTGCGTATCCTCATTTGTTCACCAATGCCGCAACCATGCAGGTGATCAGGTTGGAAATCGGTGCGCTGGCGGCATGGACTCCGGCAAAGGTGGCAGAGATTGAACCTTATGCGGCTCAATATTATCCTGCAGTTTTTGAGCAAAAAGCCACTGAGATTCTCACTGTTGCACCAGAGCGGACTTTTTGGGAAAAGGCAACGATTCTTCACCATGAAGCAAACAGACCAGAGCGTTTGGAAATGCCACAGCGGTATTCCAGACATTATTATGACCTGTACCGCATGTCCATGACACCAGTCAAGGAATCAGCATTTGTTCACCGTGATCTGCTGCAAAAGGTTGTGGATTTCAAAATGAAATTCTATCCCCGGGCATGGGCAAAATATGCGGAGGCTGTACCGGGAACCTTGAAACTGCTTCCGCCGGATTACCGCCTTCCTGCTTTGCAGGCGGACTATGATGCCATGAAGGATATGCTCTATGGTGATATTCCGGACTTTGGGACGGTAATGTCTGCAGTGAAAGAACTGGAAAGAGAAATCAATGCACTTTAATTTCACACATTTTCCCCCCACACAAAAATGCCTGCAAACCTCCTCACCGGTTCGCAGGCATTTTAATTCTACAATTTCATCACGCGATGGTCGTTCCCGCCTCGCCCTTAAGGCTGGCTTTCGCCTTCTCTAGGGAGGTAATCACCGCGCTGCGGCCTTTTCCGTTCTCCACGAAGTCCACGGAGGCGGTCACCTTCGGCAGCATGGAGGCGAACTCGAACTGGCCCTGGGCGATGTAGTCCTTGGCCTCCTCGATGGTCATGCGGCGGATGGGCTTCTCGTCGGGGGTGCCGTAGTTGAGGGTCACGTTGTCCACGCTGGTGAGAATCATCAGCACGTCCGCGTCCACCTCCTTGGCCAGCAGGCCGCTGGCTAAGTCCTTCTCGATGATGGCGCTGGCGCCGTGAAGGTTGTAGCCCTGCTCCATCACCGGGATGCCGCCGCCTCCGCAGGCGACCACGATCTGGTCCGCATCTAAGAGCGCTTTGATGGCGTCGATCTCCACGATCGCCACCGGGTTCGGGGAGGCCACGATGCGGCGGTAACCGCCCTCAACCTTGGCCACGTGGTTGCCCCTCTGTTCCTCCTCCTGGGCCTCCTCCTCGGTCATCACGCGCCCGACCACCTTGACCGGGGTGTAGAATGCCTCGTCGTAGGGGTCAACGGTCACCTGGGTCAGAACCGTGGAGACGGGCTTGTAGATTCCGCGCTTGATTAGCTCCGCGCGGATTCCGTTCTGCATGTCGTAGCCGATGTAGCCCTGGCTCATGGCGGAGCAGACGGACATGGGAGCCTTGCTGTAGCCGTCGTGCTGTTTGCCGAATTCGTTCATCGCGGTGTGAATCATGCCCACCTGGGGCGCATTGCTGTGGACAATGGCGACCTGCCATCCCTCCTGGATAAAGTCCGCGATCACCTTCGCGGTTTTAGCCACCGCAGCCTTCTGCTCCGGAAGGTTGGTGCCAAGATCCTTGTGACCGATTGCCATGACGATGCGTTTTTTTGCCATAATCCATACCTCGCTTGTCTGTTTATTGTCGCGGAGGCAGCAGACCGGTGTGCCGTGTTGGCGCGGGATCCGGCGGCTGCCCGCAGGGAGTCTGATTCCTGCGGCCCTGACGGGTCGTTTTATTTTTCAGAAATTAAGTTTATTATAGGTTAAATTGGGATAAAATGCAATTCAATTGTGAAAAACCCTATAGTAAAACAAAAAAGAATGTGTTATGATTGCCATAGTGTTTGTAAAGACCTTTATATAGGAGGAAAAACTGTGAAGCTATTATCCGTAGCCATTCCCTGCTACAATTCGGAAGCATATATGGAGCACTGTATCCAGACGCTCCTCGCCGGAGGGGAGGAGGTGGAGATCATCATCGTGGACGATGGCTCCAAGAAGGACCGAACCCCTGAGATCGCCGACGAGTATGCCAGGAAGTACCCCACGATCTGCAAGGCGATTCATCAGGAGAACGGCGGCCACGGCGAGGCGGTCAACACGGGCCTTAAGAATGCCACCGGAATTTTCTTCAAGGTGGTGGACAGCGACGACTGGGTGAATGAGGAGGCGTACGCCAAGGTGCTGGAGACGCTGCGCCGGTTCGTGTACTGCGGAGACACGCTGGACATGCTGGTGACCAACTTCGTCTACGAGAAGGAGGGGGCCAAGCGCAAGAAGATCATGAGCTACCACACCGCGTTCCCCAAGGACCGGATGTTTGGCTGGAAGGACGTCAAGTTTTTCATGAAGGGCCAGTACATCCTGATGCACTCCGTGATCTACCGCACGTCCCTGCTGCTCCAGTGCGGATTGCAGCTCCCAAAGCACACGTTCTATGTGGACAACATTTTCGTGTACCAGCCGCTGCCCCACGTGAAGCACATGTATTATCTGGACGTGAACTTCTACCGGTACTACATCGGCAGAGAGGACCAATCGGTGAATGAGAGCGTGATGATCGGCAGGATTGACCAGCAGCTGTTTGTGACCAAGCTGATGCTGGGGTATTATGACGTGATGAAGATCGGAAACCGCAAGCTCAGACATTACATGATCCAGTATCTGGAAATTATGATGACCATCTCCTCCGTGCTGGCGATCAAGTCGGGGACCGAGGAGAACCTGGAGAAAAAGAAGGAGCTGTGGCAGTACTTAAAAAAACAGAATCTTCCGCTGTACCTGCGCCTGCGCACGGGCTTTTTGGGCCAGGGCTGCAACCTTCCGGGGAAGGGCGGCCGCAAGCTGCTGATCGCCGGATACAAGATCACGCAAAAGTTTTACGGGTTTAACTGACCACGCCTCGCGGCCCGCGTCGGGTGGGAGACTAAATTAGAAATGTGTGAGAGCCGTCTGCATGAGACCGCGGTGCGATATCCGCGGAGCCTGCAGGCGGCTTTTGTGATGGCTGCACGGGGCATCGCAACAAAAAAGCCGCATTCCATCATGAGGAACGCGGCTAAAATTCAATTGTGGCCCAGGGCTTTAGCCCAGAGCTTTCTCTGTAACTTTTTTGTCCTGCGTGGACCAGCCGTAGCCGTAGACCACCCAGTAGATCACGTAGGCCATCACCATGGAGCCGACGCCGTCGATCACGGAGTGCTGCTTTAGGAACACCGTGGACAGGCAGATGGCGGTCATCAGGATTCCGGAGCCGACGCGCACCATCCGGTGTTTGCGCAGCGCCTCGCTCTTCATGATGGCGATGTGGGTGCCGATGGAGTTGTACACATGGATACTCGGGAACACGTTGGTCGGTGTGTCCGTGTTGTACAGCGCCGCCACCGCGGCGGTAAACACGTTTTTGTCCGGGTCCAGGGCCGGGCGGAAGTCCGTACCGTTGTGGAAGAAGGTACAGATGATCAGGCTGATGGTCATGCCCGAGAATAAAAACAGGCAGATCCGGTAATAATCTTCTTTATTGGTAAACAGGAAATAGAGGACTGTGGCCGCCACGTACAGGAACCACATCATGTAGGGAACGATGAAGTACTCATTGAATGGGATGTAGTCGTCCAGCGCCACATGCATCACGTGATAGTTTCGCGTCACTGTGCGCTCCAGATAGCAGAACCAGGTCAGATATATGATCCCGTAAGACAGAACCCACATGTGGCTGTACCTGCGAAAAAACTCCTTGATACCTCTCATAAAAACCATCTCTCTTTCTTCTAAAGAAACCCGTTTCGCGGGCCCGAACATGGCCAAGCAGTGTAAAAACTACGTTAATTCTTTAGCATTTTGGGATTATAGCACAGTTGAAATTGAATTACAAGGGGGCTAATGAAAAGTTAATAATTTTTGGAAAGTCTTATGTTTTATGCCCCCAA
Source organism: uncultured Clostridium sp. (assembly GCA_900555045.1). Classification (GTDB taxonomy): domain Bacteria; phylum Bacillota; class Clostridia; order Lachnospirales; family Lachnospiraceae; genus Enterocloster. Next base: position 23,403 of record USJW01000036.1, on the reverse strand, counting down.
AATCTTTTTTTTTGCAGCGATCTGTGCTATATTGAGTGCATGAAATAAATTTACACGGAAACGGTGGAGGGTGAAATGCAAGAGATACGCAGTGTGCTGGGGGCGATTTGTTCCTCCTACGACACGTTTTTTGAGGCGGAGAAGAAGATCGCGGACTATATGATGGAGAACAAGGCGGCTGTGGTGGACATGACGGTGGGGGAGCTGGCGAGAGCCAGCGGCACCAGCGACGCCACGGTGTCGCGCTTTTGCAGGCGCTGCGGCTTTAAGGGCTTTCAGAATCTGAAGCTGGCGCTGGCGAAGGAGGTGCTGGAGGAGGAGCAGAAGGACTTAAATGTGTCCAACGACATCGACCGGGCAAATATCAGCCAGTCTCTGCAGAATATTCTGGCCAACAAGGTGGCGGAGCTGACGGAGACCGTGAACATGATGGATCCGGGGAATTTAGAGCAGATTCTCGCGAAGCTTGAGAGCGCGCGGACGGTTCAGCTGGCGGCGGTGGGGAACACCATCCCGGTGGCCATGGACGGGGCCTTCAAGTTCAACCAGCTGGGGATTCCGGCGGTGACGGGCGAGGTCTGGGAGACCCAGGCGGCCTACACCTTCAATCTGGGGCCTGATGACGTGGTGATGATTATCTCCAACTCCGGCACGTCCAAACGGCTTTCGTCCATGGCCGAGGGGGCCAAGGAGAACGGCTGCACGGTGATCGCGATCACCAACAACCCCGAATCCCCGCTGGCCCAGATCAGCGACTACCGGATTATCACGGCGACCCGCGAGAAGCTCCTGACGGAGGAGTTCTGGTTTTCACGGGTCACGGCGACGGCGGTGATCGAGATCCTCTACCTCCTGCTTTTGTCCAGCAAGAAAGACGCTGTGGAGCATATACGCAGGCATGAGCGGGTGATCTCACCGGATAAGAAATGACGCATGCAAACTGCACAAAAACGGGCGGCTTTTAACTGGAAAATGCCGCCCGTTTTTGTGCGCTGTGATGAAAATATGAAAGAAACGGATTTTCATAGAAAATGATATTGACGAAAAAGATATATCGTACTATGATAGAGACAACGACAAGAAAATAAATTTCATAAAAAGAGAGGTATGCGACATATGATTTACACAGTAACGTTCAACCCGGCTTTGGACTATGTTGTGAACGTAAATCATTTCACGCTGGGGAAGGTCAACCGAACGGTGCAGGAGAATATTTTCTGCGGGGGCAAGGGAATCAACGTGTCGGCGCTTTTGGCCAACCTGGGGTATGAGAGTGTGGCCCTTGGGTTTGTGGCGGGGTTTACCGGACAGGAGATCGAGCGGGGCGTGGGGCGCTTGGGCTTCCAGTCCGATTTCATCCGCGTGGAGCGGGGAATGTCGCGGATCAACGTGAAGCTTAAGTCCGACGAGGAGAGCGAGATCAACGGCATGGGGCCGGAGATTACGGGACAGGACGTGGAGGCGCTGTTTGAAAAGCTGGACCGCCTTCGGGAGGGGGATGTGCTGGTGCTCTCGGGTAGTATCCCGGCCTCCATCTCCGACGACATTTACGAGCGGATCATGGAGCGGTTGGACGGCAGAGGCGTCCGGATCGCGGTGGACGCGGAGAAGGACCTGCTTCTCAACGTCCTCCGCTACCACCCGTTCTTAATCAAGCCAAACAACCACGAGTTAGGCCAGATGTTCGGCGTACAGCTTGAGAGCGAGGAGGAGATCGTGGCCTATGCGGAAAAGCTCCAGGAGCGTGGCGCCCGCAATGTGCTGGTGTCCATGGCGAAGGACGGCGCGATTCTGGTGACCGAGGACGGACAGGTGCTGCGCCAGGGCGTGGCGAAGGGCACGGTGAAGAATTCCGTGGGAGCGGGCGACTCCATGGTGGCCGGGTTTATCGCCGGGTACCTGGAAAAGGCGGACTACGGCTACGCGTTGAAGCTGGGAACGGCCTCGGGCGGCGCCACGGCGTTTACCGAGGGGATCGGGACAAGGGATGAGATCATGCGCCTGCTGGCGACGCTCTAGGCGGGACGCAGGGAAAACGGGAACAATCAATCTGGGATGATTTATATAAGGAGGGGCAATTTTCATGCGTATTACCGAATTGTTGAAAAAGGAGAGCATCGGTTTAAATGAGACCGCGGCGGATAAAGAGCAGGCCATCGACAAGCTGGTGGCACTGATGGAGGCGGGAGGCCGCCTGAAGGATCCGGCCGGGTACAAGGAGGGGATCCTTGCCAGGGAGGGCCTCGGCAGCACGGCCATCGGCGAGGGGATCGCAATCCCTCACGCCAAGGTCGCTGCGGTGGCCGAGCCGGGACTGGCCGCCATGACGCTGCCGGAGGGCGTGGACTACGAGGCGTTTGACGGCTCCCTGGCACACCTGATCTTCATGATCGCGGCGCCGGCCGAGGGGGCGGATGTGCACCTGGAGGCCCTGGCCAGACTATCCACGCTTTTGATGAACCCGGGCTTCAAGGATTCCCTGCTGGCGGCCAAGTCAAAGGATGAATTTTTGCAGATCATCGACGAGGCGGAGGTCGCCCGGTTTGGAACGCCGGAGGAGGAAAGCGGAGCGGCCGCGGCGGGGAGCGCCGGGGCTGAGAAGAGCGGAGCGGCAACGGCGGGGAGCGCTGAGGCCGGGAAGAGCAAAGCGGCAACGGCGGGGAGCGCCGAGGCCGGGAAGAGCAAAGCGGCCGCGGCGGGGAGCGCCGAGGCTGAGAAAAGCGGAGCGGCAACGGCGGGGAGCGCCGGGGCCGGGAAGGCCGGAAAGAACAAAGCGGCAAAAGCGGAAAGCGCTACACCCCAGAATTCCGCCAATTCCTACCGCATCCTAGCCGTAACCGCCTGCCCCACCGGCATCGCCCACACCTATATGGCGGCGGAGAATCTGGAGAATACGGCAAAGAAGCTGGGGGTTTCCCTCAAGGCGGAGACCGATGGCTCCGGCGGCGCGCAGAACGTGCTGACCCGGGACGAGATTGCCCAGGCGGAGGCCATCATCATCGCCGCGGACAAGAACGTGGAGATGGCCCGCTTTGACGGAAAGCCGGTGATCATGGCGCCTGTGGCGGACGGAATCCACAAGGCGGAGGAGCTGATCAACCGGGCGGTAAGCGGCGCGGTCCCGGTGTACCACCACGCGGGTCAGGGCGCAGCGGCGGACCCCGGCGACGGGAACAAGGACGGCGTGGGGAGAGCCATCTACAAGCACCTGATGAACGGCGTCTCCCACATGCTGCCCTTCGTGATCGGCGGCGGCATCCTGATCGCCCTGGCGTTCCTCTTTGACGATTACGCCATCGATCCCTCCAACTTCGGAAAGAACACGCCCCTGGCGGCGTACTTAAAGACCATCGGCGAGCAGGCCTTCGGCATGATGCTGCCGATCCTGGCCGGATTTATCGCCATGAGCATCGCGGACCGCCCGGGCTTGGCCGTGGGACTGGTGGCCGGACTGATCGCGAAGATGGGCTCCACCTTCGCGAACCCAGCGGGCGGGGACGTGAACGCGGGCTTCCTGGGCGCGCTGTTCGCGGGCTTTGTGGGCGGCTACATCGTGCTGGGGCTGCGCAAGCTCTTTGAGAAGCTGCCGAAGGCCCTGGAGGGCATAAAGCCTGTGCTGCTCTACCCGGTGTTCGGAATTTTCCTGGCCGCGGTGGCCACCACCTTCATCAACCCCTACATGGGGATGATCAACGACGCGCTGACCCACTTCCTAAACGGCATGGGCGGTGCCAGCCGGGTGGTCCTCGGCATGGTGCTCGGCGGCATGATGGCTGTGGACATGGGCGGCCCCTTCAACAAGGCGGCCTACGTGTTCGGCACCGCGCAGCTGGCGGAGGGCAACTTTGAGGTGATGGCGGCCGTGATGGCCGGGGGCATGGTCCCGCCCATCGCCATCGCCCTGTGCACCACCTTCTTCAAGAAGAAGTTCACCGAAAAGGAGCGCCAGTCCGGCATCGTGAACTATGTGATGGGCCTTTCCTTCATCACGGAGGGGGCGATCCCCTTCGCGGCCCAGGATCCGCTGCGGGTGATCCCGGCCTGCCTGGTGGGCTCCGCCATCGCAGGCGGCTTATCCATGGCCTTCGGCTGCACCCTGCGTGCGCCTCACGGCGGAATCTTCGTGCTGCCGACCATCGGGAACCCGTTCATGTACCTGGCGGCCGTGGTCCTCGGCGCCGTGGCGGGCTGCCTGGTGCTGGGCGTTCTCAAGAAAAATGTGACGGAATCCAATTGAATTTGATACGAAACAGGGGAGTATTTGACAGATAGAAGAATCCCGGACAGTGCAAAAGATGGGCTGTCCGGGATTCTTTTCGTTTTTGTCTGAAAGATGGAAAAAACAACCAGAAAATCCCAGATGCTTTTTTATCATTTTCCTGTATAATAGAGTACATGAAGATATTGCTTGACGAGATCATGGAGCAGCGGAATTTAACAGAGCGTCAGGTAAGCATTCTCACAGGACTATCCCGCTCATCAGTGCATGAGATCAGGAAGGGGTCCATGCCGCGCGTTGATACCCTTGAGCAGCTGGCGAAGGGTTTGAAAGTGAAAATTTCAGACCTGATGGAAAGCCAATATCTTTAGTGGTCAAAAAGTGCTCGGATTTCCGAGCAAACCAGCCGGAAAGGCGATCGATGCGCTATACTTGAAAAAAGCAAGGAGGCGCATATTCTATGGAAAAAATTGATGAGCTTCTGCAGCGCATTTATGGGGTCTCAGATGAGGACATTCTGCGGGAGTTTGAGGAAGCGGAGGCCGAGGTGATGGCCGAAGGAGGGCCGGAGCCGGACCCGGAAGGGTTTGAACGGCTGTGGGAGAAATTAATGCGGCAGGAGAGCGAACAAAAAAAGTGATCTCTCCCCGGGGAGGCAGACAGCGGGCAAGCGCGGTCTGCCTCCTCGCGTTTTCATCCCCGGGCGCTAGATCCCCGAGAAATCAATGTCGCGGCGCACCTCAAAGCGCGGGATGTGCTCGCTCACGAACTGGGGGATCACCCGGGCGGCGATCTGCACGAAGCGCTCGGCGGCGGGGGAGAGGGCGCTCCCCTTTTTGTAGAGCAGGCCGATGTCGCGGCTGGTCACCGTCTCCTCCATGGAGCCGAATAAGGGAACCTGGTCGAAGGACTCCTCGTAGGTGACCGTGACCGGGGCGAACGCGAAGCCCTTGTTCTGGGGAACCAGCCGGTAGGCGGTGGAGGTGTTCACAAGCTCCATGGCCACCTGCGGGTTGATCTGGTACTTGTCAAACAGGCGTTTTGCCAGGTGGTAGATGCCGTGGATCGGCGTGGGGGAGATGAACGGGATCCGCTCCACGATTTTCGGCGGGATGTACTGGAGGACTCCCGGCTCGTTCGGCGGCAGTGCGAGGTCAGAAAACAGCGGCAGGGAGCGGCTGATCACCAGGGCCATCTCCTCGCCAAAGAGCCGGACAAACTCCAGTTCATTTTTCTCGCGGGACGGAGGGCACATAAAAAAGACGTCGATGGTCTCGTCCATCAGACGCTGCTCTAAGTCCACGGTGTTGCCCTCCACAAGCTTGACGTCGATGTCCGGGCACTCTGCCTGGTAGGCCGGGAGGATGCGCGGAAGCCAGCTGTAGCAGCGGGTGGAGTGCATGCCGATGATCAGGCGGTCCTTGCGGCGGTTGGCGATGGCCGCCATCTCCCGGTCCAGCTGGTCCTTGAGGACCATGATCTTTCGCAGCCCCTCCACGTACCGCTCCCCGGCGTAGGTGAGCCGCACGGGGGACGAGGAGCGGTCCACCAGCTTTAAACCCACCTCCTCCTCCAGGTTTTTGATGTAGCGGGTCAGAGCCGGCTGGGAGACGTAACATTTTTCCGCCGCCTTTGAAAAGCTTTTCAGCTCGGCGAGCGCGAGCAGATAAGCACTTTTGTTCAAATCCATGTCATTTTGCCCTTCTTTTTGTATCTTTCAGAACGATATTTTCACTTTGATTATAATCTTTATAAATAAACGGTATTGGACATATTTTGTCCGAAAATATATTATTAATATTATAGGAAATTCACAATAATGTCAATTTTTATTGGCCTGAATTGTCGAATTGCCGATTTTATGAAGGGGGCATATTTTGCATGAGAAAAATTGATGTTGCCTATGTAAACGGAAGGGTTTACACGGTGGATCAGGACTTTTCCGTGGCCACATCGTTCGCGCTTTCCGGTGACCGGTTCGTGGCTGTGGGAAGCGAGGAGGAGATTCGCGGTCTCTGTGGGGAGGACACGAAGATTGTGGACTTAAAAGGCCGCGTGGTGCTGCCGGGACTGATCGACTCCCATCTTCACATCAACAACACCGGTGCGATGAAGATGGAGTTAAACGTGGTGTCCAGACAGCGCCAGGAAATTTTGGACATGGTGGGCGTTGCCTACAAGCAGGCGAAGCCCGGCGAGTGGATCGTGGGCCGCGGCTGGATCAACGACGAGTGGCCGGATTCCTCGTTCCCGACCAAGGAGGAGCTGGACGCGGTGGCGCCGGATATCCCGGTGTATTTAAAGCGGGCCTGCGGGCATGCCGCGTGGGTGAACAGCAAGGCCTTTGAGGCGGTGGGAGTGAGCGATAACACACCGAACCCTGTGGGCGGAGAGTACCTAAGAAAGGCGGACGGAAGCCTCTGGGGCGTGGTCACGGACCAGGCGCAGGATCCGTTCAACAAGGCGATCCCCCCTTATAATAAGGAACAGCTTCAGAAAATAGTCCTTCTGGCCCAGGAGGGCTTCTTCGCCACCGGCCTCACGACGGTCCACGACGCGGGTACCGCGGAGGAGTGGATTGAGGCGTGGCAGGAGCTGTACGAGAGAAAGGAATTAAAGCTTCGCATCTACGCCAGCATGCGCGTGATCGGCAGACCCAACTATCAGGAGCTCATGGATGGGTCAAGGAAGTTCTTTGAGAAGGGCCTTCGGATCGGAATGTACGGCAACCGGCTGACCGCCAGGTCCTACAAGATCTCCTGCGACGGCTCCCTCGGCGCCAGAAGCGCCTGGATGCTGGAGGACTACAACGACCGCCCGGGCCACAAGGGCAACGGAAAGTGGACCAACGAGCAGCTCTATAACGTCCTCTACGAGGCGCGAATGGCGGGCTTTCAGACCTGGTGCCACGCCATCGGCGACGGGGCGAACCGCCAGTGCCTGGACGTGTACCAGCGTCTCCTGGAGGAACTGCCGGATAAGGACGCGAGACTGCGCATCGAGCACGCGCAGATTCTGGCGCCGGAGGATATCGGGCGGTTTAAGGAGCTGGGCGTGATTCCCACCCACCAGACGGTATTTCTGCGCACGGACAAGAAGGTGGCGGACGCCCGCCTGGGCGCAGAGCGCATAAAGGGCGCGTACGCATGGCGGACCCTGATCGACCAGGGAAATCCCGTGCCAAACGGCACCGACTCCCCGGTGGAGAGCTACAACCCCTTCCTCAGCATGTACTGTGCGGTGACCCGGAAGGACGAGCACGGGGAACCGGAGGGCGGATGGTACCCCGAGCAGGCCATGACCAGGGAGGAGGCGCTGCGCTCCTACACCACCTGGGGCGCATACGCGGGCTTTGAGGAGCAGCTGAAGGGCAGCATCGAGCCCGGAAAGCTGGCGGATTTCGTGGTCATCGACCGGGATCTCATGACATGCCCGGAGAGCGAGATCAAGGATATCCGGCCGCTCGTTACGGTTGTGGGCGGCGAGACGGTCTACGAGAGAGCGGCGGACTAAAACGCGCCGGCCAGACCGGATGAATAACAAATGAGGGAGTGAAATCGCTATGGAAAATACAAAGGCAGAGAAAAAAGGACTATTTTACCGATTTATCAACGGGGTTGAGGTTGTGGGCAACAAGCTGCCCCATCCGTTCTTCCTGTTCTCAATCCTGATTGTGGTCGCGATCGTGCTGTCGATCGTGTTCGCTGGGATCACCGTGACCTACGAGAGCGCCTCCAGCAAGGGCGCGGGCGGCGAGCTAGTGACCGTCACAGTCAAAAATCTGCTGAACAAAGAGACAATCAACTACGTGACCCAGAACATGTACAGCATCTACTATAACTTCTCGCCCATGATGATGATGGGCTTACTCATGCTCTCCATCGGACTGGCGGAGCAGGTGGGCCTGTTCGGGGCGTTTATCAAGCGCACCATCGCGGGCGTGCGCCCGGCGTTCGTGTTCGCGATCGTGTCGTTCATCGCCATCAACGCCAACACGGCCTCCAACGCGGGAATCTTAGGCTGCACGGCTGTGGCCGCGGCAGTGTTCGCCTCCATGGGTTACAACCCCTGGCTGGGCATCATCCTGGCCTACGCGGCGGGCAACGCGGGCATGTCGGCCAACGTCTTCGTGGGCAACCTGGACGTGCTTTTAAGCGGAATCAACGAGTCGGTGTGCACCTCCCTGGGGATCGACACCGCGTCCGTGCACGTACTGCAGAACTGGTACTTCATGCTGACCTGCGCCATCGTGCTGACGGTTGTGTTCACCTTTGTCACCACAAAATTTGTCCGCGGCTTCATCGGTGAGCCCAAGGATTTGAGCCTGGTACAGGTCAACACGGCGGACAAGGATCTGACCCCCACCGAGAGCAAGGCGCTGCGCAACGCGGGCATTGCGGCAATCATCTACATCGCGCTGCTTGTCATCGCGTGCATCCCGCAGAACTCCTTCTTCCGCGCGGACGACGGAAGCCTGGTGCCCAACTCTCCGCTGTTAAAGAGCGTCTTAACGCTGCTGTTTTTGTTCTTCCTGATCACGGCCATCGCCTACGGGCGCACCACCGGAATCTTAAAGAACTGGAATGATCTGCCCAAGATGCTGGCCAACAGTATCAACTCCATGGTCAACTTCATGGTGATCGCGCTGCCGGCCTCCGTGTTTATCTACCTGTTCAACGCCTCCAACATTCCCACCGTTCTGGGTGCGGCCGGCGCTGAGTGGATTAAATCGTCGGGAATCAGCGGGTTTGGACTGATGGTGTTTATCGTGTTCTTCTCCACCTTCCTGAACCTGTTTATGACCTCCGGATCGTCCAAGTGGATGATTTTAGCGCCCATCCTGATCCCCATGTTCTACGCCATCGGCTTCAGCCCCGCGCTGACCACTGTGGCCTACCGCATCGGCGACTCCGCCACCAACGCCATCGCGCCCATCTCCTCGGACGTGGCGCTGATCGTGGGACTTTTGGGCAAGTACAACACGGACAAGAGCAAGACGCCCGGCATGGGCAACGTGTTCGCCGGATGTATGCCCTACGCCATTGCGACCATGATCACGGAGCTTGCAATCCTGGCCGTGTGGTGGATGTTCAAGCTGCCGCTGGGACCGGGCGTGCCGATGTTTATCAAATAATCTGGAAAGGACAGGAATTTGAAAATGACTTTTATGCCGATTTTTACCGTCCGTGGAGCCAACCACAGGGAGCGGGGACTTGACTACGGCACCCAGTGCCGGGAGCTGATTCAGGGCGTTTTGGAGCGCTATCGCACCTTCTTTAACAACGGGCACGCCGCGGTGAGCTGGGACGACGCAAAGGAGATCTCGAAGGAGTTTCTGCCGTTTATCCGGGCCTACTCCCCGGAGCTTCTGGAGGAGCTCTGGGGCATGGCGGAGGGCGCGGGCGTGAGCTTTGACGACCTTCTGACCCTAAACTCCCGCTCCGAGGCCATGACGCTCATCAAGCGCGCGCCCTCGGACGAGGAGGAGCTTGACGGCTGCTCCAGCGTGGCGGTGCTTCCGGACGCCACGGAGGACGGCCACACGGTACTGGCCCAAAACTGGGACACCTACACCTGGCAGGAGTACGGCACCATCATCCTGCAGGTGCTTCGGGATGACGGCCCGGATCTGATGATCGTCACCGAGGCCGGGCAGCTGGCCCGCTACGGGTTAAACCAGGTGGGGATCGCCCTGGGCGTGAACAGCCTGCACAAGACATACAACGAAGAGGTTTTCGGTGTCCCGTCGGTGTTCACCAGAAGAAAATTCCTGGAGCAGGACCGCTATGTGGACGCTGTGAACAAGATCTTCGGCGCCGAGTCCATGCTGCCCATGTACTACGTGGCGGCTTACGGCGGCGGGGACGCCATGGGCTTTGAAAAATTGAAGGACGGGCAGCTGGTGCTCTACCCGGAGGACGGCCTGATCGCCCACAGCAACCACATCCGCCATCCCAAGTACGGCTACCAGGTGGACGCCCTGGGCGGCACCCTCTACCGGGACCGCCGGATCTTAAAGCACTTAAAGCCGAAGGTGGGCTCCATCACCAAGGAGGACATCAAGGAGGCGTTTAGGGACCACTTCGGATACCCCTTCTGCGTGTGCCGCCACGGCGACGAGCGCAAGAAGGAGCTGGACCGCATAAGCACCCTGGGCTGCGTGCTGACGGACGTGACCGACCGGCGCATCTGGGTGTGCAAGGGAACGCCCTGCTGCAGCGAGTTTAAGGAGTACACCTGGGACCGGCCGGAAAAGCTGGCCAAATGGGACGACATTGTCAGGTGGTAGCGAATGGGTGAGAACAGACGTGTGCGCGGGTTTAAGGCGGTTGCTCCGTACATCCTGATCATCCTGGGCTCGTTCATCATGGGCTTTGCCATCAAGAACATGTATGACCCGGTCAACCTGGTCACCGGCGGCGTCTCCGGCATCGCCATCATCGTGAAGGGCATGGTGGGGCTGCCGCTGTGGCTGACCAACACGGTGCTAAACATTCCGCTGTTTCTGGCGGCGTGGAAGCTCAAGGGCTGGAATTTCATCAAGCGGACGCTGGTGGCCACGGTGGCCCTGTCCGTGTCGCTCTACGTGCTGCCGGAGCGGGCATTTCTGTCTGGCGATTTGTTCCTCTCCTCCCTGTTCGGGGGCGTGGTGTCCGGCATCGGGACGGGGATCGTGTTCGCGTTTCGGGCCACCACCGGCGGCACGGACATGCTGGCGGCCCTGCTGCAGCTGAAGCTGCGCCACTACTCCATCGCCCAGATCATGCAGGTTTTAGACGGTGCGGTGGTGCTGGCCGGAGCCTCGATCTTCGGCATCCAGTACGCGCTCTACGCCATGATCGCCATCTACGCGGTCTGCAAGGTCTCCGACGGGATTTTGGACGGAATGAAGTTCTCCAAGCAGGCGGTGATCATCTCCGACAAGAACAGGGAGATCGCCCAGGCCGTTCTGGCGAGCATGGAGCGGGGCGTCACGGCCGTGGACGCGGTGGGAATGTACTCGGGGCAGCAGCGCAAGATGCTCTTCTGCGTGGTATCGCGCAAGGAGATCGTGCAGCTCCGGGATATCGTGAGACAGTTTGACCGGCAGGCATTTATTATTGTGAATGATGTGCGGGAAGTGTTCGGAGAAGGGTTTATTGAGGAATTGTATTGAGGGAATAGATGAAGGGGGCTGTTGCAAACGCAACAGCCCCCTCTATGATTGGAGTCGATTCTTCACTAAATGCCCCTTAAAACTTCGTCCTAAAATACCGCTCAAGCTGTTCCTGGGCGTTCCTCAGCGAGTCCTCCGGCGAGGAGATGCTGCTGTAGGCGTTCTTGACGGCCATGCCCAGAATGTTTAAAAATTTCCGCTCGTCAAAGGCGATTCCCGACTGCTCAGGGATCCGGTTGCCCCTGGTGAGGGTGAAGCATTTCTTTGTGAGATTCATCCACGGGAAGTTGTGAATTACCTCGTAGTTTTCGTAGGTCTTTTTGCACGGGGACGTGCTTCCCAAGAGGGAGGCGGCCGACGAGATGGGCTCGCTGCACATCCACTTGATGAAGGAGAGGGCGTCCTCCGGGTGCTCCGAGTACTTTGAAACCCCGAGGCTTCCGCCGCCGATCACCGGGTTGGCGCCCGGCACCATGGTGTAGCCGATTTTTCCCACAATATTGGACGCATGTCCCAGAAGATCGCTGGCGTAGTTGCTGTAGAGGAGGGACATGGCGTAGTTCCCCGAGGCAAAGCTCTTGGCCGTGTTGGTCCACCAGCCGCAGTAATCCCGGGCGGTGTAGCGCTTCACCTCGATGAGCTCCCTCAGCGCCTCGATGGACACGTCCGAATCCAGGCGGATCTCCCGGTTCTCGTCATACAGGTTTTCCTGGTGGGCAAACAGCCTTGCCAGATACTCGGAACCGGCCACGCCCGTGGAGCCCATGGTGATGGTGGCGCCGTAGTCCACGGGGGAGGAGCGGTTCTCGGAGCGGGTAAAAAAGGAGGCGATGCGGTTGAACTCCTGGAACGTCTTTGGGGGAGCCAGCTCTGTGCGGAACTGCTCAAAATACATCCGCTTGTAGATCGGGCTCTCGAACAGATCCTTCCTGTAATACAGAATCTGCACGCTGGGGGTGGACGGCAGAGTGTATATCCGGCCGTGGACCCGGGCGTAGCGCTCCAGCGTCCCGTCCAGAAAATCCCCCAGGCTGTTGCCTATGGCGGGATCGATATCCGTCAGAGGCATCAGAAGCTTCTCGGCAAACCAGGAGAGCCAGGTCACGTCCAGGCGCAGCACGTCGAAGTTGGAGGACTGGTTAAGGGTGTTGAAGGCCTCGTAAATCTCGTCGTAGGAATAGATGCAGATATTCACGTCGATGCCCGTCTTCTTGGTGTACAGCCTGGAAAAATTCCGCATGATATAGGCCTCCGGGCTGTCCAGGGTGATCACATTGAGAGGCTTTCTGCTCTTCGGAACGATGATGTTGGAGTACCAGTCGCGAAAGCCGCTGCTCTCCAAAATCTGTTTCCTCCACCCCTCGCTTCTGAGCCCGGCCTCCTCCTCGTCCGCCCGGCGGATCAGAGTCTCCGCCGCCACCTTCCCCAGCTGCCGGTAGTTCATCTCATATTTGATAAAATCGTTTTCCGGCATGGTGAACAGCGGGGAGACCGTATAGATCTTTGGCGAATTGTCCGTGCCGTAAAATGTGAGGCAGATGTCCTTCACGCTCTCCGCAAACCCGTAATTGGATATGAAGAAGGCCTGGGGCATCGGCCCGTTGAAGATCTGCATGATATTCTGATATCTTCGGAAGCTGTCGGTGTGGATGTGCGTCACCTGGCAGCCGCTCCCGTCTAGCGTTTCCGTAAAACCGCGGTAAAAATCATTCTCATTGGAGTAGCAGAGATTTCCGGTGAGGAGGCAGACATTGGTGTACCGATGGCGGATCGCCTCCCGGGCCATCCCGATCCCCGCGGCCTCATAGTCGAAGCCGATAAAATCCGACGGGAATCCCGGCCTGCGCTCCACGAACAGCATCCCGGGCAAATCCCCCTCTTCTTTATAGATACTTCCCTCTTTATAGATATTTCCCTCATAGGGCGTACCGGCCACGGACGAGATGCAGGCCACTCCCTTCACCATCAGGGGGCGCACCTGCGCCAGGGCGTCGTCCTCGCTGGCCGGGGTATTCTCGTTAGCCATGTGGCGGATTACGGTATATCCACAGCTCTGGGCATGGCTTTTAAAGCTGAAATAGAAATCCTCATACTGCCTTGCCCTGGAATCCGGCATGATGACTGCCAGGGTGTTGCTCAGGCCCTTGCGCAGCAGGGCGGCCCGCCCGTTGGGGACATAGCCCAGCTCATGCGCCGCGTCCATAACACGCTTGATTTTTTCGCTGCTCACATTTCCCTTGCCGTTGAGCACATTGGAAACCGTCCCCTGTGCCACTCCCGCAGCTCTGGCAATGTCCTTAATCGTTACCATAACGACCTCCTATCTTGTAGAAAGTATATCATATCTATCCAAAAACGACAATACAAATTCAATTCTGATCGCCGAGTTTGAACTATGTTCAATTAATAATGGGCGCGTATTTCACGAATATTGTAAAATTTAAGTAAAAAGAAGGAGATAACGTATATATTTTGTGTAAAAACTCCATATTGAAAGTTGACACGTTTCAACAATTCTGCTATAATGGGCTCATCTGATAAACAGACAGTTCAAAGAGGAGGAATAAAATGAAAAAGAGAATAGCACTTGCAGCAGCTGCAGGACTTATCGCATCCGCCATTTCCCTGAGCGGCTGTGGAAACAGCAACAATGCACAGCAGACCCCGGCCGCAACTCAGAAGACCGAGGACAAAGGCAGCAGCGCTGAGACACAGGCGGCCTCCGGCGATGCCCTTCACCTGACATTCTACTATCCGGTCAATGTGGGCGGTTCGGCGGCAAAGCTGATCGAGCAGATCTGCTCGGATTTTAACAAAGAGAATCCTGATATCGTGGTGGAGCCGGTTTACACGGGCAACTACGACGACACCGTCACCAAGATCCAGACAGCCGTGCAGGGAGGCACTCCGCCGGATGTATTCGTCAGCCTGGCGACCCAGCGCTTTACCATGGCCTCCACCGGAATGGCTATGCCGTTGGACGATCTGATCGCGGCGGACGGCGACGAGGGAAAGGCTTACATAGACGATTTCCTGGACGGCTTCATGGAGGACTCCTACGTGGACGGAAAGATTTACTCCATCCCCTTCCAGAGAAGCACCATGGTCCTCTTCTACAACAAGGACGCCTTCAAGGAGGTTGGACTTGACCCGGAGAAGCCCCCGACGACCTGGGAGGAAGTTGTGGAGTACGGTAAGAAGCTGACCAACGAGAACCGGTACGGCGTGGGACTCGCCTTAAACTCCGGCTCCGCCCAGTGGGCATTCACCGGCTTCTGCCTCCAGAACAGCGCAAACGGGGAGAACCTGATGACTGACGACGGCAAACAGGTCCTGTTTGACACTCCGGAGAACGTGGAGGCCCTTCAGTTCTGGCTGGACCTGCAGAACAAGTATAAGATCATGGCCCCCGGCATCGTGCAGTGGACCGATCTTCCCACTCAGTTCCTGGCAGGCGAGGTTGCGATGATCTACCACACCACCGGAAACATGGCCAACATCAATGAGAACGCCAACTTTGAGTTCGGCACCGCATTCCTGCCCGGCCACAAGAGAGTGGCTGCGCCCACAGGCGGCGGCAACTTCTACATCTCCAACAACCTCCCCGAGGAGCGGGTGCAGGCAGCCTGGAAGTTCATCAAGTTTGCAACCGAGCCGGAGAGAGCCGCGCAGTGGTCCTTAGATACCGGATATGTTGCAACGAGAACCTCCTGCTTTGAGACTGAGCTGATGAAGAAGTACTACGAGGATCTTCCGCAGGCCAAGGTGGCTTACGAGCAGATTCCCATGTCCAAGCCGGAGCTCACCACCTACAACGCAGCAGAAATCTGGAGAATTTTGAACGACAACATACAGTCAGCCGTAGTAGGAGACGCCACACCTGAGGAAGCCCTGAAGGCAGCCCAGGAGCAGGCCACCGAAGTTCTGGCAGAATACCAGTAAACCCAAAATGAAGGAACCTTGCTACAAGGTTCCTTCTAAGCTGACAGGGGGCAATAAAATTATGAAAACACGTACAAAAAAACAACGTGATATGAAAAACAATCTGATCGCATGGCTGTTAGTTGCGCCGTCGCTGATTTTCATGCTGATCTTTACGGTGTGGCCCATTTTCAGGAGCATCTACCTGAGCCTGACGAAATATAAGCTGGGCATGAAGGCGCCGGAGTTCATCGGCCTGGAGAACTATATCAATCTGGCCGGATCCTCCCTTTTCTGGAAGGTTATGGGAAACACGCTTTACTTTGCGCTGATCACCATCATCCCCAGCATGGCGGTGGGACTGTTCCTTGCCACCATCGTCAACCGGAAGAGCAGGGCTACGGGCTTTGTGCGCACCGCCTTCTTCTACCCGGTGATTATGCCCATGATCGCCATCGCGAGCATCTGGATGTTCATCTACATGGCGAAAAATGGTCTGTTTGACCAGATGCTGGCCTCCCTGGGAATGAAGCCCATGAACGTGCTGTCCAGCAAAAAGACCGTCCTTCCGGCCATGGCCTTCATGTACGTCTGGAAGGAGGCGGGGTATCTGATGGTATTCTTCCTGTCCGGTATCCAGAGCATCTCCGAGGAGGTCAATGAGGCCGCCAGAATCGACGGCGCGGGCGCCTGGACCATTTTCAGGAGAATCACGCTGCCCCTGTTGGCTCCGACCTTCTTATTTGTCTCCACCATCGCGCTGACCAACAGCTTCAAGCTGGTGGACCATGTGGTCATCATGACAGAGGGAGCGCCCAACAACGCCTCCACCCTGCTTCTCTATTACATCTACCAGCAGGGCTTCACTAACTTCAACTACGGGGTGTCATCCGCCCTGACAACCATCATGCTTGTCCTGCTCATGATCGTGGCACTGCCCAGATTCCTGAGCCAGGATAAGAAGATTCATTACAATTAGAGGAGGATCGGCAATGCAGAAAAAGAAACGAATCGGTTTTGCAATATCGCTGTTTGCGGTTGTCCTTGGGCTGTTGTGGCTGATCCCGCTGATCTGGATGGTCGGAACCGCGTTCTCCGTCCCCTCCTTCCACATGACGCTGTTCCCCACCACGGCATTTACACTGGATAATATCCACTACGTGTGGAACGCCATCCCCTTTGCCACCTATTACCTCAACACCCTGACTCTGGTGGTGTGCACCTTTGCCGTCCAGTTCATCACCTCGACCCTGGCGGCGTACGCCCTGGGCGTCATGGATTTCAAGGGTTCCTCCCTGGTATTCGCGGTGATTTTCATGCAGATTATCATCCCGAACGACGTGCTGATCACCCCCAACTTCATGACGCTCTCCGAGATGAGGATGGTGGACACGAAGATCGGAATGATGCTCCCCTTCTACGGAAGCGCCCTGGCGATCTTCCTGTTGAGGCAGCATTTTAAATCCATCCCCAAGGCCCTGGCCGAGGCGGCACGGATTGACGGCGCCAATATCTGGCAGACCATCTGGAGGGTATACATGCCCTGCGCAAAGCCGGCCTACCTGTCCTTTGCGGTTATCTCCGTCAGCTACCACTGGAACAACTACCTGTGGCCGCTGATTGTCACCAACTCGCCGGAAAACCGCACCCTGACCGTGGGACTCGCCATCTTCGCCAAGTCGAAGGAGGCGAACATGCAGTGGGCCAACGTCTGCGCCGCAGCGTTTATCATCATCATCCCGCTGCTCCTGGCATTCTTCGTCGCCCAGAAGCAGTTTATGAGCAGCTTCGTGAGCGCAGGAATTAAAGAATAGGAGGCATTTACATGAAACTTAACTTCCTGGGAAAGGGCTCTGCCTTTTATCCCCTTTACGGCAACACAGGCGCTTACATAAAAAACGGCGATGAACTCTACCTCTTAGACTGCGGGGAGACGGCCTTCGACACCCTCTACCGGAGGGAGGATTTGGACAGCATAAGCCAGGTCTATGTGATCCTCACGCACCTCCACGCCGACCATGTGGGCAGCCTTGGAACTCTGATTTCCTACTATTACTGCATTCACGGCATGAAAGTCCACGTCATCCACCCAGAGGCCACGGTAAAGCAGCTTCTGACATTGGAGGGAATCGATCCAAACGGATATGTTTACCTGGAACGCCTCCCGGAAAACAAGGCGGGGCTGCGGGCTGAGCCCATTCCGGTCAAGCACGCTCTGGACATGAAGTGCTACGGCTACCTGCTCTCCGACGGCGAGGAGTGCATTTATTACAGCGGGGATGCCTCGGATGTGCCGGACGAGATCCGCGCGGGCTTCCTTGAGGGGGCCATCCAGAAGATTTATCAGGACACATCCACCCACGATTCCCCCGTGCCGTCCCATTGCTTCTACGGAAAACTGGAACAGTGGATTCCGCGGGAAAAACGGAAATCTGTATACTGTATGCATCTGGACAGCGCCTGCGAGGAGCTTCTGACGGAAAAAGGATTTGAGATTGTCCAGGTATAAATGAAACAGGAGCACTGCAAAAATTTCTTTTGCAGTACTCCTGTTTTTTAAAATGATATGGATAAATTAGCTGGTGCGTCCGTCGCCTCGCTCTGGTTCTGGATGTAGTCCGGCACCTCCTCGGGAGGCAAATCCAGCGCCACCGCCAGCTCGCCGAACAGCAGCTTTCTCGCGACCTTCGCCACGTCCCGCTCGGAGGTGGAGAGTGTCCGCCCCTTCCGGGCCGGTGTCAGCCGGGAGATCTCCTTGATCATGGAGGCGAACTGCAGGCAGTCCCCGGATTGGAGCGCCAGCTTGTAGGTCTGGCTCCGCTCTCTGTAGTTGCTATATTCCTTGCATTCAATGGCTGGCCAGGACTGGACGAAATCTTCCGCTTCCTGACGGGTCATAATCTTTCGCATGATCACCTTGTCGCTGCCCACCGGAATATAAATCGTGGTATCCTTCTCAAACTTGGGCACCAGGTAGTAGTACAGACGGTCCTGCTCGGAAAAATCCGGCTTGGAGATCTCAGATACCTGGCACACGCCTACGGTTCCGTAGAAAATAAATTCCCTCTTATTAAACAAATTCCCACCTTTCTGAACAGAGTCTGCTCAACTGTTTACGGGGTATTTATCTATTATACCACAAAATTGAATTTATGTAAACCGTAGAGTTTTTTGGCTGGAATCGGGCTGAAAATGGTTCGAAATCACCTCATATTGCAGGCATGTTTGAGCTCAGCCGCCGCCTTCTCCACCTTGGTTCCGTACACCACCTGGATGTTCTCGTCGTTGATCCGGATGACGCCCAGGGAGCCGGTGGCCTTGAGCAATTTGTCGTCGGCCAGCTTGGTGTCCCTTAAGACCAGGCGCAGACGGCTGATGCAGTTGTCGATCTCCACGATGTTGTCTCTGCCGCCCAGCGCTTCCATGATGGAGGTGCCAAGGCTACCGGCTTCCACGGGAGCGGAGAGCGCTTCCGCCTCGGAGTCGTCCGTGTCACGCCCCGGAGTTTTTAAGTTCTTCCGAACAATCACAAATTTGAACACATTGTAGTAGACTACCGCGTAGCCGATTCCAACCAGGACGTTCAGATACCACTTGGTCTGGAAGCCGCGCAGCACGCCGAACAGCATGAGGTCGATCAGGCCGCCGCCCGCGTTGCCGATCATGACGCCGAGCAGCGTGTTGATCAGGAAGGACAGCCCGGCCATGAAGGCGTGGAACACCCAGAGCACCGGGGAGATGAAGATGAACGCAAACTCGATGGGCTCGGTGATGCCGGTGGCGAAGGAGGTAAGAGCCGCAGCCAGCAGCGTGCCCTTCACCTTGGCTTTATTTTCCGGAAGCGCGGTGCGGTACATGGCCAGGCAGGCCGCCGGAAGTCCGAATACCATGAACGGGTGCGTGCCCTGAGTCAGGAAGCGGGTGGCCTGGCGCATCAGATCCAGATCCGGGTTAGACTGCATGAGCAGGGTGTTGAAGATGGTCAGGGCGCCGGAGACCTGCTGGCCGTCGATGGTCGCGGTTCCGCCGATGGGGGTGAAACGGATCAGCTGGTTTAAAATGTGGTGCAGGCCGGTGGGGATTAAAAGCCGCTCGAGGAAGCCGTAGATGAAGGTTCCGAGAGCGCCTGCCGCCTGGATCAGGTTGCCGAAGCCGTTGATCGCCATGTTGAACACAGGCCACACGAAGTACATCACCACCGCCAAGAACGGGATGGTCACGGTCATCATGATCGGCACGAAGCGCTTGCCGCTGAAAAAGCTGAGCGCGGTGGGAAGCTGGGTCTGGTGGAAGCGGTTGTGGATGAGCGCGGTCCAGAGGCCGGTGATGATTCCGCCGAATATGCCCATCCGGTAGGTGAAGATTCCAAACACGGTGTCGTAGGCGGAGTTCTCCTTGACCGCGTCGAGGTAGCTCATCCCGCTGCCAGTCAGGTAGTCCACGGCCACGGTGTCCGCGTTTAACCCCTTGAGCGAGAGGAAGAAGCGGATGGTGGTGTGGAACAGCACGAAGCCGATGACCGCGGAGAACGCGGCGATTTCCTTGTCCTCCCGGACCATGCCGATGGCCACCGAGATACAAAACAGGATGGGCAGCAGGCCGAACAGAGCGCCCGCCAGCGCGTTCACCAGGCTGACAAAGCCGCCCACCGCGGCCAGATTTTTAAGGCTGTCCCCGAAGATCAGGGGATTGAGCAGGGTGGAGGCCAGGCCCAGCAGGAGCCCGGCGGCCACGATGATTGACAGCGGTGCCATCAGCGATTTACCTAATTTTTGAATATATGTCCTCATATTTACCCCTCCAATTAAAATCGATTATGTAAGTACACCCCTTCAGTTTAACTCAGGCCAATACCCTTTATTGGCCTCGATCAGTTCGTCCAGAAGCCGCTTTGCCACGTCCGCGTCCTTCATGGTCTTTGAGAGGATGAGCGCCTGCCAGAGCTTCTGGTAGGAGTGCTCGAAATACGCCTCCACGGCCAGCTGCTGCTCGATGAGCCCCTTCTGGAACCAGGGGATCTCCCCGATGCACATGCGCTCGGGCCCGTTTGCGCCCACGATGCAGGGGATCTCCACCATCGCCGTGGCCGGGATGTTGGGGATGGCGCCCTGGTTCTCCACGATCAGCAGCATGCGCTCGTGGGTGTTGAAGGCGATGGCCCGGGCCAGGTCCACGATAAAGCTGGCGTGCACGCCGATCTGCAGGTTGGTACCCTTCGCGGTCCCGGCCTCCTTAATTCTCCGGCACTCCTCAAACACCCACTTTTCGCGGCCGTCGCGGATCATGTCCACCCGGGTATAACTTGGATCGGAGTCCGCCACCACGTGGTCCGGGAACAGGTAGTATTTGAAGTAGGTGGTGGGCAGAACCGTGGGGTCTGTCTCGTACAGCTCTTTTGCGAACCGGTAGGTTTTTAGCCAATCCGGGTCGTTGAGGCGCGGCTCCTGGCCGATGGGCTCCAAGTTGTAGCCGTTTACCTTCACATACTCCTTGATCTTTGGCATCAGGTCGTTGCCCTGTCTGTCACGGATGTCGCACCAAAAGCCGAAGTGGTTTAAGCCGTAGTAGCGGACCACCAGGTCCTTTCGGGAGGAGAGGCCCGCGATCTTTGCCATGCGCTCCTCGATGTCGATGGGCATGTCGCAGATGTTGAGCACCTTTGCGCCGGGGCGCGCCTTGCGGACCGCCTCAGCCACGATGGCAGCCGGGTTTGAGTAGTTTAACATCCAGGCGTCCGGCGAGTACTGCTGCATGTAGTCGATCAGCTCGATGACGCCGGTGATGGAGCGCAGCCCGTAGGCGATGCCGCCGGGACCGCAGGTCTCCTGGCCGACCAGGCCGTATTTCAGCGGGATTTTTTCATCGTAATCCCGCATCTCGTATTTTCCCACGCGGATGTGGGCCATGCAGAAGTCGATGTCCGTGAATGCCTCCCGGGGGTCCGATGTGGCGAGGAAGCGGATGTCCGGCGCCTGTTCCCGCAGGATGATCTCGCATGCGTCGGCGATGACCTGCTGGCGCTCAGGATCGTTGTCGTAGAATTTGATCTGGCGGATTGGGAAGCGGTGCAGGTTGTCCAACAGCATCAGGATAATTTCAGGTGTATAGGTACTGCCGCCTCCGGCGATGACGATCGATGAAGCTTTCATGTAAAAAAATCCTCCTTGAAATTGAGATGGAAAATTCGGAAAAAGATGCGCATCTTTTGCAAATTTATCGTTCTGTTGGTTGTATATTAAAACAGTTTTGGTTAATTGTAAATGAAATTTGCTCATAAAGGAGCCATATTCATACACTGTACTTTTTTATTTTTTCTGTATTTTATTTCATGAAAATTGACGGAACTGTGGGAAAAATAAGCAGAATGAGGAATTTATTTGTGCTGTTTGCATAAGATCCTGGAATTTATTTCTGTAAATTCTTGTATCTCACAGCGCCATTTGCTATACTAGGCTAAACGGGCTCCGCGGCCGTTTTTGGGGATGCGGATGAGGAGGGAAACCATGACATTAGACGCAGTAATCAACGATCACTACCGCAATCTGAACGACAATGATCTGCATGTGCTCCACTTTGTGAGGAACCATCTGGAGCTGTGCACGAAAATCAGCATCGCTGAGCTGGCGCAGCAATGCAACGTGTCCACCACGTCCATCATCCGCACGGTGAAAAAGCTGGATTTTTCCGGCTACAGTGAATTCAAATATTTTCTCAGGCGGGAGAATGAGACCGGCAGGGCCATCGCGCTCAGGGATCCGATCCAGGAGTTAAACCAGGATATCGCCCAGACCATCAAGGTGTTTCAGCAGAATAACTTGAAGGACCAGATCTACGGGAAGATGGAGCGCGCCACGCAGCTGTACGCCTTCGGCACCGGCTACGGGCAGAGGCTGATGCTGAGCGAATTCGCCCGCTGCCTGCTCAATGTGAACAAGAACCTGATTCTGCTGCCGGCCACCACGGAGTTTCGGATCGCCCGGAAGAACTTCCAGGAGAGCGACCTGCTCTTTATCGTGTCCCTGTCCGGGAACATCGACAGTTACAAGGAGACCATCCACAATCTGGGCGTCCGCGACATCCCCATGGTGTCGGTGACAAACCTGGGGAACAACGAGCTGGCCTCCATCACCAAATACAACTTTTATTTCCAGAGCTCCTACATCGACGGGCCCATGAAGCTGAACCAGACTTCGTATCTGACGTTACACCTGCTGTTCCACCTGATCTACGAGGGGTATGTGGATTACCTGGAGCGGAGGAAGCTCGCGGGAAATACAGAGCGGTTTTGAGATCAAATGAGGAGGTGTGTTCGTTGAATCAGGAAGGGTTTCCGCGGATGCTCGCGCGGGAAGTGATCTATGAGAGCGACTGGGTTTCCCTGTACCGGGACCGGGTCCGGTTGCCGGACGGCCAGGTCATACCGGCGTACCACAGGCTGCACTATCCCTGTGAATCCGTCAGCTGCGTGGTGATAAACGAGCGGGACGAGATCCTCATGATTCAGTCCAAGCGGTATACCACCGGACGGATGGAGTGGGAGGTCCCCGCCGGGAGAGTGGAGCGCGGGGAAAGCGCCGCAGAGGCGGTTAAGAGGGAGTGCCTGGAGGAGACGGGGTGCACGCTGAAGAATTTGACGTTTCTGTGCACCCAGAACCCCAGCAACGGGATGTCGGACCTGACGGTCCATGTCTTTGCGGCGCGGGTTGACCGGCAGTCGCAGGTCTATGACGAGAACGAGGTGGGTAAAACGGTGTGGATGGGGAGGGAGCGGGTGACTCAGATGCTGAGGGACAATGAGATCCGCTGCGGGGTGTCGATGCTCTCGCTGTTGTACGCGTTGCAGTTTTATAAGGGATGAAGTAATCGGCCAATGCCCATCACATTCAATAAAAAGAGCCTCCGTTTTTCGGAGGCTCAATCAGTTTAAAGGGAGTGCCGGTGGTTTCCCACCGGCGGTAAAAAAGTAGTCAGGCAATATGCCCTGCCACGCGAAACCTTCCGGTCAGGTAAGGGAGTGATGGAAGATTTTACAGGTAGTCATACAGGAAATCGTAAAGGGGAACGATATCATAAAGAATATCTTCGTGGATAACCTCGAAAGAACTCA
>USJW01000035.1 GCA_900555045.1 uncultured Clostridium sp. | reverse complement strand
TCTCACGGAATGCAACGATTTCCGGATTGCGGGCTGGAAGACCCAAAGGAGAGCCCATGTTACCTTGGCAGTGACTGTTCACTTAATGGATCGCCTCACTTATTTTTATTTCTATTGTAATATAAAATTATTTCTCAAGGAAATGATTTTATGTTCTTTAGTCATTTATTTCAGTTGACAAAAGCCACTATTTTATTCAGGTATTTTTGTACACTTTTTCCCTTTTCCCGGCATGACATCCCCGTGCCTTTCGTGCTATAATCTGTATAGTGTGACAGGAAGGCGGAAAGTGGAATATGGATCTGATTTGGCTCGGAAAATACCGGAGTTTTTTCGAAAATCTGTTTTTTTATACGAACGTCTACGGGCAGGCGTACACCCTGCAGGGCTTCCACGACACATCGGTCCCCTGCTCCCTCGCGCAAATCCAGGTGTTGGAGTACATTCTGGAAAACGAGGAGAAGAACCAGAAAATGTCGGAGGTGGCCAAACGCCTCGGAATCTCCCCCAGCGCATTCTCCAAGAACGTGAAAAAGATGATGGAAAAAAAGCTGCTGGAAAAATACCGCTGCGCCAACAACCAGAAGGACATTATCATCAAGGCCTCCCCGCTGGGCCGCAAAGTCTACCAAGAGTATGTGTCCTCCCTCTGGAAACGGCGCTTCGAGCGGACCTTCGCCATGCTGGACGAAATCCCGGAGAAGTATGTGGCCAAGTTTGCGGAGATTCTCAAATTCAACGCCGAGGCGATGCTGGAGCAGATGAACGAGCGCCAGGAGCAGCCGGAGAAGGAGCACGCAAGGCAGCAGGTGGAATTGGTGAAAATTGAATAGTGTGTGCGCCTTGTGCGCACCTCAAGCGGCGGCCCCTCCCTCTCCCACTGGATGGACCGCTGTTTTTTTGTGAGGCAGGTCAGGGAGACGCCGGGATGAAATCCGATTTCTGGCCCACCGCGCTCACATCGGAACTCCCAGGCGGTTCTTTTCTATTTTTCAGGCTCTCCATTAAAGTTCCTGTCTCGCAACCAGACGAGACGCAGATTACTGCATGGACGGATTATCCGCGCTATGGTAGAATAGGGAGTAACACAGGAGCCAGCTAACCGCCAACGCAGCAAACCACATGGCTTATTTATCGGAGGGCAACTATAGCAATGGAGCATTTGAAATGTATCAAAGGCATGAGCCAGCTAATTCAGGAATTACCAGAGAACTATCGGTATCTGCCCCTTTTTGGCAAGATTCTCAAACTGGACTATAGAAAAGAATTCGATTTTGAAAAATGGACCGATGTTTATAACGCGGAACTGCTTGTTGCCGATGAAACTGAATCATATAAAATTCTAATCCACATGAAGAATGTCCACGGAAGTATTTCTTTCAACGTGTCGGAGGCATTGGCAGGCTTTTCGATTAGCGATATGCAGGAGGATGGCTATGAACAAGATACGCGCTTCCATGTGTATGATTTCGAAAACGGGGATTTCTCTATATATTGCGAGGATATAGAAGTGGCTTTGTTGCCCAGAAGCTAAATACTGTCATCTATGGTCATATGGTTTTTTGTGACCATAGATGGCAGCGCGCCCACTGCTTTGTGGTCCCGTTCTTGCTCACAATCTGCAGCGCGCCATCTCCCGTGTCCCTCCACCTCTTCTCTCCTTCCGGCCTTCTGCCGCCCACATTCAAATGGCTAAAGCCGCTCATTTCGACTTCAAAAATTCTTGTAATCCCAAGGTCTCCCGAATTTTTTCTTCCTGTTTTCTCCCCCCTCATTTTCCTAATGATCCAGGGCTGCGTGCCAGCAAAGCAAAAGGGCCCGGACGGTGGCGGAAGGGAAATCACAGGGGCACAGGCCGACGGGATATAAGGATCCCGCGTTTTTTGAGGGGATACCTGGGCGAAAAAAGACCCAAAGCATGAAAAACATACTTTGGGTCTTTATTTCTCTTTTTATCTCCCGAAAACGGTCTGTTTTGCGGGAGAATCAGTCGATTTTTAATGGGAGAATAACAATTACATTCCCATCTGCTTCGCTACCTCGGCTGCGAAGTCCTCATTCTTCTTTTCCAAACCTTCGCCAGTCTCGAAACGAACGAACTTCTTCACCTTGATGTTAGCGCCGTTAGCCTTCGCAACGGAAGCAACGTAGTTGGCTACGCTCTGCTTGCCATCCTCTGCTCTCACGTAAACCTGGTCTAACAGGCAGATTTCCTTCAGCTCCTTGTTGATACGGCCCATAACCATGCCGCTGATGATCTTGTCGTTGGCATCGGGCTTCTCGTTCTTTGCAGCTACGGTCAGGATCTCTTTCTCCTTCTCGATGTACTCCGCGTCAACCTCGTCTCTGCAGGTGTACAGGGGCTTTAATGCAGCTGCCTGCATAGCCACGTTCTTAGCCATATCCTTGATCTCGTCGTTCACAACGTCGGTCTCAACGTCTACCAGAACGCCGATCTTACCGCCGGCATGGATGTAGGAAGCTACAAAGCCGTTGGCCTCCGCCAGCTGCTCGAAACGGCGGATGTTCATGTTCTCGCCGATGATGGCGATCTGAGAGGACAGAGCCTCCTTAACAGTCAGAGAGGTATCCTTCAGCCACTTCTCCTCCATGAATGCGTCCATGGTGGTGGTGGAAGTAGCCAGAGCCTGCTCTGCCACGTCAGCTGCGTAGGCGCGGAACTTCTCGTTCTTAGCCACGAAGTCGGTCTCAGCGTTCACCTCAACCACAACAGCCTTCTTGCCGTCCTCGCTCACCTTGGTCACAACGATACCCTCAGCTGCGATACGTCCGGCCTTCTTAGCTGCGCCGGCCAGTCCCTTTTCTCTCAGGAACTCAACCGCTTTATCCATATCACCGTCGGTAGCCGCAAGTGCTTTCTTGCAGTCCATCATTCCGGCGCCGGTCATCTCTCTTAACTCTTTTACCATTGCTGCTGTTACTGCTGCCATTTCAATTCCCTCCAATTCAGATATTGTTGCCAGAATTAAGCCTCTGCTGCCTCGAACGCCTCAACCGGTACTTCGATCTCCATGGCGCCTTCAAGAACCTCGCCCTGCTTTGCCTCGATCACAGCGTCAGCCATCTTGGAAACGATCAGCTTAACCGCTCTGATTGCATCGTCGTTGCCGGGGATCACGTAATCCAGCTCCTCGGGATCGCAGTTGGTATCCACAATACCGATTAACGGAATGCCCAGGGTGTGAGCTTCCTGCACGCAGATGTGCTCCTTCTTGGGATCTACTACGAAGATTGCATCCGGCAGCTTCTTCATCTCTTTGATACCGCCCAGGTTTCTCTCCAGCTTATCCCATTCCTTCTTTAACGCGATAACTTCCTTCTTGGGCAGAACATCAAAGGTTCCGTCCTGAGACATGGTCTCGATCTCTTTCAGTCTGCCGATACGGCTCTGGATGGTCTTGAAGTTGGTCAGCATGCCGCCCAGCCATCTCTCGTTTACGAAGTACATGCCGCAGCGCTCAGCCTCAGCCTTGATTGCCTCCTGTGCCTGCTTCTTGGTACCAACGAACAGGATGGTGCCGCCGTTGGCAGCGATGTCGGAAACAGCCTTGTAAGCCTCATCTACCTTGACTACAGACTTCTGCAGGTCAATGATGTAGATGCCGTTTCTCTCGGTGTAGATGTACGGAGCCATCTTGGGGTTCCATCTTCTTGTCTGGTGGCCAAAGTGCACGCCAGCTTCCAGTAACTGCTTCATTGAAATAACGCTCATGTTCTCTACCTCCATATTGGTTTTTTTACCCGCTCCACTGAGCAAGGGAGTCGGGCGCACTTCCGTCTGCTTCTCATGCTTCCCGGAAGACCTGTCCGATTTTCGGTTCAGGCACCGTCCCGTGGAATCCACAGACGTGTTTTTTGTCAGCCTTTCAAATATATCATAAAATGTGAATGTGTGCAAGTGGTTTAGCGGGGAAATTTATCATTTTTTTCCACGTTTTTTGCGCCTGGGCTTTTTGCCCTGCTGTTCCCTGTAGGTCTGTATCACCTCTTCGATCTGTGTATAATCCCTCTCGAAGAGCCTGTCACTCACGAGCTCCGCCAGCACATCCCCCGGCACCTGCAGAAGAATCTTCTCCACCACAAATGCCTTGCTCTTCTCCCGGTATTTGGGCATCCCGGTCTGCTCCTGAATCCAGACCAGCTCTGGCCTCCAGAGAAGCCCCAGCTTGCGGGACATGTCAATAGACGGATTGTCCGCCGCCTCCCGCAGCACGTAAAAATCCAGGCCGTGCTCCGTGGCATCCACCGTGATAATCCCCCACCAGGCCGGGACATGCTCCCCGATGTGCAGCCCGTGGGAGGAACCTACCACCACCGTATTCCGGTCAAAATACCGGTCGTAATCCCGAACCTGCCGGCTCAGCCTGGCGTAGGTGTCCGCGTCGCTCTTGATCTCGATGCCCATCACCGCGCGCGGCAGCACCATCACGATGTCCGCCCGGGACCGGCCCATCCGTTTTTCCTCTATGATGCGGATTTTTCCGTACCGCTCTTCCAGGAACTCAAACAGCGGCTCCCGGATATCTCTGTCATACAGCATCTATTTCCCTCCAGCCCACGAAACAGGGCCGCTGCGCGCAAGCCCTCTCACAGGTTGGCGCCAGCGGCCCTGTATTCTATTGTTCACGCGATCCGCCTTTTAAGCCGAATCACTTTAAGTTTGAGTTGGATGCCTTGATTGTCTTCAGCTCGTCGAACACGACATCGTTGAGCACCTTGATGTAGGTTCCCTTCATTCCGGAGGAACGGGACTCGATCACGCCCGCGCTCTCAAACTTGCGCAGCGCATTGACGATCACCGAGCGGGTAATTCCCACGCGGTCCGCGATCTTGCTGGCCACCAGGATTCCCTCGTTGCCGTCCAGCTCGTCGAAGATGTGGATGATCGCCTCCAGCTCCGAGAAGGACAGGGTGCTGATGGCAGATTTGACGATCTGCACCTTGCGGGTCTCCTCCGCGTTCTCCTCGTTGACGGAGCGCATCATCTCAAGGCCCACAACCGTGGTCCCGTACTCACTCAGAATAATGTCGTCTATGTCATACTGGGAGTCCTGCTTGTAGATAAACAGTGTTCCCAGCCGCTCTCCCGCGATATCGATCGGGGTGATAATTGCCTGGTATTTGCGCACGTTCTCCTCGGCAAATCCCAGTGTGGCCAGGTTCACGTTCTCCTTGGTGGAGAGTACGCTTAACAGGCGTTCGTTGAGCATCTTGTCAACGTACATACCCACCTGATCCTCGATCAACTCCTCGATCTCCTCAACGCCAGGGCACAGGCTTACTCCAAGGACCTTTCCCTTCTTGCTGATGACCAGGATATTGGATAACAGAATCTCACTCAGCACTTTGCAGATATCATTGAAAACCACTTTGTGAGAATTGTTGTTATGCAATAACTTGTTGATCTTCCTAGTTTTGTCCAACAATTGAACGCTCATATTCGAAAACCTCCTTATCCAATTGGTATAACGCCCCGAAATGCCCTATTAATAATAGAATTGTAACATAATTCCGTGGCAATAACAAGAGTTTTTCGAAGTTTTCGATTATTTTAAGAATTTCGTATTTTCTTTGGCAATTTTACCATTTTTTTCTATTCCTTGTCCAGGTTCGTGCGGTATCCGCAGGTCTCATTGGAGCAGAGAAGCTTGTTTCCCTTCTCCACCATGTAGGAACCACACTCCGGGCATTTCTTGATGGAAGGCTTCTGCCAGGACATAAAATCGCAGTCCGGGTTCGCCTCGCAGCCGTAATAGAGACGGCCCTTCTTGGTCTTCTTGCGGACCACTTCCTTGCCGCACTTGGGACAGGGAACGCCGATCTTCTCAAAATAAGGCTTGGTGTTCTTGCACTCCGGGAAGCCCGGGCAGGCCAGGAACTTTCCGTGAGGACCGTACTTGATGACCATCTGGCGGCCGCACACCTCGCAGACCTCGTCCGAAACCTCGTCCGCGATGGTCACGGTCTCCAGCTCCTTCTCCGCAATCTTCACCGCCTCGTCCAGATCCGGATAGAAGTTGCTGACCACTGTCTTCCAGGCCACGGAGCCGTCCGCCACCTTATCCAGCAGGGACTCCATGTTGGCCGTGAAGCTGATGTCCACGATGCTGGGGAAGCTGTTCTTCATGATCCGGTTTACCACCTCGCCCATCTCCGTGACATACAGGTTTTTGTTCTCCTTCACCACATACCGGCGGGCGATGATCGTGGTGATCGTGGGCGCGTAGGTACTGGGGCGTCCGATCCCCTGCTCCTCCAGCGCCTTCACCAGGGAAGCCTCCGTGTAGTGGGCCGGGGGCTGTGTAAAGTGCTGGCTGGGTTCCAGCTCCTCAAGCTTAAGCACGGTTCCCTTGTCCAGATTGCCCAGAGCCTGGCTGTGCTCCTCCTCGTCGTCGGCCTCCACGTAGACGGACATAAAGCCGTCGAAGACCAGGCGTGAGGCGGAGGTTGTGAAGCTGTGACCGCCGACATTGATCTTGACAGAGGTGGTCTCGTAGACCGCGCTGTCCATACGGCTGGCCGTGAATCGCTTCCAGATCAGCTGGTACAGGCGGAATAAATCGCGCTGCAGCGACTCCTTCACCACCGTCGGGGTCAGAGCGATATCTGTGGGCCGGATTGCCTCGTGGGCGTCCTGAATCTTTCCGCCGCTCTTTTTGGCCTGCTCATTTTTGATCACATACTTTTCGCCGTACTGGTTTTTGATAAACTCTCTGGCCGCCGCGTCCGCCTCATCCGCAATTCGGGTGGAATCCGTACGCAGGTAGGTGATGAGACCGATGGTGCCGTGGCCCTTCACCTCCACGCCCTCGTACAGCTGCTGTGCCAGGCGCATGGTCTTCTGGGTGGAGAAGTTAAGCGCCTTGGAGGCTTCCTGCTGCAGGGTACTGGTGGTAAACGGGATGGGAGCCTTCTTTACGCGCTCCCCCTTCTTCACCTCGTCCACCACATAGGTTTTGCCCTCCAGATCCTCAAGAATCTGGTCCAGCTCCTCCTTGCTGCGGATCGCAGTCTTTCCGTTCTTGCCATCGTTTTTGCCGTAGTACTTGGCTATCAGAGGCTTTTTGCTGCCCTTCAGCTGTAGCTTTGCCTCCAGGTTCCAGTACTCCTCCGGGATGAACGCGTTGATCTCGTCCTCGCGGTCGCAGATCATGCGCAGCGCCACAGACTGCACGCGCCCGGCACTCAAGCCGCGCTTTACCTTCGCCCACAGCAGCGGACTGATCCGGTAGCCCACCATGCGGTCCAGCATACGGCGGGTCTGCTGCGCGTCCACCAGGTTCATATCAATATCGCGGGGACTCTTAAAGGAGGCCTTTACTGCATTCTTAGTGATCTCGTTGAAGCTTATGCGGTACACCTGCTTGTTCTTCGCCTCGTCCAGCTTCAGCGCCTTCACCAGATGCCAGGAGATCGCTTCCCCCTCGCGGTCCGGGTCCGTCGCCAGATAGATCTTATCTGCTTTTTTCACTTCCTTGCGAAGTTTCGCCAGCACATCACCTTTTCCCCGGATTGTGATGTACTTGGGCTCATAGTCGTGCTCCGCGTCAAATCCCAGCTGGCTCTTGGGCAAATCCCTCACATGGCCGCCGGAGGCGTCCACCTCATAGTTGTTTCCCAGGAACTTTTTAATCGTCTTTACTTTTGCTGGTGACTCAACGATTACCAAATAGTTTGCCATTGTAAAACTCCTCGTCATTTCTCATTCTCATTATCGAAAACTGCTCTCGCAGAAACAAAAGAACTCTCTCCAACGCCCGGCTGCACCCGCTCATCTCCCCGCTCAGTCGCAGGTGAGACGTTTTGCATAGTACAGTCCCGTCGTTTTCACCGCAAATCCACCCAACTCTAAATCGAGAAGCGCTTCCATACACGCGCTGACCGCAAGGCCTGACAGGGCAGCGATCTCCTCCACGTGTTTTGGTGCGGAATCTAGGCAACTATACACCATTTTTTCATTCTTGGCAAGTCCCTTCTCGCTTTTTTCATAAAGAATCAGCTTTTTTTCCCGGAGCACCCCCAAATATTCCAGCACATCGCCAGGCCCCGTGAGAATGGCCGCACCGGACTGAATGAGCTGGTTGCAGCCCCGGCTGACCACGTCCGTCACCCGCCCCGGCAGGGCAAACACCTCCTTGCCCTGATCCAGCCCCAGGCGCGCAGTAATCAGGGAACCGCTCCGCTCCTTGGCCTCTATGACAAGAATCACGTCCGCCAGTCCGCTGATCAAGCGGTTGCGCGTCGGAAAATTTAACGGTTTGGGCGGCTCACCGGGAGGAAACTCCGACAGGATTCCGCCCTGGCTCTCCATCTCCCGAAAGAGCGTGTAATTGCGCTTGGGATAACAGATGTTGACCCCACAGCCCAGGACGCCCCAGGTTTTTCCTCCCCCCTTAAGAGCTCCCCTGTGGCCCGCCCCGTCCACGCCCAGAGCCAGTCCGCTGATCACCTGCACTCCGGCAGACGCCAGCTCACGCCCCATAAGCTCCGCCGCCTGCTCGCCGTAGCTGGTACAGTTTCTCGCTCCAATCACCGCCGCGGCAGGCTGCTTTTCGGAGGGCAGCGTCCCCTTGACCCACAGCCCCATTGGATAGTCATAGATATGCCGCAGGCGATCCGGATATTCCGGGTCAAAGGGCGTGACAAAGCGAATCCCCTGCTGGGGAAGCTGACGGTATTCCTCCACCGCCTCCCTCCGCGTTTTCTTCGCCTCATCAAACGCTTGTGCAAGCTTCGGCCCGCGGAGGATGCCCATCTCGCGCAACTGTGTTCCTTCTATATTATAGATCTGCTCAAAGCTGCCAAACCGCTCCCACATCTCCCGTATGGGCACGGCTGCGGCGGGCAGGCTGCGGCACAGCCAGTACAGATATTCCCGCTCTATTCCATCCATAGCTTCTCCTCCAATCCCCGGTAACCAACCGCCTCCGCCAGATGGCGCTTTTGGATCGGGCCTCCTCCCTCCAGGTCCGCTATGGTCCTGGACACTTTTAAAGCCTTATGAAATGTCCTGGCGCTCATTCCTTTGGCCTGATACACCTGCTCCATATATTGCTCCGCCTCCGGCTCCAGGACACACCAGCGCTCCAATTGGCGCTTCCCCATGCGGCTGTTAAACCGTATTCCTGTGCCCTCAAACCGCTTTGCCTGGATCTTCCTGGCCCGCTCCACCCGCGTGCGAATGGACGCTGAATCCTCATTTTTCTTTTTCCTGCCCCAGAGCTCCTCAAAGCTCACCGGGGAGGCCTCGGCGCATATATCAAACCGCTCCACGATCGGCCGGGACAGGCGGCCTAAATACTGCCGGATTTGCGCATCTGTGCAGCTACAGCGGCTCCGGTCCGGGTAGAAACCGCAGGGACAAGGGTTAAACGCAGCGCACAGCATAAAATCCGCCGGAAACTCGTACGCCCCGCGAACCCGGTTGACAATCACCCGCTGTTCCTCCAAGGGCTGGCGCAGAATTTCCAACGCTGCCTTGTGAAACAGCGTCAGCTCATCCAAGAACAGCACCCCTCCGGACGCCAGCGACAGCTCTCCCGGGCGCACCGGTCTTCCACCGCCGGTCAGCGCCTGCGGCGTGATCGTGTGGTGCGGGCTGCGAAAGGGACGGCGGTTCATAAGCGGCGTGTCCGGCGGCAGCATCCCGCAGATGCTGTAGATTCTCGAAATCTCGATATTCTCCTCCCTGGACAGGGATGGAAGGATCGTCGGCAGGCGGCGGGCGATCATAGTCTTTCCGGTTCCCGCGGGGCCGCCTAACAGGAGGTTGTGCATCCCCGCCGCAGCCACCTCCGCCGCCCGGCGCAAAAAGCGCTGGCCGTTCACCTCGCGGTAGTCCACGTCGTACGTCCCCTCCTCCTCCCGCCAGGTCTGCTCCCCCGGCTGCGTGACAGGCTGCACCGCCTGAGGGGCCGCCAGAATGTCGGCCATCCGGGCCAGGGAACCCACCCCCACAATCTCCATGTGCTCCACAACCAGCCCCTCCTTTACATTCTCCTCAGGGAGATAGCAGCGGCTAAGCCCCGCCTCCCGGGCAGCCATCACCATGCTCATCACGCCGCCCACCGGCTTGACCCGGCCGTCCAGCCCCAGCTCCCCCACCACAAGGCTGCCGGACACTGCCCGCATGTCGGACATTCCGTAAGCGCCCAGCACGGCCACTGCGATGGCCAGGTCGTAGGCGGTCCCCTCCTTTCGAAGATCCGCCGGGGACAGATTGACCGTGATCTTTCGGGCGGGCAGCCGAAAGCCGGAATTCTTCAAGGCGGTGCGCACCCGGTCCTGGGCTTCCCGCACCTCCGCTGCCAGGTATCCCACCATGACAAAGCCCGGCAGGCCGTCCCCCACATCCGCCTCTGCGGAAACGATCTGCCCGCTCACACCACAGATCCCCGCACTATTCACTTTTACAAACATACAGCGCTCCTTCCTCACTCACCACTGTTTTTTGAGGACAGCCAAATGGATGTGACAGCGCACGGGCCCACGCCTGCCCTCATTGCCGTTAAACTCTGGAAACCTGGTACGAATTCTGTACCGATACACGGATCTATTCCGCAGAAGATCTTGGCAGCGGGCATAGAAACCCGCCGCCGGATACATGTCTATACTATACTAGACTTTTTTGGCAAGATCAATAGCTTTTGCATCACTTCTGAAATTCCGTCATATAGGGGCGGTAGCGCAGCGCCAGATGGGTTCGCTGACACTTTGGATTGTAGCGCTCTCCAATCGCCACCGTCTCATGGAATGCCTTCCACAGCGCCTCGTACTCCTCCTGGTCCGTCGTCCGGTCCAACTGCGCGGACAGATATCCCTCCCCGTCCGCGTGGACGATGGCCCACGCCCCTCCGGACGGGTGGACCGCCGCCTTCATCCGGTTTTCATCCAGAATGATCCAGCTCTCCTTTGGCAGGCGATCCGCGAAATGGGGGGCCAGGATGGCAAGGACATCATTTTTCGGGCCGATTCGGCTGACCAGAACGCCGTCCGCGGTCTGGGAGAACCGCACAAATCCGGTGAGCAGATGGTTCTCGTGGCGCACGTTCCGGCACATGCGAAAGATCTCACACACCTCCGGCAGCTGCAGCATATCCAGCACCGGAGCTCCGTAGCGGAGCGCCTGGATCAAAAAGCGGTAAATCTTGTCCGGCCGTTCTTCGTCCTGGCTGAGCGATGCGATGTACACCTCCTCATAAACCTGGCTCCCGGCCCGCTGGCAGATCGAGCGGATCACTTTTCGGGCCTTTTCCGGGGAGGAGGGAACCTGCACATACCGGGTGAACAGCTCCAGCTCCCGGAAGCCCCCACTCAACTCAAGCCGCACGTTCTCGTGCCCCTCATGGCTCATCCACGCGTCGTACACCGCGCAGAGAATACCGTCAAAATCCGGTTCACACAAATACACTGTCATATATACGCCTGCTTTCTTTTTCATTCTCACATTGTTTGCCGGATGGGGCTTCACCGCACGGGTAACGTTTTCCGATCGGACGGCAGTTCACCGCCGAGCAAACTTTTTCCCGTACAGTATCTTCCCGCCGTCAAATACTCCCCACCGCCGTCAACATCTGTTCCTCCCTGCTCACCGGAATCTCCAGCTTCAGGTCGTCAAACAGCGACAGCTGGCGGTAGCAGTCCTTGTGTTCAATGTCCCAGGTCGCTCTGCGCTCCTCCCCCACCAGGCAGCTGGTGATGTAGTCCTGGTCGAGGCGCACCCCGGGCATCATTTTTCCGGAGCAGGTGATAAAGTACACGGCCCGCTTTAAAACCACTCCCATTCCCTTAAGGTCCGGGAAGTCCAGCTTTCCCTGACGCCTGGCCGCCACAATCCGACGGGCGGACTTCACCCCCATCCCCGGGACCCGCAGCAGAGTGGCGTAGTCGGCCCGGTTCACCTCCACGGGGAACTGCTCCAGATGGCGCAGCGCCCAGTCGCACTTGGGATCCAAAAACACATTGAAATTGGGCTGCCGTTCGGACAGCAGCTCCTCCGCCTGAAATCCGTAAAACCGCAGAAGCCAGTCCGCCTGGTACAGCCTGTGTTCTCTCAGCAGCGGCGGACCGCCGGGCAGGGACGGCAGGCTGCTGTCCTGGTTGACCGGAACGTAGGCGGAAAAGAAAACCCGTTTGAGCCCATAGCTGCGGTAGAGCGCCTGGGTGACCGACAGCATCTGAAAATCGTTCTCCGGCGTCGCGCCCACGATCATCTGCGTACTCTGGCCCGCCGGGACGAAGCGCCGGCTCCCATAGCGCCCCGCAGGAATCCCAAACCGCTCCTCCTCGCCGAACACGGGAGGAAGGGTCAGGGACTCCCGGCCACGCCGGACAGAGTTGGCGGGCCGGGGAGATTCGGGGGCCTGTTCCGGGCCCGCGGGTTGGACGGGCCGGGGACAGACAATTTGGCCTGAGGCAGCAGGTGAAAACGGCTGAGCAGCCTCGCCGGAAACGGCGGGCGAAACTGGCCGGGCAACCTCACCGGCGGCAGCGGGCGAAACTGGCCGGTCAACCTCGCCAGCGGCAGCGGGCGAAACTAGCCGGGCAACCTCGCCGGCGGTAGCGGGCGAAACCGACTGGTCAACCTCGCCGGAGATTGCGGATGAAACTCCCCGAACACCCTCGCCAGTTTTTTCGTCCAAACCACCCCGAGCTGTCTCCTCCCTTTCCCCCACCTTCATCCTCGCCCGCTCCGGTTCCAGCAGCGCGGCTCCTCCGGCGAAGCCCGCTCTGTCGGTGTCGTACGACCGCTTAAAACCGCGGTCCCCCTCCAGATACAGGCTTTGGGCGGCGATCCCCTGTTGGATCTGGCGCATGGGCCGCAGAATCTTGTCCCTTGTCTTTCCCGGAGCCAGCTCCCTTAAGCCCTGAGCCGTAGGCAGCTCCAGGTTCACGCTCATGCGGTCCGCAAGATACCCCACGCGGGCGATCAGCTCCGGGTCGGCGCCGGGTATCCCCTTCACGTGGATATAACCGTTGAACCGGCAGACTGTGCGCAGCTTTAAAAGTGTCTCGTAAATCTGTTCCATTGTGTAATTCGCGCTGTGCAGAATTCCGGAGCTCAAAAACAGGCCCTCAATGTAATTCCTCCGGTAAAATTCCAGGGTCAGCGTACACACCTCGTCCGGCGTAAAGGCGGTCCGGACGGTGTCGTTGGAGCAGCGGTTCACACAATATTTGCAGTCGTAGATGCACTGGTTTGTAAACAAAATTTTAAGAAGGGAGATGCACCGGCCGTCAGCCGAAAAGCTGTGGCAAATCCCTATGTCGGAGGCGCTGCCGATTCCATCCGTCCGCCCCTTCCGGTTCACACCGCTGGACGTGCAGGCCACATCATACTTGGCCGCATCCGTCAGAATTCTCAGTTTCTGCTCCACACTCAAATTTTCCTGTATCAGCATAATCCGGCACCACCCGTCGTCTCGAAAATCAGAACATATGTTCTGTTTCTCTATTCTAGCACATCCCGCTCCCGTTTGCAACCCATTCTTCGAACATTTGTTCTGATTTTGCATATAAAAAGCGCCCTGCATCCGCAGCTTTCACAACTGCGGGCGCAGAGCGCTGTCGCTTCTATATAATATGCTCTATCAGCCTTTTCTATACCCGTCCGGATTCATGGACTGCCATCTCCAGGAGTCGGCGCACATCTCCTCGATGCCCTTCTGCGCAACCCATCCCAGCTCATTCTTGGCCTTGGTGCAGTCCGCATAGCAGGTGGCGATATCGCCGTCACGCCGCGGGCGGATTTCATATTTCAAGGTCTTTCCGCATGCCTTCTCGTAGGCGTGCAGCACCTGGAGAACGCTGTAGCCGCAGCCGGTTCCCAGGTTGTAGATGGAGACGCCATCCTTGTCGCGCATCAGCTTCTCCACCGCCTTCACATGGCCCTTGGCCAGGTCCACCACGTGGATGTAGTCGCGCACGCCAGTTCCGTCCGGCGTGTCATAGTCGTCGCCGAACACGCCCAGGCACTCCAGCTTGCCTACGGCCACCTGTGCGATGTAGGGCACCAGATTGTTGGGAATTCCCTTGGGATCCTCGCCGATCATGCCGCTCTCATGGGCTCCGATGGGGTTGAAGTAGCGCAGCAGCATAACATTCCACTCCGGATCCGCTGTGTTTAAATCCGTCAGGATCTGCTCCAGCATGCCTTTGGTGCGGCCGTAGGGGTTCGTGATCTCACCCTT
Source organism: uncultured Clostridium sp. (assembly GCA_900555045.1). Taxonomy (GTDB): domain Bacteria; phylum Bacillota; class Clostridia; order Lachnospirales; family Lachnospiraceae; genus Enterocloster. Next base: position 26,854 of record USJW01000035.1, on the reverse strand, counting down.
CGGGCACTCCTCGGTGATCGGGATAAATGCCGGATCGCCGTAGACGGTCGCGGATGAGCTGAACACGATGTTCTTCACGCCGTGCTTTCTCATCTCGTCGCACAGAATCAGCGTGCCGGTGATATTGTTGTGATAGTACTCGAGGGGCTTATGTACGGACTCTCCCACCGCCTTAAGGCCGGCGAAATGGATAACCGACTCAATCTTTTCATTGTCGAACACATCCTTGACTGCGTCCTGGTCCAGAAGATCCGCCTCGTAGAACTTAAGCTTCTTCCCGGTGATCTGTTCCACGCGCTCTAACGCTTCCTCACAGGAATTGTAAAGGTTGTCCAGAACGACCACCTCGTAACCTGCATTCAGCAGCTCCACACAGGTATGGCTTCCGATATAGCCGGCGCCTCCAGTAACTAAAATTGCCATAATGTTGTCCTCCTTTTAGAACCATGATTCGATTAGTCAGTCCAAGCGCAGCGGGATCCCCATCCCCCGCGCTCCGCCATGGGCCCCAAACACCATGCTTCCAACATTATAGCAAAACCACCTGGATAAAACAATGCACATTTCTTCATTCTTTCTATAAAATCCTTCAATGTGCATGTGAATTTCTTTTTTGCCCCCAACAAAAGAGCGGGGAGAATCATCCCCGCCACAAGTTATAGACAAAGTCTCTTTACACGTCAGGAGCTCAAGGTTAAATCGCTTTAAACTGGATTCGCATAGGAGGAAGTCACTTTCGCCATGGTGTGAAAATAGCGCTTTCTAGGGGCCAAACCTTGCACGAGAAAATCGCTATTGCATCCTTCCTAATATTTTCCCAGTGTCCTTCCCCATCCCACTCGAATCCGCCCACGCAAAAGGAGAGCTCGCTGCAAAAAGCAATGAACTCTCCCATCCATGGCATGTATCTCAATTAAAAAATTTTTCTATTACCTCAACAATCCCGTCATGGTCATTATCCCGCTCTGTAGTATAATCAGCAACCGCTTTTACCGCTTCCTCCGCGTTCGCCATGGCGACCCCGACTCCGGCGCACTGCAGCATCCGGATATCATTGTAGCTGTCACCACAGCAAACCATCTCCTCCTTAGTGATACCCAAAAGTCGAAGCAGGTGTTTTAATCCATAAGCCTTATCCACGTTTTTGGGGACAACCTCCAGATAAAACGGTTCTGAGTGATATACCTCGACCTCGTGAAAATACTTATGATAAAATGCCGGTTCTAAAACATCTAAAATGTCCGGCGCACCGGTGATCAGGCATTCATTTACCGGATTATTGGGCTTTTTCATAAACTCCGGGCAATACCTCAACGGCATCTTGCTGACAGCCGACTCCCGTTCCATATAACAATCCGGCATTGTCCCTGCTACAATAACTCCCGGCTGATAGACCGCCACTCCGACCTGATTTTTCAGAGCATCTTCTAACAGCCGTCCCGGTATATGGCGCGGAAGCGTTTTCTCGAACACGTAGCGCCGCAAGCCCACATCAATGATCCTTGCGCCGTTAAACGCAAGAATGTAGCTGGAAAAGCGCTCTAATTCCAGCGTCCTCGCCACCGGATACACCCCCTCCGGCGGTCTCCCGGAAGCAAGCACTACATGTATCCCCTGCTCCTGCAGCCGGATAACCGCCTCCCTCGTCCGTTCCAGAACCTTTTTCTCCGTATTGGTCACAGTTCCGTCAATATCCAGAACCAGCAACTGATAACGCATCAGGGCCTCCCGTCTTACAGACCCATTTTGAGGTATGCTGCCCTTGTCTCCTCCGGCACCATACTGCCGCCTGTCGCCCAGGCAATATGGGTCGCCTGTCCCATCACATTTTCCAGACCATTTTCTCTCACATAGGCATTGAGGTCACTGGGGCGAATCAGCGCTGCAAAGGCTGCGCAGGAGCTTGGTTCAATAAAAATCTGCTCTTTCTCTAACAATCCGCGCATAAGGCCGTACAGTTTATGATCCTGAATTGTAGCAATTCCAGAGAGCATCGGTTGAATCACACGCCCTACAAAGGCAGACGGCCGTCCCACCGCAAGTCCATCCGCATCGGTTTTTCCATCAATACCAAAATCTTTGACGCTTACTCCATCGTGAAGCCCGGTTGCCATGCCCAAAAGCATGCAGCATGCATGTGTCGGTTCTGTAAAAAAGCAGTGTACGTAATCTCCAAAAATCTGTTTGATGCCATAGGTTACACCTCCTGGCGCCCCGCCTATTCCGCATGGAATATAGACAAACAGGGGATGCTCTTTGTCAACCACTATTTTTTGCGCTTCCAACTGTGCTTTCAGTCGCTCCCCCGCCACACTGTAACCCATAAAAAGATTCTGTGAGTTCTCATCATCCACAAAATAGCTCATCGGATCTGCATCTGAATTCTTCCGTCCCTGCTCAACCGCAGCGCAATAATCATCGGCATATTCAATCACTTCAACGCCCCTGCTACGCAGAAGATCTTTTTTCCACTGCTTTGCGTCGGACGACATATGCACAATCACATGGAATCCCAACTTGGCGCTCATGATTCCGATACTCATTCCAAGATTTCCCGTGCTTCCCACCTGCACGGTATACTGTCCAAAAAAACGTTGAAATTCCGGCTCTGCAAGAACACTGTAGTCGTCTTCATATTTCAGTTTTCCCGCTCCCACCGCAAGATCCTCTGCATGTTTGAGAACTTCATAAATCCCACCCCGCGCTTTCACGGAACCTGAAACCGGAAGGTCGCTATCCATCTTTAACATCAGCCTGCCTTCTATTTCTGCACCTAATTCACGATTCAAAAAATCTTTCATATGAGGAATGCTTCTAAGCTCTGACTCAATGATTCCTCCGGTCCCCTCCAACTCCGGAAACACCCGTTTCAGATATGAGGCAAACCTAAGGAGCCTTTCGCTGGCATCTCTAATCTGATCTGGACACACTTCGTGAATGTTCTGTTCACACGCCGAAAGCTTCCTGTCGTTCAGCCAAAATGTCTCCTTTAGTGTCGCTGCATCTGCGATCGCTGGAATAGTGTCTACAAATTTTTGTAACTCAGCAGTCATGTCTTCTCTCCTTTTTTATCACATATCCATTGTCTGGATTTAGAAATTCTTTTGTAAGCTTTCTTACTTCCGGTGCCAAAAAAATCAATGCTACGATATTGGGGATAATTAAAAGTCCAAGTGCTATATCCTGAACCGACCAGACCATTTCAATCGTACTTCTGCTTCCAAATAGGATTAAAATTGGAAATACAAATCGATAAACCACTGCCCATTGGGATTTTTTTAAATATTGCAGGCTAACATGTCCAAAATACCATTGACTCATGATGGATGTCCCGGCAAACAGCAGCAGACTGATATAAATTAAATTCTGCATACCGGGAACTACCGTTTCAAATGCCGCTGCGGCCAGAGTTGATGCATTTGTATGATACTGATTGACTCCGGTGATCAAAACGAGAAAGCCGGTTGTGCTGCAGATCAAAATTGTATCAATGAACACTTCCACCACACCATAAAAGCCTTGGCGTACCGGGTGATCTACGTTTGCGGAAGAATGCAATACTGCTGCGGACCCTTCTCCGGCCTCATTGGAATACAGGCCTCTGGCAACTCCGAACCGCATGGCCTCCCGAACCGTAATTCCCGCGAATGCTCCGGTTCCTGCTTTGAGTGTGAACGCTCCTGCAAAGATGGACTGAAACATCGCTGGAATTTTGGCTGCATTCGCCAAGAGAACAATCACGCCCACCGTCAAATAGAGGCCGGCCATAACGGGAACAATATGCTGTGCAACCTGCACCATCCTTTTAAATCCGCCGCTGATGATCAAGCTCATCACAACCGCCAGCACAATGCCAGTCATAAGTGCCGGAACTTGAAAGGCCTCACTCATAACCTGCGAGATCGTATTTGACTGGATCAATGTCGCTCCTGCATTTTGAATAAACAGAAGGACCGCAACCAGCGCTCCCACGCCTTTCCAATTCAAACCATTGGCAATATAGTACATCGGACCGCCTGTCACGTTCTCTTTATCATCGTAGCCATGATAGCGGATTCCCATCACAATTTCTCCGAATTTAGTCGCCATTCCGAAAAAGGCTGCAATCCACATCCAGAACAACGCCCCAGGACCACCCGCTAAAATTGCAGTCGATACACCGACAATATTGCCGCTTCCCACACAGCTCGCCACAGCTGCACAGAGCGCCTGATACGAGGAGCAAGAACCCGAGCGGTTGTTATCCTTTCTCGGCTCCCTTCTCTCTTTAAAAAATCCTTTGCAAAACAGTGACACACAGCGCAGTTGAATACCTCCCGTAATCACTGTATAGAAAACTCCCAACCCCAGCAATGCTGCCAACAGCCAGTCTCCCCATAATAAATCCGCCACGCGTTTAATAATGGCTTCCATAATTCAGTATATCCCTTCCCTCTGCCTCCGGTAACTCAACACCCATTCTGCCTGCCAGAGTCGGTGCCACATCAATCAGACGCATATCGTCCACATTCCCTTTTTTGATTCCTTCACCTGCCAACATAAAGGAAGCACGCATCTCCGGAAATTCTTCACTGTAACCATGCTGCGCTTTCTGTGTCAATCTGGTTCGGCAGTATTCTCCTACCACGTCATCGCGCAGTTCATATCCCTTCCGGGATACCAGCACATAAGCCGCCTGCGGGAAACCTCCGCGCGCCCTTGCCTCCTCACCGGTAAGAATTTCCAGAATCCCGCTGTCCGGATCTGTTTTTAACTCCTCCATCACTTTGGCAAGACAGTCCGCAGCACCTCGATCTGCAGGATCAGCAAGACGTATCTCAGCGGTTCCTCCTGCTCTTTGACTAAACGCCTTCCAGGAAATCACTTTTCCCTGATCGTCGGCTTCAATCAAACCAGCTTCCCGCAGGCGCACATTTGGAGAAATATTGTGGGTATTGTCGAGAGAACCGTGGTCGGAGACCACACAGACGATCAGATGTCCCTTTGTAATTTCCTGTGCCAGGCCAATCAGTTCTCCCAACATCCGGTCAATCTTTTCCAGGCTTTCCGCCGCCTCCCGGCTATACACTCCATTTTGATGTGCACTCTCGTCAAAGCTGGCAAAATACGCGGTCATAAAAAATGGCTGTCTTTCTGCCACTGGAGCCAGTTTTCTTTTAAGAATCCAGAGGGCTGCTTTTCCACGCTGAGCGTCCCCCGCGTCAGTAAGATCCAAGCCGCCCGCATATCTTCCAATGTCCTGCTCCATCTCTGCAATCAGCCCCTGAGGGGTTGCCAGCGCATCTATAAAACGGCTATCCAGCTCCGATCCATCCCACCAGTACTCTGGCGCTATAAAATCACCTCTCGCTCCCACAGAGGTCGGAAACGCGACACTGGCAGTGCAGTATCCCCCCTCCTTTGCTGCTTCCCAGAGTGTTTTCACTTTGTCATTCACAAACCAGTGCCACGCACCCAAATGTTCTCCTACAGGGTCGAAGATTCCATTGTTCACAATTCCGTGGACAGCTGGATTTGTACCTGTGATCATGCTCTGGTGACATGGATATGTAAACGTCGGAAATACGCTCTTCATCCCATTCCTTGCAGTTAGTCCATTTTCCACGAGATAATGTGTAATATTGGGCAAATGCACACCAAGACGCTCCTGTTCAAACACAAATTCCGGTTTCAGGGCATCTACAGAAATCATTAGGAAACTTGGTCTACTGGCTATATCCATTTTCTGAGACATTGTCATACGTTATTGTCCCTTCCTTAGAGACAACCACTCTCACTCCTGCCTGCTCAAAAGCAGAAATCTGTTGTGCTGATGCTCTGGAATCCGTAACAATCATGGAAATCTTCTCGATTCCACACATTCTCACCAGTGAGTTGACACCGAGTTTCGTGCTGTCTGCAATAACGATTGTCCGTTCCGCTGCATCCATCATCCGATTCTGGACCAGGATCTCGTCCATTCTCTGGTATGTTACCCCACGCTCCACCGAGATTCCACAAGTTGTGAGAAAAAAGATGTCTACATTTATTGTCGAAAAAATAAGGGTTGCAATATCAGAGATAAAGGCTTCCTCATCAGCGCGATAAATTCCACCGGTCACGACCAGAGTAATTCCCTCCGCATCTGCCAGCTCATTGGCCACTGCAAGTGAATTCGTGACCACTGTAAGAGAATGGAAACGCTCCTTAATTACTTTGGCAAGAGTCAGTGCGGTAGTACCTGAATCCAAAGCCACCGACTGTCCTTCCCTGATATAGCTAGCCGCTTCGCGCGCTACCTCTTCCTTATACAGAGGGTGCTCCACTTTTCTCTTGTTAAAAGATGTATAGGAAAGATCCCCACCCTGCGAGCTCTCAACTCGCATCGCTCCTCCGTGAATTCTACGGATCATCCCTTTTGTCTCCATATATTCGAGATCCCTCCGGATTGTTTCCCGCGATGTCTGTAGTACTTTACAGAGTGTCGTTGTCTTTACGCTTCCTTCTCGTTCCAGTACATTTAAAATTTCTTTATATCTCTGTTCTGATAACATAAAACCTTACCCCTTTTCTTTGTCAAATCCGTTATCTTGCTATAGAATAACACATTAATACACATTTTGCAATACGTTTTATTATAAATTACACGATTTTACATCTTTTTCAGTCCTTAATCACCCATTAATACACATTTATACAATATTTTGCACATTTTCGCTTGACATTACCCAAACATGCAACTATACTGTAGTTGTCAAATCCGTTTCGCAAAATTAATTATGAGGTGAATGCACTATGTCTGAAGAACAAAAAAAAGACTCTCGACAAAAAATGGGTTTCCTTTGGAATTTTGATGCTGGGAGCCGGAACCATCTATAAGCTTGGCTTTTTAAAAGATGCTTTTTATGTGCCAATGCAACAATTTATGGGGCTATCCCATACACAGATCGGTACTGCGATGAGTATAGCTGGCTTAATTTCTACCTTTGGTTTCCTTGCGTCAATTTATCTGACAGACCGTATTTCAAAGAAGATTATGATTCCTCTTTCGCTGATAAGCATCTGTCTGTGTGGGTTATGGTTTTCCTCGTTTCCCTCTTACCCAGTCTTTCTGTTAATTTATTGTCTCCTTGCAATCTGCGCAGACATGCTTTATTGGCCTACAATGTTAAAAACTGTGCGGCTCCTTGGAAGCAAGGATGAGCAAGGGCGTATGTTCGGTATCATGGAAGCAGGCAGAGGTCTAATGGACACAGTTGTTGCATTCTGCGCACTTGGTATTTTCTCCCTGTTTGGAAGTAATGCATTCGGACTGCGCATGGCAATCCTATTTTATTCCATCGTCCCTGGTATCCTCGGCATTATTATGTATTTTCTTTTGGAGCCAGATGAGGCTCCTGCTAAGTCCAACACAAATAATGGCAGTGCCAACAAGCAAGCCTGGAGCGGGGTTGTGTGTGCGTTAAAAAATAAAAATATATGGCTTGTTTCATTTAATATTTTCTTTGTATACAGTGTTTATTGCGGACTGACCTATTTTATTCCGTTCCTGGAAGAAGCCTATGCACTCCCCGCCGCACTGGTTGGTGTATATGGAATCATCAATCAGTATGGTCTGAAGATGCTCGGCGGCCCCCTTGGCGGATTTATCACAGACAAAGTGCTTCATTCTGCAACAAAATACCTCCAGCGTGTATTTGTAATCGTTGCTGCTGCTCTTGCTGTATTTTCCTTCCTGCCCCATCAGAGCATGGGAACTTTCACGGGGATGGTAATCACACTTTGCATCAGTGCTTGTGTCTTCAGCATGCGCGCTATCTTTTTCGCACCCATGGATGAGGTGCATGTGCCCCGTGAAATTACCGGCTCCGCAATGTCCATCGGTTCTTTTATCGGTTATCTTCCTGGTGCATTTATGTACGCAGTTTACGGAAATATATTAGACAGCTTTGAAGGCCTTTCGGGATACCGGATTGTATTTATCATCATGGCATGTCTTGCCGTTGCCGGTTTCCTTCTGAGCAGCTTTATTCTGAAAAGCATCAGAAGAAACTTTGAGAGCTAACCAAATACTTACATAGGGCCTGTGCGGCGACAAAGCGGGTTCCCGATCGATATCTGTCAAATGATATCTTTCAGGAACCCGCTTTATCAGTTTCCATGCTTCTCAAACTCCCCCCGTATCTTCTCCAGCGCCCTCTTCTCAATCCTACTCACATAGGATCTGGAGATCCCCAACTGCCCGGCGATCTCGCGCTGGGTGTGCTCCTTGCCGCGGTACAGGCCGTAGCGCATCCGGATCACCGTCTTCTCCGTATCGGTCAGGCAGGACTCGAACGCCTCGTAGAGCTCCTTCACGTCCTGCTTGAGAATCATTGTGTCTATGGTCTCCTTGTTGTCCATCTCGATAATGTCCACCAGGCTCACGGCCTCCCCGTCCTTGTCTACCCCGATGGGCTCAAAAAGGGACACTTCCTTGGACAACTTCTTGCTGGCGCGAAGCAGCATAAGGATTTCATTTTCCACGCATTTGGCCGCGTATGTGGCGAGGCGCGAGCCCTTATCCACCTTGAAGGTGTTCACCGCCTTGATGAGCCCGATGGTTCCAACGCTCAAGAGGTCCTCCATGTCGTAATCCGGGCTCTGGTACTTCTTCACCACATGGGCCACCAGGCGCATATTCCGCTCGATCAGCACATCTCTGGCCGACTGGTCACCCTCTTTGCAGCGTTCCAGATATTCTTTTTCTTCCCTTGCAGATAATGGTTTTGGAAATGTCTTCAAAGAAAGCCACCTTAAAGCTTACTTATTTACAGTCTATGCTTCGGTGGCTTCCCAAGTGCTTTTACAAAAAAGCAACAGCTTATACTATTTTATTGTCTGATGCGCCGGGACTGGCCCGGACAGGCTTTCGCTTAGCAGATCGTTAAAAATGTCCGGGCTCACGGGGTAGTGGAAGTGGAAACCGCTTCCCATCGTACAGCCCTGCTCCCTCAGGAACTGCTCCTGCTCCTGATTCTCAATTCCCACGCAGAACACCTCTAAGTTCAGGTCGCGGAACAGCTTTATGACGCTCTCAAGCACCTTCTTGCCCTCCGGGCGCTCAATCTGCCGGATCAGCTCGTGGCGCAGCTTTACCCCGTTGATTCCACTGTCCAGGTAGTCGAAAAACACGCGGTCCAACTCCAGGCCGGCCATGCACACGTCAAAGCCCAGCTTCCTTAAGTCCCGTATGGAATCCATAAAGCGCTCCGACCGGCTCATCTCCACCATCTGGTTTAACTGGATGATCACCTGGCCCCGGTCAATCCCGTACTGGCTGGCCACCGCCTCCAGGTGGTCGACAAACTGCTCGTCCCCCACGTTTTCCACGGTGAAGTTGAACATCAGCCGCAGCTTTCTCCCTTTTTCGGCCTCCTCCCGCAGGAAGCGGCAGCCCTGGCGGTAAATCTCCATGTTCATCTGACCGGTGAGGCGCTTTTTCTTCACCGCCTTCATAAAGGCCTCCGGCTTCAGAAGTCCCCGGGTATTGTTCTGCCAGCGGACGAGCGCCTCCGCACCGCAGATGGAGCCGTCCCTCAGGTTCACGATCGGCTGCAGGTACATGAGAAATTCCTGGTTCATCAGGCCGTGAATCGCCTCGTGCTCCATGGCGTAACCCTGGATTGTCTCCTGCTCCACGTACTCATCGTGCAGCGCATAATTCAGGTAGTGGTTTTTTGCGTACTCTGCGGCGACCCAGCTGTACTGAAGCGCCCCAAGGGGCTCCTGGCCCGCCCCCCGCAGGCGGTATATGCCCATGTGGAGTTCCAGAAAGTATCGGTTATTTTTGCTGCTAAAGTACTCCTTCACCCCGTTTTCAATATCCAGCGCCCGCTTTTTTAAGCCCTCGATGCCCGTGTACTGCACCAGGAACGCAAAGTAGTAATTGTTGAAGCGCGCGAAGGCCTCCCGCTCCCGGTCAATCATCTCCCCGCAGGCATCACTGATAATCTTCATGGACTCCTCGGCCTTCTCATAGCCGTAAATGTGGCTGATGTCCTCCAGACCGCAGTCCAGGTAGAGAATTGCGTAGTGTTCCCTGTTGGCGTCCGTGACCTGGCCCGTGTATTTCTGCTTCCAGGCGGCAAAGTTATCCCCGCCGGTGATGTCGTCCCGGTAGGCCAGCTCCTCGATCTGCCGCTTGCGCCGGGCCAGCTTTCTCGGCAGGATGATGAGAACCGCCAGGGCCGCCGCCATAAACAGCGGCGCGCCGTACCGGATCACCCAGGAAATCTGCAGCTCCTGCTTCTCCTCATGCGCATACTGGATCAGGCTGCCGTACATCTCATCTCCGCCCTTCTCCCTGATCGACGCTTCCAGCTTTTCTCTCAGCTCCGGAGCCATTCCCTTGGTGTAGGCCAGGGAAATCGCCCGCTCCTCCCCGTTTTCCGTGTAGGTGAAGAGGGGCTCCCCTTTCTCCGCTCCGATCCTCCCAAGCTCCTCGTCCGTCAGCCCGAAAGTCCACACCGCGTCCACCTGCACCTTTCCCGCCAGCTCCAGGCGCTTGTCCTCCTTGCCGGGCTCGATATAGCGGACTTTGCAGCCTGCGTCAAGGGCCGCCTCCCTCAGAAGCTCTGTCAGCGCACCCTCATAGCTTTTCGTACTCCGGTCATAGCTCTCTAATGGCCACGCATCCGGGATCCCGGCCACGTAAATCTCGTCCGCTGCCAAGCTCACAAACCCGCGCCCAAAAAGGACGAAAAAAGCGACGAAAAACCCCGCAAGCCATGCCCGCGCTCTCCTACTGCTTCTCACTCTCATCACTCTTCCTCCCTTCCTCACTCACATTCAGTTTGATTTTCTGTCTCTGAATCTGTCCCCACACGTTTTTCTTTTTCTTGTACCCGATGAACGCCGTCATTCTGGTAAACGCCTGGATGAAGCGCAGGAACATGCCCTCCATAACACACTGGACCACCGCCTTCACCGCGTCGAGGAACGAGAGCTTGATGTTCTGGGTATAGATTCTCGCAAAGAAGGCTGTGATCGTCAGCAGCGCGCCGTAGACCGCGTAAATCAGGAAAAACATCACCATGAAGGGGACATTGATCAGATTCACCGTGTAGGCCATCAGGATGGTCAGCAGGCCGAACAGCTCGATAAAGGGGGACAACAGCTCATAGAGTAAATAGTACAGGTAAGACAGATAGCCCACAACGCCAAATTCCGGTGCAAAGAACATCCGCCTGTGCTTGGCCAGGCACTGGAACAGGCCCAGGTACCATCTTCTCCGCTGTTTTTTTAAGTCGCGGATCGTGGACGGGCACTGGCTCCAGCAGATGGCATCCGCCGCGTAGCGGATCTCGTAGGGAATCTGGTTGATCCGGCAGAAGGAGTGAAGCTTGACCACCAGCTCCATGTCCTCCCCCATGGTGTTGGAGTCGTAGCCGCCGACGCTCGCCACCATGTCCTTTTTAAACAGGCCGAAGGCGCCCGATATGATCAGGTTGCCGTTGAATTTGTCCATCAGAATCCGGGAGGCCATGAACGAGCGGTCGTACTCCAGAATCTGCATGCCCACAATGGGGTTCCAGGGCATGTGGTACTCCACCAGCTTTCCCCCGTCCAACACCGCGCAGTTGGAGATTCGCACCAGGCCGCCCACCGCCACCACGTTACTCCCCTCTAACACCGGGCGCACAATCTTTTGCAGGGAATCGCGCTGCAAGATGCTGTCCGCGTCCATACAGATAAAATATGGGAAGCGGGAAGCGTTGATCCCCATGTTGAGCGCATCCGCCTTGCCGCCGTTCTCCTTCTTGATGAGCGTCACCGTGATCCCGTTGATGATGGTCTCGTAGATTGCCACCTCCCGCTTGCAGGGAATCTGCCGGTTGATGGGGCGGTTGAGCTTTTTGAGCTGAAACGCTTCGATCAGCCGCTCGGAGGTCTGGTCCTTGGAACCGTCGTCAACCACGATGATCTCATACAGCCGGTAGTCCATCATCAGCAGGGACCGCACCGTGTCCGCCACCGTGATCTCCTCATTGTACGCGGGCACCACGATGGAAACCGGAATATAGTAATCGTGCAGCAGCTCGCTGTGAAATCTTCTCTTTTTGTTCTCCCGGTACAGGTCCAGCGCGCCCGCCACCACGGAGACCAAAAGGAAGGTGGAATATCCCATGAGATACAGCACGAAGAACACGCCGACGATCGAATAGAATGCTTTTATTGTGTCAAACATTTTTCTATTTTAACTCCATTTCCTGCCCTCTGATTTCCGACTTCTCCGCCACATAGTCCAGGATCTCCCGGGCATAGCGGTCGTTGCCGTTATAGACATCGTAGAGCTCCCATTTTGGGAGCTTCATCCCCTTCACCAGCGACTCCGCACAGTTTAGGCGGACATACCAGTTGGAGGCCCCAAGTCCGCCCTTCAGGCAGTCCACCGTGTCGGCCCCCGGGTACGCCGAGAGTGCGATGGCCGCCATGGCCGCGTACTCCCAGTCGATGTACTCCTGGTACCGGACAAACTGCTTGAGTGCTTCCCTCGCCGCCTCGTAGGGATATTTTCTGAAGTACCGGATGGCCTCCAGGCGAAGCTCCTTGTCCGCGGTCTCCGAGTGCAGAAGCTTTAAGAATTCCTCCTGGAATTCATCGGTCAGAAAGCGGATAAACTGCATGACCGGCAAGAGCAGCAGGACGTCAAACTCCTCCCGCCGCTTCCACAAAAACCAGGCCAGGGCGGTCCGGTCGCCGGTGAACTTTAAAAGCCCGTCCGCCAGCAGCTTCTGGTTGTGGTAGACGCGGGTCGCCTCCATCTTTTCCCAGGCTGCCAGGACGGCCTCCTGGTTCCCGATGGAGTACAGCGCCTTCAGGGCGTTCTCCCGCACGTAGACATCCCGTTTCACCACCAGGCGGTTTAAAAACTCCATAATCCCGTCCAAGGCGACGTGGCCCCTGTCGATGCCAAACTTCTCGATGAGGCTGGCGAAATACGCCTGCTCGATCTCATCCCTCCGCTCATAGCAGTCTGCAAGCTTCAAAAACACCGGCCGCAGGCTCCTCAGGTACCGGGTTACAAGCTCCCTTCGCTCCGGGTCGCTGTTTTCGCCCAAAAGCTCATCCACCGAGCGCTCAAACGCCCGCATGTTCTCCAGCTTTTTGAGGAAGACGGCCAGGCGGTCCAGGTGGGCCTGCTCCACGTCCCCGCAGGCGTCCAGGTGAGCGATCTGCTCCTTAAGCATGTCCGCCATCTTGAGGCTCCGGCTCCCCAGCCGCTTTCCCTTAAATCGGTCCGCAAATATGTAAATTATATTGAATATCAGAACTGCCAGACAGTTGGCCATATAAAAATATATAATCAGCTCCGGCCTAAATGAAAGTATATGCATGGCACTCTCTTATTGATCCTTTCTCTCGTCTGACGCTCCGTCTGCCCACAATTCCTGCATCCGGTAGTAGGACCGCTTCAGGCGCTCATGGTAGGTGGGATGCTTTCCCCAGCCCTTTAAGCGCATGGGCACCAGGTTGATCCGCTCCCCCTTCTCCGCTTTTCTCCCAACCCCCAGGTAAATCCGGTCGATTCCCAGGTTCTCGATCCCGTAGTTCTCAAAATAGTCGTCGTGGATCTGCATCTCGGACGGATTGGAAAAGTTGAGCAGCTGCCAGGGGAGGCGAAGCTCGATCTCATCCCCGCTCACAATAAAATCCGACATGGAGTTGAATTCCTCGGCGTGCGGGTTTCCGTTGCCGTAGACCAGCTTTCCGGTCTCCGATTTCACGTTCTTTCCCTGCTCTGTCATCTCGGACACGTTCTCAACCAGCTGCAGCGCCAGGTAAATCTTCTCAAACACAGGGGAATCCTTATCCGGCGGGTAGCGGAACGGGTTTTCCATGCCGTAATCCTCGCTGAAAATGGCCCGGAATGCGTCGTAGCGCTCCTGCACCAGAATTCTGCTGTTCTCTTTTCCGTCAAAGATCAGCAGGAAATCCGCCGGCCGGTCAAATTTCACATCCTCCCCCTGGGCGTAGTAGCTTCCGCTCTTGGGCGTTATGTCAAAGGGTATATAAAAAATCTCATTTTCAAAATCCAGCTGGTCCGCGTGGATGCGAAAATAGAGGTATTTTTCGTCGTACTTCCCATACAGCTTGATATCCCCGCGGTCCTGGAGCAGATCGCTCTCGGACCACTCGTCCACCTCCCCGTCCGTGTAGCACACGCTCTCCTTCTCCCCGGGGTCAAAGGACAGGAGGCCGAAATACTGCTCATTGGTCTGGTAGTCGCTCCAGTAAGCGGTTTTCAGCAGATCCACGTTGGCCATGGTATTCCAGGTTCTCTTAAACCACTCGTCCTGCCAGGTGAAAATCACGCTGCCCGCGCAGCCCGCCTCCATGATATCGCGGTAGCTGGAGACCAAGGCCTCCCCCTGCTCCTGCTCCGACATGTGCCCCTGGGACCGCCCGGTGTTGAAATCCCTCTGGGCTCTCCCGCGGGACGTGGGCACGCCGAACTCCGAGATAATCACAGGCATGGTGTGGTGGCGGTTTAAGATGGAAAGGTACGCGGCGTAGGTGTTGGTGCCGCCGTCCGGCAGCGCATACCGGTCCGCGTCCCCGATCTCCTGCTTCCACTCCTCATACCGGTTTAAGTAGTCCGGGTAGTAGGGATACACGTGGTAGGAGGCAAACTGGCCGGATATAAACCGGTCGGTGGTCTTTATGTGCTCAACGTCCACCTGGGCACATTTCTGGAACAGATAGTTCACCCGCTCCGGGTAATCAATGGGGTCCGTGGTCGGCCAATTGGAAAAGGCCACCAGCCGCTGCTCCCTGTACTTGTCCGTCTCGTAGCGGATCACCTCATCCCCAACGGACGCGAGCAGCGCCTCAAAGGGCGTCGCCTCCTTTGACGTGTACATGTAGTCGCCGTGAAACTGGTTTTTGTCCGGCTCCATGTGGTCCGTGTACGCCACCGTGACGTCCTCCCACTCCACGCCCAGAATGTATCCCAGCACCCAGGGTGAGATATCCTTGGTGTAGGAGCCTGTGGCATCGGTGGCCCCGTATCCCAGGTTGTTCTTTTTCCGCCCGTGGATGATATCCACCACCTTTTTCACGTCCTTTTTTAAGGCATCCGCGAAGGAGGCGTCATAGGCGTCCACGTGGGAATTTAACACATAGTCGTTCACCCAGACCCCGTGCAGGAGATAAAGGGGCTCCGGATTGTCCTTGTTGTACTCGTAAAAGGCGTCATAGAAATCATCTGACAGGATCGTGTAAATCCGGATGGTGTTGGCGCCCATATCCTGGATCATCCCAAACCACCGCAGATAGGTGTCCTTGTCGATGGCAAACTCCGTCGCAAAGTGCCCGGGAATCCCCGCGCCCATATCCACCCCGCGGATCTCATACGGCAAAAGCCCGTCCCCCTGATCCACAAGGATCTCCTTCCCTCGCACGGCCGTAAAGCTGCTCGGCTCCTCTCCCCCGTGAAAATCAATGTAAAATCCCCAGCGGTAGTACGCCGTGTCCAACAGAAGCAGCAATAAAATCACTGAACACGCCGCTGTCAAAAACTTTTTCAAATTCCGTTCCCTCCGTATCAGTGGTTAAATTTCTTGTTCTTTGACTCATGGCTGTAAGCGCGCAGGGAATCGATGTGCCGGTCCATCCACTCCATCCGCTCGATCAGATGGGTCCGGTACTGTAAAATGGCCTCCTCGTAGGAGCTGATTTTCCGGTTTTCCTCGGTCATCAGGTCATAGGCCGGATCAAAGCTGTAGCCCCAAACCTTAAAATTTCTGTCCACAGCCGGCCCTAAGTAATCCTGCACGTCCTGGATGTATTTCTCCACTTCCTCGTTGCTCAAAATCCCTCTGCGCAGTTCCCTGTAGCGCGAGATCACCCGCTCCACAAACGCCTCGTCCTTGCACAGCATGTAAAACCAGGGGCGCGTGTGCATAAAAAATCCCCTGGCCGTCATCGGGTCATCGACGTAGTTGTCGCAGCTGTTGTTGAAGTCCCAGACACACATTTTGAGCTTTCCCGCCACATCCTTATAGAAGTAGGTGGAGTAAGCGCAGGCATCGATATTCTGGGTCACCTCATTGATGATGAAATAGTCCGCGAAATTGCCCGCGTCGATAAAGGTCCGGTAGCCGTACCGCCTGCTGTCGTAGTCGAAGGAGTACAGAGACTTCTCAAACGCCGAAAAGTCCCGTCCGATGGCCTCCTTAAGCTCCGGGGTCATCTTCTTCTCCCCCGGATATTTGATCTCCATCTGGCTGGCGGAGCGCCGCGTATATTTGGTGAAATTGTCGATGAACTCCGTGTCGTTCACGCTCACCCGGTCCGCGCAGAGCACGTAGCTGGACATGGCCGCTTTTCCGTCATATTTTGTCGCATTGATTCTGCCCGGGGCGACGCTTATCTGCTCCGTCATCACGTAGACGCCCTGATAGCTCCCGTTTAAAAAGAGCTCGCAGTAGCGCACATCCGGCGCCCACTCCATGATTTGCCCGGAGAGATTGAACCACATGTAGTTGCGCATGAGCGTCTTGTCCAGATACGGACCGTGGAGAATCCAGGTGCTGTTCTTCTCCATCCCCATGACCGGAAACTCGTCCTGGTTTCCTGCCTGGTCGGTAAATTTAAAGAGATACCCCGTCTTGTCGAAATGTCTGGACGAGTTTCCGCGGACGCGGATCTGAACCTGCGATTCCACAGCAGGCTGCGCCGTGAGCGTGTTGAGCGCCTCCTCCTGGTCGATGATCTTCATGTCCGCCGTGATGAAGGAGTTCTCCACATCCCTTACCTTCTGCCCCTCACCCGGTCTTCCCGGAATCACCTGGCCGCCAGTCTCGATGCTCACAAGGGGCAGATGGGTCGAGAACGTGTCCGCCTCGATGGAGAGGTTATTGTCCTCCACCGCCGGGCGCTTTTCCAGATGCTGCTGGACCCTCTGCATCCTCGGGGCCGTAGAAACAGAAATTCCGACCGTCACGAAAAGCAGGGCGCAGACTGACAGGACATAGATCTGTTTTCTACTCATTTTCGCTTCTCCCCGCCGCCTTAACCGCTGATCTCATCGTTCTGGGTTACAATATTTACATACTCGATGGACTCCAGGTCATACAGCATCTCCACCACGCTCTTCTCCTTCTTGCCGGAGATCAGGTATGCCTTTCTGGGCATTTCAAAGATGATTTCAATGGAATCCCTGCTGGTGTTTTTCACCCGCAGCATGGCCTTCGCCTCGAAATAGTCGAACACGATGGCCTCAATCCGCCGCTCCATGTTTCTGGCCCCCCGGATGATCAAAAGGATCCGGTTGTCATTCTTCACGCGCCCGAGAATCAGGAGCAGGATGAACACCGCCGCGCTTCCGACCGTTGCCACGAGGTAATCCCCCACGCCGCAGCAGATGCCGACGATGATGGTCCAGAATATGTAGGTGGTGTCGCGGGAGTCCTTGATGGCGGTGCGGAATCTCACGATAGACAGCGCACCCACCATGCCCAGCGACAGCGCGATGTTGTTGCCGATTACGGTCATGACGGTGGCGGTCAGAACGGTCAGCGTGATCAGGGACACGTTGAACTTTTTCGAGTAGACACCGCCCGCATGGCTGAAATAGTAGGACAGATAAATGACGGCTCCCAGGATGGCGGCCACCAGAATGTGGAGGACGATCTCCTCCGTGGACAGTGTTCCTGTCCCCTCAAGCATAGAATAAATGTACTTTTTCACCTAATTTTCCTCCTTACCGACCGGCCCTTGGCCGGTGTTTAATACATATAGTGCAGCCCGACGCTCCGCGACAGACAGTATTTGCTGACCGAAACCGGACTTTTCCCCTCTCTGCTGACCAACTCCTTGATGTAGCTGAGCAGAAAGCGGTTATATTTCACTTCCATAATCACCAGATAGGGATCGAAAACCGGATACTGGTTTAAATCCGGCGAAAAGATCCGAAAATCGCTCTCCGTCGCCCGGATGGAGAAGTCGAAGGTGATCCTCGTCTGGTTTTCCCTGGCCACGTAGGCCTTGCGCTGGTACTCCACGATGGATTTGGGGCGGTAGCACATCATGTTCATGAGCCCGTAGCACTCCCTCGCAAAGGGGTCCTCATAGCGCAGCAGGCTGGAGTAATTTCCCCTGCACAGCTCCTTCGCGTCCGCCCGCTCCAGCCTTAAGGAACGTTTTTTCTGGTTCTCCCCCTGCTTTTGCTTCATCTCCAGCACGGCGAAGGAGGCATCGGGGTCATAGGCCCTAAGGCGTATTTTTCTGCGCACCTCCAGGCCGTCCTCCTTCTCGTAAAAGTCCCGCTCCTGCAGGGTGTCGAAGTACAGACTCCTGACGGCGTACCCGTTCATTCCATTGTGGGAATCCGGGTGCAGGACCTGCATAAACTGGTGGTCCAGACGGCGAAACTGATCATAGGACAGCAGATATTTCTTCTCCTGCCGCAGCACCTCACTCATGTTCTAACCTCACTTTACTCTGTCTCTTCGCCCATCAATTTTAAGACAGGCTTCAAATAATGCCAGGAAAACCCGAGCCCGTCGTAGTCGAACGCCTCCCTGAGGCGCTCCCAGCTCTCCTCGACGGCCAAAAGGCCATCATAATAATAGGTGTTCTCCTCCGTCAGCTCATGGTAGCCGGGCTTCTGCAATTCCGTGATGTTGATGACGACCTTCCCGTATTTCTGCGCCAGCTCCACCTCGCCGGCGATCTGGCCCGCCTCATCCGCCTTCAGATAGTTCATGACCGCAATCCCGTCGCAGCCGTTTTTCACCAGCCGTTCCAACGCCTGATTGTACTCGGGCAGATCGTAAAAATTGGGGATGCAGAGGATGACCGCCAGGCGGTTCTTGCGGGCCGCCTGGTATGCGGCCTCGCAGTTCTTCACAAACTGCTCCATGGCTTCCTGCGGGGCCTTCCTCCACTCCCTCAAAAGGTACGGCTCCACGTCCCAGACAATCCCCGCAAATCCCCGCCCTTTCACGGCGTCGCGGTTCCATTTTTTTACTTTTTCCACCTCCGCCAGCATCGAGGCGGCATCCTCCTCGAGCCCCCACTCCGAGGCCCCCGCCAGGTAAAAGACCTTCTGGCCCTTGTCGGCCCGCCGCTCCAGGTAGGACAGCACGATTTTTGGGTCCGTACCATCGCTCACCTCCTGGTAAACCGTCTCGATTCCCAGGCTGGTCATCGCAAGCTCCAGCTGCGGCTCATATTCCGTCTCCATATACTCCTGTTCCCAGGAAAAAATACTGGTCCGGCTCAGCATCTCCCTGTAGTCGGTCTCCGGCTTCTGCGCGAAAATATGCAGCGCGAACGTGCCCGCCAAAACTACCCCGAGCAGCACTGCGCCAAACCCCATCCCTCTCTTCATGTTCCCCTCCTGCTGTGAACTCAAACGTCATGTATTCAATTGCGCACATTTCCAAATTATATCATTTTAACGTTCTTTTTACAATAAACCCCAGTTGTCCATATGTGAGAATTTTCGAGCGCTTCTGTTGTCAAAACCCGTCGTTTTCCCCCACTCCATGGCCGGTCTCCCCTGTTTTTTCGCAAAACAGCTCAAAAAAAGACCGCTGTCCGGAAAAATGTGTTTTCCGGACAGCAGTCCTATCATTTTTGTGTTATAGCCTAATCTCAAACTTCCCCGTCACAATCCTTCGGTAAAACAGAATCGTAAGCCCACTGGCCGCAATCCATCCGAAGGGCCAGGCCATCCAGATTCCCGTGCTGCCGAAATGGGGCGTGAGGATGTACGCGAAGGTGATCCGGAGGATCAAATCCGGCACCGTCGCCACCACAAAGTAAACCATGGCGCCGGAGCCCCGGATGATGCCGTCGGTCATCAGCTTGATGGAGATCATAAAGTACATCGGGGATACAATGTGTAGAAATTCCACCCCCGCGCGGATGGCCTCCGTGCTGTCCGCGTTGAGAAACAGCCCCATCATCCCGCGACTGAAGCAAAAATACAGCACAAAGAACGGGATGGTGGCGAAGAAGGACAGGCGCACCCCGGTCTTAAAGCCCAGGGGCAGGCGCTCCCTCTTGCCCGCGCCCAGGTTCTGGGCCGTGTAGCTGGAAAGGCAGCCGCCCAGGGACATGAAGGTGTTGATGGCAAAGGTGTTCAGTTTGATGGCGCCCGAGTAGCCCGCGATCACCGCGGATCCATAGTGGTTGACAATGTTCTGGACAAACAGGTTTCCGACGCTGAGGACGCTCTGCTGCATGATGCTGGGCACCGCGATGGCGGCGATCCGCATGAGGAGTCCCCAGTCAAACAGCGGGACATGCCGGTCCAGTCGGAAGTGCCGCAGACGCCCGGCCAGAGTGACGAGCGCCAGGAAGGCCGAGATCCCCTGTGCGATGAAGGTGGCCCAGGCCACACCGGCCACGCCCCAGTGAAACACCGCCACAAACAGGCAGTCCAGAAAAATATTGCCCGCCGAGGAGCCGATCAGAAAATATAGCGGAGTCTTGGAGTCGCCCAGCGCCGTGAAAATACCGGTGCACACGTTGTAGAGGAACAGAAACGTGAGCCCGAACACGTAGATCCTGAGGTACAGCGCCCCGTCCGAAAAGATGTCCCCCGGCGTGTGAATCCAGCGCATCATGGGCGCGCAGAACACGTACCCGAAGGCCGTCAGCCCCAGGCTCATGGCCAGGCAGGCGATGAACGCCGTGGTCACCGCGGTGCGCATCCTGGCGAAGTCCTTCGCCCCAAAGAGCCGCGACACGATCACCGAGGCCCCCAGATTGCTGCCCACCGCGAAGGCCATAAAAATCACCGTGATCGGGTAGGAAGCCCCCACCGCCGCCAGCGCCGCCTCCCCGGCGAATTTCCCGGCGATCATGCTGTCCGCCAGGTTGTAGAACTGCTGGAATATCACGCTGACCATCATGGGCAGCAGAAAACGCCACAGTGTCTTGTCCGGATGTTCCGTGGTCAAATCCGTAATCATATGCTTTCCCCCGAAAAATTCATAAATATTCCCCATTATAACGCGGGCGGGCATATGTTTCAACTATCTTTTTTCCAGGACTTTCCTCTATTGGTAGAGAATCAGGGCGATCATCTCCACCGGCTCCTCCCCCACCGCTTCCATGCTGTGGCCCTCGCCGCTGCCGGTGACGGTCACGTCCCCGGCGGTGACGGTCTTTATGGTTCCGTTGTCGTTAAACCGTCCGGTTCCGCTGAGAATGTAGTAAGTCTCCGACTCGTGTTCGTGGACGTGGTATCCCATGGCCGCCCCGGGGTACACCGTGGTATGGCAGAAGACCCGGCCCTTTTCGTACATTTCCTCCGGCCCGTTTAACAGGCTGCGCACCGTGATCTCCCCGGTACCGCCGAAGGGGGCGGGCTTGCGCTCCACCTGCAACTCCTCTCGTTTTCTGAGCATTTTTCTACCTCCTGTGCCGCTTAGAAATACACTTCCAGTGCATTGTTGTAGTAGACGTCCTCCAGCTCCTGCTGCGTAAACGCGTCCCCGTCCGCCAGATATCCGGTCAGATTTTCGTAGGAATCCCTGGTGGCCGCGAAGGGCGCATCCGTGCCCCACATCATCTTCTTCGCCCCCAGGATTTTCTTCGCACGCTTCAGCACCTGATGGACGTCCCCGTAGGGGTAAGCCGGGCTTTCCAGTATCTTCGGCAGCGCCGCCAGATCAAACCACACGTTGGGCAGATTCAGCTGTTCCAGGCTCTCCTCCAACTCCCGCTCCCGCCCTTTCATGGGGGCCAGGAGATGGCAGACCACCATCTTAAGCTCCGGAAGCTCCCGTGCCACCCGGGCCAGCCGGTCCGGCTGATGGCTGGGCATCGTCAAATCCCCCACGTCCAGCGCCACCACCCCGTGGTTGCGGGCGATCCGCTCGTAAATCTCCATCATCCGCGGGGAGTCTAGTTCAAACGGATCATGGCAGCCCATGAGTCCGCCGCCGGAGCTGACCTCAAACTTTACCAAGCGGAAATTCCGCTTCTCCAGCAGGAATTTGAGCATCTCCATGTGGTCCGTCATGAAGGGGTCCACCGTGCAGGACGGGCAGAAGCGCTCGGGATATTTCTGCAGAATCTCATAGTGGTACTGGTTCTGGAAGCCGTACATGCTCCCTTGCATCAGCACGGCCCGCTCCACGCCGTTTTGATCCATGATCTCTATCGCCCGCTCCACGGGGAAGGATTCGTCCCCGTAGCCCTCCGGAAACAGCTGGAATTCCTCGCCGTTTCCCCAGACGGCCCGGCCGCCCCCGCAGGCTCTCAGCTCCCCGCGCCGGCAGTATCCGGCAACAATCTTCGCCACATGAAGATGCGCATCTATTTTTTTCATGAGATTACCTTCTTTCTTTTAAACAGAGAGGCAACGCCGCGCTGCTTCTCCTTTCTTCCAAGGATATCCACAGCCACCGCTGCGATGATCACAAGCCCTTTCACCAGGCCCACGTGGGTGGAGGGCACGTTCAGCAGGTTCATACCGTTGTTTAACAGGCCCACCAGCACAGCGCCGAAGATCGCGCCCTGCACGCGGCCCTCACCGCCTGCCAGGCTGACTCCTCCGATTACCGCGGCGGTGATCACTTCCGTCTCATACCCCTTGCCGGTGCTCGCCATTCCCTGCTGGGTCATGGAGGCTAGGACGATGCCGCCGATGGCCGCCGTCACCCCGGAAAACACGTAGGACATGATGATTATGCCCTTGTCCGAGATTCCGGATATCCGGGAAGCCTCCGGGTTTCCGCCCACCGCATACACATACCGGCCGATGGCGGTCCTGTTCAGGATAAAATAGCTGATGAAGGCGATGACTGCCATCACATAGATGGGTAAGGGCAGCCCGAACAGCTTGCCGATTCCGATGACGGTAAACGCCTTGGGCTCCAGGCAGCCGATGATCTTGTTGTTGGTCAGCAGCATGGAGAGTCCCAGTATGATGCTCTGGGTCGCGAAGGTCACCAGAAACGCAGGGACGTTGTAGCGTGTGATGATCACGCCGTGGATGACCCCCACCAGCACGCCGGTCAGGAGCGCCAGCAGCATTCCCAGCAGGACGCCGGTGATGGAATAGTCGAAATAGCGGATCATTTTCACCACGATGATCCCCGTCATGGCCAGCATGGAGCCGACCGAGAGGTCGATGCCGCCCACCAGGATGGCAAAGATGGAGCCGGACACCATGATCCCCACCACGGACACAGACCAGAGCACGTTGCTCAAATTGGCCACCGTGGGAAAGCTGTCCGGGGCGATGGCGGTCAGCACCAGCATAAAGCCCAGCAGAATAAACACCTTGCTGTAAGACTGAAGATTCAATTTTTTTCTGCTTCCGCTCATGGGCGCACCTCCTCATCCTGGATCAGGCCGGAGGCAGCCGCCAGGATGTCCGCCTGGGTCACCGTCTCCTCCGCAAATTCTTTTACAATCCGCCCTTTGCGCATCACCAGAATCCGGTCCGAGATGCGCAGCAGCTCCTGCAAGTCCGAGGAGACCACGATGATGACCACGCCCTCTCTCGCCAGGTCCTGCAGTATGGTATAGATTTCATTTTTCGCCCCCACGTCGATGCCCGCGGTGGGCTCATCCACGATCAGAAGCTTCAGATCCCGCATCAGCCACTTTCCCAGCACCACCTTCTGCTGGTTGCCGCCGGAGAGCAGGCCCACGGGCTTGTCCGGATCGCCGGGGCGGATGTCCACCTTGCGGATGGCCTCCAGGCACATCCGCAGCTCGTCCTTGTCCGAGATGGCCCACCCGCTCTTCTTGATCAGATCGTAATTGGTCAGCGCGTTGTTTTTGTTGATGGAGAGCAAAGGGATAAAGCCCTGGTTTCTCCGGTCCTCCGGCACGAAGCCGAAGCCGTTTTTGATACTCCTTGCGGCGTTTGGCGCGTAGGGCTTTCCGTCCACCAGAATCTCCCCGCTGTGAAAGCGGTCGATGCCGTAGATGCAGCGCACTAGCTCCGTCCTTCCGGCCCCGATCAGCCCGCCAATGCCCACGATCTCGCCCTTTCGCACCTGGAAACTCACATCCCTAAACACGCCCCTGCTGGTCAGGTTCTTCACCTCCAGGTACACCGGATTCTGATTCCGCTTAAGCGTCTTCACCGAGCCCTCGGACTCGTCCACCGCCTTGCCGATCATCAGCTCGATCACCCGCAGCGGGTCGATCTCGTCCTTCTCCAGCACGGCCTTGTTCTCCCCGTCCCGCAGAATGGTCAGGCGGTCGGAGAGGCGGTATACCTCCTCCAGCCGGTGGGAAATGTAGATGATGCTCACGCCCTTGTCCCGCAGTCCCCCGATGATATCAAACAGGCTCTCCGCCTCCTTGCCGCTTAGGGAAGCGGTGGGCTCATCCATGATTAGCAGGTCCGCCTCCGTGGACAGGCCCTTTAAAATCTCGATCAGCTGGCGCTGGCCGATGCCCAGATCGCCCACCACGTCCGTAGGGTTTAAGGGGAACTCGTACCGGTCGATCAGCTGCCCGACCTGCCGGTTCAGCTCCCGGTAGTTGATTAACCCCGTTCTGCCGATCTTAGGCTCCTTCCCCAGCAGCACGTTCTGGGCCACGGTCAGCGCCGGGATCACAGACAATTCCTGGTAGATACAGGCGATTCCCAATGCCTGGCAGTCCGCGCGGCTGTTGATCTGCACCTCCTTGCCTTTCCAGAAAATAGAACCCGCATCCTTGGTGTAGGCGCCGGTGATAATCTTGATCAGGGTGGACTTGCCGGCCCCGTTCTCGCCCATCAGCGCGTGGACCTCACCCTTGCGGATATCCAGATTGACCTTTTTGAGTACCGGGACTCCGCCGAAGCTCTTTTCAATGTCCTTCACCTGGAGAATCACTTCCCTGTCCGTCATATCCCGCTCACCTCCTCCTGCATGCGCTTTTTGTTCTTGGAGGCCTCCTCCATCCTGCTGTTGTACCAGGAGTCAAAGACCACCACCGCGATAATGATCAGCCCCTTGATGATGGGCTGATAGGCCGTATTGATCTGATATTTGTAGATGCCGTTGTCTAACACCGCCATAAACAGCGCGCCGATCACCGTTCCAACGATGTCCCCGCGCCCTCCGTTCATGGCGCAGCCGCCCACCACCACGGCGGCGATCACGTTGAACTCCAGCCCGTCGCCCAAAACTGCGGTGGCGCTCTGCAAACGGGATGTGGTAAAGATTGCCCCCACGCCCACGCAGGCTCCCACCACGGTGTAGGCTAAAAGCCTGGCGCGGTCCGTGTTGATGCCCGAGAGCCGGGCCGCCTTGACATTGGACCCGGTGGCGTATAAATCGGTTCCGAAGCGGGTCTTCTTGAGGACGATCTGCCCGATCACTGCCAGCACAATGAAGGCGATGGTCACGTAATAGATTCCGCCCACCGAGCCGCCCAGGACCGTAAACCGGTAATCCTTCATGGGCTGGCTGGTGATGATGCCGTTCTCCTTGATCGCAATGATGTATGTAATGGCCCGGTAGATCCCCAGCGTGGACAGGGTGGCGATAAACTCCGGCAGCGCCAGCCTGGTGATGATCATCCCGTTGATCCAACCGCCCAGCACGCCCACGGCCAGGCCCGCCAGGAGCATGAGCCAGATGGGCAGCGCGGTATAGCGGTAGATGAGCGCCATCACCATCCCCGACAGGGCCAGGAGGGAGCCGGTGGACAAATCGATGCCCGCAGTGATGATCACATAGGTCACGCCGATGCCGATGATGCCCACCACCGATGCGTCGCGGAGAATCGCGATAAAATTCCCCACGTTCAGGAAATAGCTGCTGGTCGCTGAGAAGACTATTATCAAGGCAGCCAGCAGTCCCAGTGAAATGATTCTGCGAATTGTGCTCTGTTTCATATCTGATTCCTTTCACGAACAACGGGGGTGTTCATCGAACGCCCCCTCCAATCTGTCCCCGGCAATTACCAGCGGTCTTCCTGCGCGATACTGCCCACCGTGTCCTTGGTCACCACCACCGGCTCCATATTGATCACCGGCGTCTTGGTCAGCACGTCGTAACTGTACTCGGAGCCGATCATCAGCAGTGCCACCTTCGCGGCGGTGGAACCCTCGTCCCAGCAGTTGGTGTAAATGGTTCCGGTCAATTTTCCGTCCTCGATCATGGTCAGCGCGTCCTTCTCGCCGTCGGCGCCCCAGATCAAAAGTCCGTTCAGACGGTTGGCGGATTCAGCCGCCAGCGCAGCGCCCTCGGCCATGGCATCGTTGATGGCAAACACTGCGTCAATCTGACTGTTCGCCTGAAGGAAGCTGTTCATCACGCTCATAGCCTTCTCCTTCTCAAAATCGGCGGCCTGGGAGCCGATGATCTCGATGTCGCTGTACTTGGCGATCGTGTCCCGGAATCCTTTTTCCAGGTTGTCCGTACGGATAATGCCGGGCAGGCCCTGGATGATCACGATTTTTCCTTTGCCGTTTAAGCTCCCCGCAATCTCCTCCGCCGCCAGGCGCCCTGCGTCGTAGTCCACCATCTGTACCAGCGCGGAGTGCACGGAATCCACGTCCATGTTGATGGTGATGACCGGTATCCCGGCCTCCTCCGCCTCTGTCACGGAGGCAGCCAGTGCAGCGTTATCGCTGGCCTGCAGAATGATCGCGTCGTACTTCTGGTTGATCACCTCGGACATGATCTTCACCTGCTCCTCAGCGCTGCTCTTGGCGTCAAATCCCTGAACCGTGATATTGTCGTAGTATGCGCATTCCCGCTGGATCCCCTCCAGCCACGCCTGGTTCACCGGGGTGCCGATGTCGTGGGCCACGTAGGCCAGCTTGACCGGATCACTGTAGATCGGAAGAGCGTCGTGTAGGGAAAGAGTGTAGATCTCGGTGGTCGCCGTATCATTAAAAAAAAAAAAAAAA
>USJW01000034.1 GCA_900555045.1 uncultured Clostridium sp. | reverse complement strand
A
Source organism: uncultured Clostridium sp. (assembly GCA_900555045.1). Lineage (GTDB taxonomy): Bacteria > Bacillota > Clostridia > Lachnospirales > Lachnospiraceae > Enterocloster. The sequence goes on along the minus strand of USJW01000034.1, from coordinate 41,075 downwards.
TCATGTAAAGGACGATAGACCAGGCGGCTCATAGCACCATAACCCATTTTACCCAATTCATTGGATTTCTTCTTAATATCTATATTTTGGCTCTTTTTTATTTTTATCAAATTATGCCGTTGACATTTTTATTTTATTTGTTTATTATCATTTTATAACAGATATTCATCTGCCAAACAATAAAAGGAGGTTTTTACATGTCAAAAACTACACTGAGACAACTTCTGGAGGAAGGTCCGGTTCTGGCTTCCTGCGTGTACGATTGCCTGTCCGCACAGATTACTGAACAGGCCGGTTTCAAAGCAATGTGCCTGAGCGGGGGAGAGTTGGCTGCCAGCTACTGCGGCCTTCCCGATATCGGGCTGGTCTCTCTCCAGGAACTGGTCGATGCGGCGGGGCGCATCTCCGCCTCCTGCTCGCTGCCCATGATCGTGGACATCGACACAGGCTTTGGCAATGAACTCAACGTCATCCACACTTGCAGGCGAATCGCCCGCGCCGGCGCCATGGCTGTCCATATGGAGGATCAGACATTTCCCAAACGCTGTGGACATCTTAAGGGTAAGGAGGTAATCCCCCTGGAAGACTATATCAGCAAGGTGAAGGCAGCGGCCTACGCGCTCAAAGATACGGACTGTCTGCTGATCGCACGGACAGATGCCTACAATGTGCTCGGGAAGGAAGCCGCTATCGAGCGGGCCATCGCCTCCGTGGAGGCCGGCGCCCACATCACATTGGTGGAGGGAACCGAAACGCTGGAGGCCATCGAGGAGATCGGACGGCGTGTGCCAGGCTGGAAAATGTTCGGAATGGCCTCCGCCGGCGCCAGCCCGAAAGTCACCTACAGCCAGTTGGTTGACTGGGGCTATAACCTGATCACCGTCCACTGCGCCCAGTGGGGCGCCATAAAGGGCATGGAAGATTTTTCGAAGGCCTGTCTGGAATCCGGCAGCGATATCTTTATCACCGAACGGGATGACGTAGATAACCGGCCCATCTCGCTGTTTGAACGGTTCGGTCTTCAGGAATGGATGGCGCTGGGGAGCAGATTCAGCCCCAAAATCAAAGAGGCAGAAGAATTTGACGTTTCAAAATAAGGAGTGACTATGATAATTAAAAACAATAGCCTGGAAAAAGAGAGAAAACCAAGTCCTTTTAACGGGACCGGCGAGATCACGGTCCGCAGTCTTTTAAACGGCCCGGATGCCCTGTACCACAAAGGGCGGGTGTTCGCGCACACCACCGTCCATCCCGGCGCCGCCATCGGATACCATGTTCACACAGGCGAGTCGGAAACGTACTACATTTTAAAAGGAACCGCCTGCTATAACGACAACGGCGCCATGGTCACACTGGGCCCCGGCGATGTGGCGCACACGCCTCCCGGCGAAGGACACGGCATAAGCGCCTCCGGGGATGAACCGGTTGAAATGATCGCGCTTATTTTATACAGTTAAATGATTGCTTCCCTGTTCTGCCTGCAGGGAAGCATTTTTTATCATATAACCCAGAATTATCATCATCTGTTAAAAAATATTATCAGTTAAAACTCTTGACGTGTATACAATGTGCATAATATAATAAGTGTTGCAAAAGCAACAGCAACTTTTTTTAACTTATAGTACACTGACAGCGTACCAACCGAATGGCGGCAGCAGGTATTGGGGACAATACGATTTACAGGAGGGAAAAATCTATGAGAACAGAATGGAACACATTTAAGAGCGGTGTGTGGGAGCGTGAGATCAATGTGCGCGACTTCATTCAGAAGAACTACACGCCCTACGACGGCGACGACGGATTCCTGGAAGGTCCCACGGAAAATACCACAGCCCTTTGGGATCAGGTCATGGAACTGTCCGCCAAGGAGCGGGAAGCCGGCGGCGTGCTGGACATGGATACCAAGATCATCTCCACCATCACCTCCCACGGCCCCGGGTATCTGGACAAAGATAAAGAGACAATTGTGGGCTTTCAGACCGACAAGCCCTTCAAGCGGGCACTTCAGCCCTACGGCGGCATCCGCATGGCGGTGAAGGCCTGCCAGGACAACGGCTACGAGGTGGACCCGGAGATCGTGGAGTTTTTCACCAAGCACAGAAAGACCCACAACGCGGGCGTGTTCGACGCCTACACCCCTGAGATGCGGGCATGCCGCTCCAGCCATATCATCACCGGCCTGCCGGACGCCTACGGCCGCGGGCGCATCATCGGCGACTACCGCCGCATCGCGCTGTACGGCGTGGATACTCTGATCGAGGAGAAGAAGGAGGAGAAGAACTCCACCCGCACCATCATGTACTCCGACGTAATCCGCGAGCGCGAGGAGCTCTCCGAGCAGATCCGCGCGCTGGAGGATTTGAAGGAGCTGGGAAAAATCTACGGCTACGACATCTCGAAACCTGCCTGCGACGTGAAGGAGGCCATCCAGTGGACCTACTTCGGCTACCTGGCCGCGGTGAAGGAGCAGAACGGCGCCGCCATGTCCTTAGGGCGGACCTCAACCTTCTTGGACATCTACGCGCAGCGCGACTTAGAGAGCGGAAAATATACGGAAAAACAGATTCAGGAGTTTGTGGACCACTTCATCATGAAGCTGCGCCTGATCAAGTTCGCCAGAACGCCCGAGTACAACGAGCTGTTCTCCGGCGACCCCACCTGGGTGACCGAGTCCATCGGCGGCGTGGGCATCGACGGGCGTCACATGGTGACCAAGATGTCCTACCGCTACCTGCACACCCTGCAGAACCTGGGAACCGCGCCGGAGCCCAACCTGACCGTGCTGTGGTCCACCAGACTGCCCATGAACTTTAAGCGCTTCTGCGCCAAGACCTCCATCGAGTCCTCCTCCATCCAGTATGAGAACGACGACCTCATGCGGGTGACCCACGGGGACGACTACGCCATCGCCTGCTGCGTTTCCAGCATGCGGATCGGCAAGGAGATGCAGTTCTTCGGCGCCAGAGCCAACCTCGCCAAGTGCCTGCTTTACGCCATCAACGGCGGCGTGGACGAGATAAGCGGCAAGCAGGTTGGCCCCAAGTACCGCCCCATCACCTCCGAGTACTTAGATTACGATGAAGTGATGGACCGCTACAAGGATATGATGAAATGGCTGGCCAGCGTGTACGTGAACGCGCTCAACATCATCCATTACAACCATGACAAATACAGCTACGAGCGCCTGCAGATGGCGCTGCACGACAAGAAGGTGACCCGCTGGTTCGCCACCGGCATCGCCGGACTGTCCGTGGTGGCCGACTCCTTATCCGCCATCAAGTACGCCAAGGTGAAGCCCATACGCAACGAGAAGGGCATCGCGGTGGACTACGAGGTGGAGGGCGACTTCCCCAAATACGGCAACAACGACGACCGCGTGGACCAGATCGCGGCGGAGCTGGTTCACACCTTCATGAGCTATATCAAGGGCAACCACACCTACCGCGGCGGAATCCCCACCACGTCCATCCTGACCATCACCTCCAACGTGGTGTACGGCAAGAACACCGGCGCGACGCCGGACGGGCGTAAGGCGGGCGAGCCCTTCGCGCCGGGCGCCAACCCGATGCACCACCGGGATACCCACGGTGCGGTGGCTTCCTTAGCTTCCGTGGCCAAGCTGCCCTTCAGGGATGCCCAGGACGGCATCTCCAACACCTTCTCCATCATCCCGGGCGCCCTCGGAAAGGACGACCAGGTCTTCATGGGCGATCTGGAGGTGGAGTTGGCCGGCTGCAGAAGCTGCGAATCCCCCACCCTGTTTGAGGGTCTTGACACCGAGGCGGACAACGAGGACGCCTGACTGACAACCTACGAGAAAGAGAGGACTTAAATATGGTAAAAGCAAGCGAAGCACAGATCGACAACCTGGTAGCGCTGTTGGACGGCTATGCCCAGGAGGGCGGACACCACTTAAACGTGAACGTGTTCAGCAAGGAAACTCTGCTGGACGCCCAGGCTCACCCGGAGAAATACCCCCAGCTGACCGTGCGCGTGTCCGGCTACGCCGTAAACTTCAACAAGCTGACCAGGGAACAGCAGGATGAGGTCATCTCCCGCACGTTCCACGGTGCCATCTGATAGCATAGTCAGCAATGGCCCGCAGGCTCCGGCCGCGGCCCATTGCGTTCAATAAACGGTCCGGGGGCGTGATGTCCCCGGACCTGTATTCCTGTCCCGCGGCCCGCTTCGATGGCCTTGGGGCGGCGAAAGGAGGCTGCATCTCATTATGATCGGACGAGTTCATTCCATCGAAAGCTTTGGCACTGTGGACGGACCGGGCATCCGCATGGTGATTTTCTTAAGCGGCTGCCCCATGCGCTGTCTGTACTGCCATAACCCGGACACCTGGGATCCCAAGGGCGGGACGCCCATGACCGTTGAGGAAATCTTAAACCAGTATGAGAACGCCCGCCATTTTTACCGCAGGGGCGGGATCACGGTCAGCGGTGGCGAGCCGTTAACCCAGCTGAGCTTTGTGACCGAGCTGTTTGAGGCTGCCAAACGCCGGGGCATCCACACCTGTCTCGACACCTCCGGCGCCACCTTCCGGCCGGACTCCCAGGGCATGTTAGAAAAGTTCAACCGGCTCATGGCGTCCACGGACCTGGTCATGCTGGACATCAAGCACATTGACCCGGAGGCCCACCAAAAGCTCTGCGGCCAGCCCCAGGCCCCCATCCTGGCCTTCGCCCGCTACCTGGAGGAGCGGCAGATTCCGGTGTGGATCCGGCATGTAGTCGTCCCGGGTCTGACGGACAGCGAGGCCGACCTCTACCGGCTGGGGCGCTATCTGGGAACCTTAAAAAACATCCGGGCCCTGGACGTGCTCCCCTACCACGACATGGGAAAAGCCAAGTACCACTCCCTCGGCATCCCCTACCCCCTTGAGGACACACCGCCCATGTCCCAGGACCAGGCCGGCGAGGCGCGCAAGGTGATTTTGCAGGGAATGCGCGACAGTCGAAATTGCTCATAATTTTAAACATGAGCCCCTGCATTTTCCACTTGAATAATTACAGAATATAGTATAGAATATAAGAACAATGTACAAGGGTGTGTTCGGGAATTCCTGTTGTGAGAGATTTTCCGAAGATACTCACAATATTAAGGAGGTATTTACCAATGGCATACGTTATCAATGATTCTTGTGTTAGCTGCGGCAGCTGCGCAGCTGAATGTCCGGTAGGCGCTATTTCCGAGGGTGATGGCAAGTACGTGATCGACGCTGATACCTGCATCGACTGCGGCACCTGCGCTGCTACCTGCCCGACCGGAGCTATCGAGGGCTAATGAGCTACATAAGGGCCTCTTCCAGACGGAAGGGGCTCTTTTCATTATAGGAAATTACACGGAGGTTGTATTGATTATGAAAAAACCGATCATCGGCATCACGCCCTCACACAACAAGCAGAGCGAAGAGATCGAAATGCGTTTCACCTACCTGCGGGCCATCGCGAACGCGGGTGGAATCCCCATCCCGCTCCCCATCGAGGGGTCCACGGAGGACCGCCGCCAGCTGGTGGAGACCTGCGACGGATTTCTCTTCTCCGGCGGCCCGGACGTTCACCCGTTTCTGTATAACCAGGAGACCCACTTAAACTGCGGCGATATCTCCGAGCTCAGGGATTCCCTGGAGATGGAGCTGTTTAAACTGGCCATGGAAGCGAAAAAGCCAATCCTCGGCATCTGCCGCGGCATCCAGGCCATCAACGTGTTCCTGGGCGGCGACCTTTACCAGGATCTGCCCAGCCAGCTTGAGTCCTCCTTCCCCATCGCCCACCGCCAGCCCTACTACTACACCACCCCCAGCCACTACGTGGATGTGGTCGCGGGAACCCGCATGGCGCAGATCGCGGGCGGACAGCCGCAGATCGCGGTAAACAGCATGCACCATCAGGGCCTGCGCACCTTGGCTCCCGGCCTGACCGCCACCGCGTTCGCAAAGGACGGCCTGGTGGAGGCTGTGGAGAAGACGGATTACCCCTACCTGGTTGGCGTTCAGTGGCACCCGGAATTCCTCTGCAACGAGGACGGCCCCGCCAAGAACCTGTTTGCCAGCTTCGTGGAGGCATGCCAGAAATAGGATAGCGGCCCGCATGACGGGCGGCGGAGACAAGATACGCCCGGGACGGCTCATGAATTGCCGTCCCGGGCGTATTTTTTGCGTATCATTTTTCTGTCACTCGGCGTCAATGATCTCCGCTGCCATCTGGACGAAGTCCTCCGCGCTCATCGTGTTGTCGAAGGAGCCTATGTTGTAATACAATCCGCCGTCCTCCCAGGTCACACTCTGATTCTGCTGGTTTTCTACCTTATCGCTGCCGTAGCTGATATAGAGCGTTCCCGCCTCCACCTGCGCCTTCTCCTCCTCGGACACCTGATAATTCGGGGGCACAAAGCGGTAGTTGTCACATCTGTAATACACGGTCACATCGCCGTGGGTATATGCCTGGCCCGCGGCCGGCTGCGACTCATACAGATTTTTCCCGTCTACAGAAATGTAAATATCTTCCATTCCCTTTTTGCGGTAACACAGAGTCAGGCTCGTGGTCTTCTGGACCGTGTTTCCGTCCGCATCCTTTGACTCCTCCCGCGTCGGAATCGCTGCTTCAAAGGCATACCCGTTGGAGAAGGATTCCGGTGTCCGGATCTCAAAGCCCACCTGATCCTTCATCTTCTTTGCCTCGTCATAGTCGTAGACCGCTTCCTCCCAGGTGCTGTGGGAGGAGACCCCCACTACCTTCCCCGCAGCGATCGCCGTGATCGTCCCAAACACGCACACCGCTGCCGCCACAATTGCTATTTTTCTTGCACTCCATCTTCTCATCTTGCTTTCCTCCTCTATTTTCCGATGCACAGACTGGACCATCCGCCGGGTGTCCTCCCCGGACACCTTCACCGTACCCGCATGTCGGGCGAGTGCCTGCCGGATCTGTTCGTCCTCACGCTTTTGCATCCCGCCGTTTTTCGTTCTCAACTTCATGAGGTTGCCTCCTCTCCCAGCGCCTGTTGCCCATCCGCCAAGACCTGCCGCAGCTGCTTCCTCGCGGTGTGCAGCCTGGATTTGACCGTGCCCTCCAGGCAGCCCATCACGGAGGCGATCTCCCTTGTGGTCAGGCCGTTGAAATAGTACAGAACCACCGCAGTCCGCTGCTTTTCCGGCAGACGTCTCACCGCCCCGTACAGCTCCCTGTCCCTTGTGCTCCTCATCACTTCCTCCAGCACGGAGGGTCCCGCGGGCTCATTCTCCCCGAACACCTCCTCCACCGGCTGCTCTCTTCCGGTTCTGCGGCAAACGCGCCACGCCTCACGGGTCAGGGTTTTGTACAGCCAGCGCTCGAAATATTCCGGCTGACGGATCTTCTTTCTGTTTACATAACATTGTACAAAGGTCTCCTGCACAATGTCCTCACTGTCTGCATAGCTCCCGGAAATTAGGAATGCCATGCGGAGAGTCCTGGGATAATACCGCTCCATCAGGAGATCGAATGCCTCCCTGTCGTCCGCCATCATCCGGCGGACCAGCTCTTCCTCCCCGTCTTTCTCCCTCACAGTCCTTCCTCCTTTCCGTTCATGCGGGGCGCCGGAAACTGTCCCGCCGCCCCGCCTTTATCGGTGCACCTGTTATATAGAGGATTCAAATTTGGAAATGGTTCATTTTTCCGTCACTGCCGCCTTCATTTTTTTCACATACTCTCTCACCGGCTCCACGCAGTCTGCCCCGTAGCGCGCCACCAGCTTCACGATCGCGCTCCCCACGATCACGCCGTCCGCGGCCGCAGCCATGGCTTTCGCCTGCTCCGGCGTGGAGATCCCGAAGCCCACCGCGCAGGGCACGTTCTTCTCCTCCTTGATCATTCTCACCATCCCGGCGATATCGGTGGTGATCTGGCTTCGCACCCCGGTGACGCCCAGGGAGGATACCACGTAGACAAACCCGTTCGTCTCCCGGGCGATGGCCAAAACCCGCTCCTTCGAGGTGGGCGCGGCCAGGTAAATCAGCGTCAGGCCGTGTGCCTTGCAGAACGGCAGCACCTCCTCCCGCTCCTCAAAGGGCAGATCCGGCACGATCAGCGCGTCCACACCGGCTTCCACGGCGTTTTTCACGAACCGGTCCGTGCCGTAGACGAACACCGGGTTCATGTACGTCATAAACGCCAGCGGCACATCCGTCCGCCTGCGCACCCGCTTCACCATCTCAAATATTTTGTCCGTGGTGGTGCCGGATGCCAGGGCGCGCAGATCCGCCTCCTGGATGACCGGTCCCTCGGCCACCGGGTCGGAGAAGGGGATTCCGATCTCGATCAAATCCGCGCCCGCCTCCGCCATGGCAACCACCAGCTCCTCCGTCACGCCCAGGTTCGGATCGCCTGCGGTGATAAACGGTATAAATGCCTTTTTTTCAAACACGCTCTGTACCCTATTCATAGATCTCAACCCCCCTGTATCTGGCGATCGCCGCCACGTCCTTGTCCCCTCTGCCGGACAGATTGACCACAATGATCTGATCCTTTTTCATGGCCGGAGCTGCCTTCCGGGCATAGGCCAATGCATGGGCACTCTCCACCGCCGGGATAATCCCCTCTGTCCTGGACAGGTACTCGAAGGCATCCACCGCCTCATCGTCGGTCACGGGGACGTACTGCGCGCGGCCCTTGTCGTACAGGTACGCATGCTCCGGCCCGATTCCCGGGTAGTCCAACCCTGCGGAGATGGAGTACACCGGCGCGATCTGCCCGTACTCATCCTGGCAGAAATAGGACTTCATCCCGTGGAAAATCCCCTCGCTGCCCGTGGCGATGGTCGCGGCCGTCTGCGCCGTATTCACACCGCGCCCCGCCGCCTCGCAGCCCACCAGGCGCACGGACGGGTCGCCGATAAACTCGTAGAAGGCGCCCATGGCGTTGCTTCCGCCTCCCACGCAGGCGATCACCATGTCCGGCAAACGCCCCTCCTTCTGCAGGAGCTGTTCCTTGATCTCCCGGCCGATCACGCTCTGGAAATCCCTCACCATGGTCGGGAAGGGGTGCGGCCCCATGACCGAGCCGATCACGTAGTGGGTGTCCGCGATGCGGCTGGTCCACTCCCGCAGAGTCTCGTTGACCGCGTCCTTTAAAGTCTGGGTCCCGCTTGTCACCGGGTGCACCTTGGCCCCCAAAAGCTCCATGCGGTACACATTTAAGGCCTGCCGGTCCGTGTCCTCCTTGCCCATGTACACCTCGCACTCCATTCCCAGAAGAGCCGCAGCCGTGGCGGTGGCCACGCCGTGCTGGCCCGCGCCGGTCTCCGCGATCACCCGGGTCTTTCCCATTTTCTTGGCCAGCAGCACCTGCGCGATGGCGTTGTTGATCTTGTGGGAACCCGTGTGGTTTAGATCCTCGCGCTTCAGATAAATTTTCGCCCCGCCCAGCTCCTCGGTCATCTTCCTCGCATAGTACAGTCTGGACGGCCTCCCGCAGTACTCTTCCAGGAGTTCCTTTAACTCCGCGTTGAATTCCGGATTATTTTTGTAGTGCTCATACGCCTCTTCCAATTCGATAACGGCGCTCATCAGCGTTTCCGGGATGAACTGCCCGCCATGTATTCCAAATTTCCCCTTTGCCATGTCTTGCTCCTCTTCTTCGCCAATCTCCGGCTGTTTGATAATTATTTGGCGGCTATCTTGCCGCTTTCCGCACCGTCAAAACCATGCGGTATATTTTCTCCGAATCCTTTTTCCCGTCAGTCTCCACCGCGCTGCTCACATCCAGCGCATAGGGGCCGCGGGATATGGCCCGCCATGCATTCTCCTCACTGATTCCTCCGGCCAGAAAATAGGGCTTTTTTAACGGCGGAATCATCTCCCAGTCAAACATTTGCCCGCTGCCCCCGTACTGCCCGCCCGCATATGTGTCCAGTAGCAGATAATCGCAGGGCATCGCCTCTGCCCTAAGAATATCCGACGCGCAGCGGACCCGCACCGCCTTGATCACAGGCGCATCCAAACGGCGCTTTAGCTCCCCGACATAGGCCTCGTCCTCATCGCCGTGCAGCTGGATCATCTGGATCGTCCCGCTGTCCGCCAGCCTTAAAATATCCCCGACCGGGGCGTTCACAAACACTCCCACCGCCTGGATCCGCGGATCCAGCGCTCTCCGCAGAACCCCGGCCCAGGAGCCGTCCACCTGTCTCCTGCTCTCTGCAAGGACAAATCCGGCAAAATCCGGCTGCGCCCGGTTGACCGCCTCGATATCCTCTGTGCGGCTGAGTCCGCAGATTTTTATGCGGCAGCCGCCTCTCTCCATGTCCATCGCCCGAATCCTCCCCTGGAATTTACCGGATGCATCCGCGGCGCAGCTCCCCAAGCGCAGCCGCCCGGTCAGATGCCCGCATGAGCGTCTCCCCCACTAACACCGCGTCCACCCTGGCCTCGGCCAGCTGACGGATGTCCTCAGCGGTCCTTATGCCGCTCTCCGCCACGAACAGCGTCCCCTCCGGCACCCGCTCTCTCAGGCGCAGCGCGTTGGAGAAATCCACCTCGAAGGTCTTGAGGTTCCGGTTGTTGATCCCGATGATCCGCGCCCCCGCCCTCGCCGCCATGGTTACCTCTGCGTCGTCGTGGGCCTCCACAAGGGCCGCCAGCCCCAGCTCGCTGCACAGCCCCAGGTAGCGCGCCAGCTTCTCCTCCCGGAGCAGGGAACAGATCAGAAGCACCGCCGACGCCCCCAAAAGCTTCGCGTCATAAATCTGGTACTCATCGACCACAAAGTCCTTGCGCAGAAGCGGAAGTGCCACCACCCGATGAATTTCCTCCAGGTACAGGCTGCTTCCGAGAAAATATTCCGGCTCCGTCAGCACCGAGATGGCATCCGCCCCCGCCCGCTCGTACTCGGCAGCGATCTCCCGGTAGGGAAACTGGGGAGCGATCAGGCCCTTCGACGGGGAAGCCCGCTTCACCTCGCAGATGAAGGACATCCCCGGCCTCCCTATGGCGGCCTCGAAGGGATTTTTTTGCCCCAACTTCATCTCTGCTTCCGCCAGAACCTTCGCCCTGTCCCGCACGCGCTCCAGCGGCCGCTCCATCTTCTCCTGCTCCACCCGCCTGCGGGTGGAAGCCGCAATCTCATCCAGAATCACGACGCCCTCACCTCCTCCTTCCCCGAGATCTCCCTCGTGGCCCTCACAAACTCCACCATCTTCATCATGGCCGCTCCGGAATCGATCAGGTCCTGGGCAGTCTTCACGCACCCCGCGATGGTGCACTCGTCGATCCCCAGATACAGGCTCAGCGCTGCGTTTAACACCGCCACATCCCGCTTTGGTCCCGTCAGCCGCCCTGAGAGAATATCCTGTGTGATCTGCGCGTTCTCCTCCGGCGTGCCTCCCACCAGGTCTCCCAGCGCGCACCGCGCGAGGCCAAACTGCTCCGGCGCGATCTCGTAGGGCGTAAGCTTTCCGAACCGGATCTCGCACACGTGGGTTGGGCCGGTCAGCGTGGCCTCATCCAGGCCGTCTCCCCCGCACACCACCATGCCCCGGATCACCCCGAGATTTGCCAGCACCTGCGCCAGCGGCTCCACCAGCGAGGCGTCGTAGACGCCCAGAAGCTGCATGGAGGCGCCCGCCGGGTTTGACAGCGGCCCCAGGATGTTGAAGATACTGCGGATTCCGATCTCCCTACGCACCGGGGCCGCATACTTCATGGAGGCGTGGTAGGCAGGTGCGAACAGAAAGCACATGCCCGTCTGCTCCAAAACCTGCTCCGCCTGCTCTGCGCTTAAGCTCAGACTTGCCCCCAGCTTCTCCAGCACATCGGCCGCCCCGCTCTTGCTGGACACGCTGCGGTTGCCGTGCTTCGCCACCTTCACGCCCCCCGCCGCCGCGATGAAGGCGCTGGTGGTGGAGATGTTGAAGGTCCCCGCCTCGTCGCCGCCGGTTCCCACAATGTCCATCACCGGAAACGGCGGATTGAGGCGGATCGCCTTCTCCCGCATCACCGCCGCGCAGGCCGTGATCTCGTCGATGGTCTCCCCCTTCATCCGCAGCGCCGTGAGAAATGCGGAAATCTGCGCCTGTGTGGCGTCCCCGCTCATGATCTCGTCCATCACTTCCTTCGCTCCCTCGTAGTCTAAGTTCTGTCCCTCTACCAACTGATGAATTGCTCTCTGAATCATAATCCTGTCCTCCTCTATGCGATGTTGAGAAAATTTTCCAATATTTTACTTCCGTCCGGTGTCAGAATGGACTCCGGGTGAAACTGCAGGCCGTACACCGGATATTCCCGGTGCCGGACCGCCATAATCTCATGTCCCTTAGCGTCCCTTGCCACCACCTCCAGCTCATCCGGAAGACTGCCCGGATCGGCCACCAGCGAATGGTAGCGCGCGGCGTAAAACTCCTCCGGCAGTCCCGCAAACAGTGGGCACTCACCCGCCGCAGAATTGATATCCATCCTGTGAATCAGGCTCTGCTTGCCGTGCATGAGATGGTCCGCCCGCACGATTCGGCCGCCAAAAGCCTCGCAGATTCCCTGGTGTCCCAGGCACACGCCCAGAATCGGGATTTCCCCGGCAAGCTCCCTGACTGCCTCCTCCAGGATTCCGGCGTCCGCCGGGTAACCGGGCCCCGGGGAGAGAATCAGGTGGTCCGGCCGCATGGCCCGGATCTCCTTCACCGTCACCGCGTCATTTCTCACAACCTGGATATCCGGCCTCATGGCTCCCAGGATCTGCACCAAATTGTATGAAAAGCTGTCATAATTATCAATCAGAAGAATCACTCCCCGCTCACCTCGCTCCCTCTCTGAATGGCGTTTATCACTGCGCCGGCCTTGTTGGCCGACTCCTCATACTCCCGCTCAGGCACACTGTCCGCCACAATCCCGCCGCCGGCCTGCACGGTCACGCGCCCGTCCCGGTTCACCGCCATGCGGATGGCGATACAGGTATCCAAATTTCCGGTGAAATCCAGATATCCCAGCGCTCCGCCGTAAATTCCACGGGGCGCAGCCTCCAACTCCTCGATGATCTGGCAGGCCCGGATCTTTGGCGCTCCGGACAGCGTTCCCGCTGGCAGCAGTGCCTCCACCGCGGAGCAGCCGTCGCAATCCGGGCAGATATCCCCCTCCACCTGGGAACAGATGTGCATGATCCGCGAGTAGCGGTGGACCATCTGGTACTCCGTCACCTCCACGGAGCCAAAGCGTGCGATCCGCCCGATGTCGTTGCGCCCCAGATCCACCAGCATATTGTGTTCAGCCAGCTCCTTCTCGTCGGCCAACAGCTCGCGCTCCAGCTGCCCGTCCTCCTCCTCTGTGGCTCCCCGCGGCCGGGATCCCGCCACCGGAAAGGTCGTCAGCCGCCCATCCTTCAGCCGGACCAACGTCTCCGGCGAGGCACTGATTACCTCCTCCCCGTCAATCTTCAGGAACACCATGTAGGGGGACGGGTTTGTGGTCCGGAGCACCCGGTAGGCGTTTAACAGGCTGCCCTCAAAGGGGCTTACAAACTGTCTGGAGATCACCGCCTGAAAAATATCGCCGCCGCGGATATACTCTTTGGCCCGCTCCACCCTCCGGCAGTACTCCTCCTTCGAAAAGCTGCTGGTAAATCCGGCCGCCCGCCCTGCCGGCTCCTCAGGGAGAGGACTCGCATCGCGGATCATCCGGACGATCGCCTCAATCTGACCGCAGGCCGAGCCATAGGCTTCCATCAGCGCTTCCGGCGCCTTATCCTTTGCCGTCATATTCACCACCACGGCGATTTTCTGCTTTAAATGATCGTAGGCAATCACCTTGTCGAACAATAGCAGGTCACAGTCCTTTTCATCTCCCCTGCGAATCTTCAGGGTGGGCTCTGCATAGCTGATCATGGCGTAGGAGAAGTATCCCACGAAGCCCCCGGTAAAGGGAGGCATGCCCTTGATCCTCGGGGATCTCCTGGCCTGTAAAATCTCCCGCAGCACCTCGTAGGGCCGGTCGGTCTCCCGCTTATGGCAGGTTCCGTCCCCGTTCTCCACGGTCATGCAGCCCTCCCTCAGCGCAACCCGCATCACCGGGTCATACCCCAGAAAGGAATATCTCCCCCACTTTTCTCCGCCCTCCACGCTCTCCAACAGGAAAAACCTGCTGCTCCTTCCCGCGATGCGGCGCAGCAGCGTGATCGGTGTCACCACATCCGCATAAATCTCACGGCACACGGGAATCGTGTCATAGTCCCGCGCAAACTTCAGTATCTCGTCACAGCCTGGTATCATTGTCTTAACTCCTTTCCGGTTTTGGTGTTACTCGGCGGGGCATCAAAAAAAGCCTCTGCCTCCTGCCGCTACTGTCGTAGCCTGCAGGGACAAAAGCTCTAAAAACTTCTGCGGTACCACCCTGATTGGCGTAATCCTTGCTCCGGAAAAATAAAAAACATCGGGTTTACAAAAAACCTGATGCTGTGCCGGAAGCAGGGACTTAAAAATACGCCCGCTCTGTAACGCACCATCATGCGTCCTCCCTGGTAACGGTGGGACACCCGTCGGTCCATACTCCCGGCCACAATCCGCCGGTTTCCAGCCGCCCTCGCGAGTCCATTCAGATCCTAATCCAACGCTCCCTTACACCAGCCGGAAGCTCTCTGCGCCAGGACTTAACATCTTACTTACTCTCGCTCATCGGTTTAACTTGGTCCTCATTATAAGCAGGATGATGACGAATGTCAAGAGAAAATTTGAAACCTTTCACAAATGAAGGAATTTGCGGGTACAATTTGGGGTGAGGGATGAAATTCTTAAGAAAATTAATATCAGAAAAATTATGTAGATTACTAGAAATATGCCACATAATCAGCTATAATAGACTTGCTGTTATCTCTCCAGACTGCACAGCAGAAAGGAGGTGTAGCCCGGATGGAGGCAATTGTAACATTCATCGTTTCGGTTGCGGCAGGTGTGGTTAGCTACTACATATGCAAATGGACCGACCGAAACAGGTAACATAACAGCGGTCCTAAAGTTTGAAGCCCCGGGGAACGCACCCCCAGGGCTTCTTTTTTTGTGTAGTCCGAATGTTGGCTTTCTTTTACGCTCTTATACTACTACATAATTTTTTAAAAGTCAAGTGCCATTCCAAACTCACTCTCACTTCTTATTCGCCGCCCACTCATCAATCTGCTTCTGCATGTCGTCAATAATCTTCTGCAAACCTGCGTCGTAAAGCTTCTTGTTCATCTCAGCGACAGTCTCATCCACGTCCGCGGCGGAACCGGTAAACAGCTGCGGCAGGTACTGGGCGGTGATGTTCATCACGGAGGCATACTCTGTCTTCACGTTCTCATTGTTGAAGCTGAAGCCAACCAGCACAGACGGCTTCGACGCGTCGTTGAATGCCCGGTACTGATCCCACAGATCATGGGCCTGCGGATCCACCGTGTACATGATTAACTCGTTGCCCAGTGTGTAGTAGTCGGTCGTGTATCTGCTGGAAGCCTCCAGAAGCTTGATGGATGTGTCGGAGGTCTTCTCATAGTGGGTTCCTTCGATGCCGTAGGTGACCAGATTCTTGATCTCTGGGTCTGTATTCAGCAGCTCCAGGAATTTCACTGCCTCCGCCGGGTGCTTGCTGTTGGCGGACACTGCCTGAAGGGAGCCGATACAGGAGGTGGTGGAGTAGTAGTTCTCATAGCGCGGTCTGCACACAACCTCGTATCCTGCCTGGTTGCCCCAGATCTCCTCTGCGCCCGGGCAGTACCAGCCACAGTAGATCAGGCGGTTTTTCAGTTTCTGCTTGTTGGTCGCCGCATCCTGGTTGATATAGCCCTTCACGAAGTAATCATGGATGGTGTGCAGGTTCTTTAACACATCCTCCTGCTCGAAGGGGTTCACTACCGTGCGGGACTCGTCGTCGTAGCGCACGTAGGCAGGCAGCTCTCTGGCTGCGGGAATGTCGTACTTGTCGATGATTCCGGGGATATCGCTGGCGCGCAGCGGCAGCGGGATGATCTCCGGCTCGTTCTCCTTGATGGTCTTTAACAGCGGCTCCAGGGACGCCAGGTCGGTGACGCTGTCGATATCCAGGTTGTATTTGTCCACAAGCTCCTTGGTGAACGCCCACACCGGCGCGTAGGGCAATTCCTTGTTGGCGGGCACGCCGTAAATCTTGCCGTCGATGGTCACGCCCTCCCAGAACCGACTGTCTATGGCCTCTTTTAAGGCCTTGTTGTCGCCGTCCAGATAGGGGGTGAGATCCAGATATGCGCCCTTTCTGGCATTAATCGCGTAGCTGTTGGCCCAGTCGCAGGTAAAGCAGATGTCGAAGGCCTCGCCGGAGTTGATCACGGACGTCATCTTCTCGTCATAGTCCGCGTTGGAGACGAAGCGGATATCGATGGTGGCGCCGATCTTCTCCTTCAAGATGGGGTTCAATTTGTCCAGGACCATCTGTAAATCGTCCGGCTGGTCCCCCTCCGTGTACCAGAGCAGTGTCACATCGTCCTTGGATCCCCCCGAGGCATTGCCGGAAGTCCCGGCAGAAGAGCACCCGGTCAGCGCCAGCGACACGGCCATGCATCCACACAGAGCTGCTGATAATAATTTTTTCATAAGATTCATCCTCCTCTATTCTTTCACTGACCCTACGGTCAGTCCACTAACAAAGTATCTCTGGAAAAACGGATATGCGCACGCGATAGGCAGTGTGGCGATCACCACGATGGCCATCTTGGCCGTCTCGCTGGGGAGTCTGGACAGCGCCGAATCCAGCCCCATGCTGCCCCGCCCGGCGTTCTGGGCGATGAACTCGATATTCCGCTCGATCTTCATGAGCAGATACTGCAGGGGGTACAGGTCCTTCGTGTCGATGTAAAGCAGTGCATTTTTCCAGTCGTTCCAGTAGGTGAGCGTCAAAAACAGCGCCACGGTCGCCAGTCCCGGCAGGGAGATCGGCAACACAATATCTTTAAAAATCTTAAACTGGGAAGCTCCGTCCATCTTGGCCGACTCAATCAGCGCGTCGGGCACACTGGTTGCGAAGAAGGTCCGCAGCACAATGATGTTGAACGGAGTTACCGCCACCGGCAGCACCAGGGCCAGAAAATTGTTTTTCAGGTGCAGGAAGTTTGCCACAACCAGGTAGGTGCTGACTAAGCCGCCGTTGAAAAACATGGTCGCCACCAGAATTCCGGTAAACAGCTTCCGGTAGCGGAAGCTCTTGCGGCTCAGCACGTAGGCGTAGGTGCTGGTGAGCGCCATGCCGACGGCCACGCCGATAACTGTCACGAGCACCGACATCCCCAGGGAATGCATGACCTGGCCGCCGCTCTGGAACACGAACTCGTAGGCCGCCGTGGACCACTCGTCCGGGCAGAAGCTGTAGCCGTTCACCATCACCGAGTGCTCGGAGCTGAATGAGATAATGATCACGAACACCAGCGGCGCCAGACACAGGATGGACAACAGGACAAACACGGTGTTGAACGCAATGTTGGCGCCCCGGCCGATGTGGTTGAACTTTGTCTCCCCGTCCTGAACCTCATTATCGTTTCCTCTCATAAAAAATCCCTCCTAGAACAACGCATTTTCATTGTCCACCTTGGACACCAGCCAGTTGGATCCCAGCAGCATGATCATGCCCATCACCGATTGGAACAGGGCCGCCGCGGCACTCATGCCGATCTCGCCCATGCCCATCATGGCACGGTACACATAGGTGTCGATCACGTTGGTCACGCTGTACAGCGCACCGGCGTCCCTTGGGATCTGGTAGAACAGGCCGAAGGATGCGGTGAAAATTTTTCCGGTTGCCATGATCATCATGATCACCACGATGGAGCGCAGCAGCGGCAGTGTGATGTATTTCACCTGCTGCCACTTGGTGGCGCCGTCGATGACCGCCGCCTCATAGTACGTGGTGTCGATGCCCGCCAGGCTGGCCAGGTAGATCACCGTGCCGTAGCCCATCTCCTTCCAGGTGCGGATAAAGACGATCAAAAATGGCCAGGGCTTGGTGTTGGTGTACCAGCTGACTCCCGTCCCGCCGGAGGCCGTGATCATGTGGTTTACAATGCCCTTATCCGGGCTCAAAAACGCGTACAGGAAGCTGCTGACCACCACCCAGGACAAGAAGTAGGGCAGAAACAGGATTGTCTGGTAGGCCTTGGCCGCCTTGCGGTTGCGGATCTCATGGAGCATCAGCGCAAACGTGACCGGCACCACCACATCCAGGATGATAAAGCAGAAATTATACAGCAGCGTGTTCCGCGTGATGGTGAACGCCTCGTTGGTGGAGAACAGGAACTTGAAATTTTCCAGTCCCACCCAGGGGCTCTTTAAAAAGCTGTCAATAAATCCGCCTCCGGATATATGAAAGTTTTTGAATGCGATCAGCACACCCAACATGGGAAGAAATGAAAACAGCAAAAACCAGACCAAGGTCGGTGTGGCCATGATGATCAGTTCCAGATCATCCCTCGTAAAACGCTTCTTTTTCTTCAACTGACTCCCTCCCAATCAAAGTTTGTACTGCGGCAGATATGCCCGGTTGGCGGAGAGCATCTCGTCCAGGCACTGTCTCGACGTGGTGTAATCTCCCATGAGCGGGTGGATCACCAGCGCACGCAGCGCGGCCGTCCGGTCTCCCGTGAGGCCGGCGATGACGGTCTGCCTCTCATACTCCTTCACGGTCTGCATCATGGTTCGGATGTGCGTGTTCTCGATTTCGCGCAGCGGCAGCGGATGTGCTCCGCTTTGGTCTATGGCGCATGCCACCTCGATCACGTCGTCCGGTTCCAAAAAGTCCACCGTATTTCCATTTCTCACGTTGACAATGTTCACATTCCCCGTATCGTTGTACAGGTCATGGACCAGGTTCACCGCCACCTCCGAGTACCGGTGGCCGCCCCGCTTGTTTAAGAGCTCCGGCTTGCGGCAGAGCGTCTTCTCCGAGTAGAGCGCGAGAAGCTGTTCCTCGATCTCCACACACTCCTCGCCGCGGCACTTTTCGCTCTCCTCGCCGTGCTTTTTCTTGTGTTCCCGGTCGTAATAGTATTCCAGGTACGGGGAGTAGATGGCCCCTGCCACCGCCGTGATCTCCCGGTCCAGATCTGAGGGAGGAATGTTGTTCATCCGCTCGCTCTTCACGCCCTGGCGAATGGCCTCCTGGGTGATGTCATGTCCGTCCTGCTCAATGTGGTAAATCCAGCTCAAATGGTTTAGCCCCACGTAGTCCATGGTCAGCTCCCCGCCGGGAAGCTGCTCGCGCACGCTGGTGGTCATGTTGATGGGCACGTTGCAGAGCCCGATGATCCGGTTGTAGCCGTGCTTCATCACCGCCTCCGTGATAATCCCGGAGGGGTTGGTAAAGTTGATGATAAACGCCCCCGGCGCCAGCTCCTTCACCCGGTCCGCAATGTGGCACATCACCGGGATCGTCCGCTGGGCCTTCATGAAGCCGCCGATTCCGGTGGTCTCCTGACCCAAAAGCCCGTACTTCATGGGGATCTTCTCATCCAGAATTCTGGCCGGCAGCTTTCCCACCCGGATCTGGGTGATCACGTAATCCGCGTCCCGGACGGCCTCATCCAGATCGGCTGTGAGGAGCGTCTCGCAGGTCATCTTTTCCTCCTTGAGCATCCGGATACACAGCTCCCCCACGATCGTCCGCTTGCGGTCGTCGATGTCCATAAACACAAACTGGCGTACCGGAAGCGTCGCACGAAGCCGGATAAACCCATCGATGAGCTCCGGCGTGTAGGTGCTCCCGGAACCAATGATTGCAATTTTAAGTCCATGTTCGTTCAACATGATTTTTCCCTCCCTGTCTATGTCAGGCGGGCACTGCGCGGTCCGCTTGGCTGCTCTCTCGCTGCGTATTAACGAAAAATTAATGCGCATTAACTTTTAGTTCTAAAAATAAATAGCTCTGCGCTATTTGATGAAATCCCCGCCGGCGGCCCAAGAAGCGCCCGCCGGCGAAGTCGATTTGTCTGCATTTTTATTCCCTGCGGGCTTTGTCGTTCCCCCTCTACCCGCGCCGCGCCGCCGTGGATTCCCGCACCACCAGCTTGGGCTTTAAGCGGTAAATCAGGCGCTCAGGGCGCTCGCCCCGAATCCAGGTTAACAGCTGCTCGATGGCGCATTCCGCCAGGGCCGCCACCGGCTGGGCCACGATGGTCAGCGCCGGGATGTACTCCTGAGCCATGGGCTCATCGTCAAAGCCGCACACCGAGACATCCTCCGGCACCCGGATCCCGTGCTCCCGCAGCGCCGTCACGACGCCCAGGGCCAGATTGCAGTCCGCCGCGAACACAGCGGTGGGGACATTTCCCCGCTCAATCCACCCGGTCATGATCCGGTAGCCATCCGCGAAGGAGAACTGGCCGCGCTCCGAGCAGAACACCGGCAGCCCCTTTTCCTCCAGGGCCGCCCGAAGCCCATGCTCCCGCTCCGAGCTGTTGGTCAGCTCCACCGGCCCGCCGATGAAACCGATCTTTCTGTGGCCGAGGCTTAAGAGGTGCTGGCCCACCTGGAATCCGCCGTCAAAGTTGTCGACCAGGATGCAACTGTAATCCGCCGTTCGCTTCTGGCTGTCCAGCACCACAAAGGGTACCTTCTGGCTTTTCAGCTTGGGCACGAACATTTCCTCCATGCCCGGCGCCAACAGCATCATGCCGTCCACGCGCTGCTGCTGCAAAATATAGTCGCAGCCCTGGTTGGCGGTGATGGAGATGGCCAGGAACAGGTTGTGGCTGATGAGGCCGTTGTTGACCTCCTGCACAATCTGGCTGAAAAAAGGGTCCTGCAATCCGGGAGTGATCATACCGATAATCCCTGTGGTTCCCCGGGCCAATGTCCGCGCCGCCGCATTGGGTATGTAGTTGAGTGCCTCCATCGCCTCCATAACCTTTTTCCGGTTATACTCGCGCACACTCGGCGAGTGATTTAAGACTCTGGATACCGTCACGGTAGACAATCCGCAGTACCTTGCCACATCCTCCAGGCTCACCTGCTGTTTCTCTCCCATGTCGTCCCTCTCTTTTCTCCAAAAGTTAATGCGCTTTAATTTCTGTCTTTACTATACACCTTTCCGATAAAAACGCAAGACCTTTTACACATTTTCGTCAATTATGCAAAATGTACAGACGCCGTTTTGTGCACATTGCTTACACCTAGCCCCTATCATCACCCCTTTATCCCGGTCCCCCTCACGAGCGCCCCGTCCGCCTCCAGGATGTGCTGCAGGTATTTAAACGTCCCGGATTTCAAGAGCACGCCGATCAGAAGCGCAGCGATCACCGTCCCGCACAGGGTGCTGGACAGAAACGGGATCACATAAAAGAACACGGCCACCTCCTTGCCCATCAGCATGGACGCCACTGGAAAACACATGACTGCGCCCAAAATCCCAGTGCCGAACACCTCGCCGAGATACGCCGCCGGCAACTTCTGGGTATGCCGGTAGAGCATGCCGCCGATATACGCGCCCACCATACTGCCCGGGAACGCCAGCAGGCTTCCGGTCCCCATCAGGTTGCGGATCACCGACGTGCAAAACGCCATCGCAACCCCGTACCAGGGTCCCAAAAACACGCCCGCCAGCACGTTGCACAGGTGCTGGACCGGAAAACACTTGGACGCCCCGATGGGGATCGCAAAGGTGGACAGGGAAACCGCCACCGCTGTCAGCATCGCGCTCACTGCCAATTTCTTTGAATTCACTCTCATAACATTCCACTCCTCTTTCTTGTGTCGTCAGGGAGTAGCCGGCAGGACAAAAAACGCAATCGCCCGCGGGACCGCCTGAACGCTGCGCCGGAATCCCAATGCACACAACAATCGCCCGCTGACTGCGCCGGAAATCCCATCGCACACAACAATTGCACGCAAACTGCGCCGGCGGCCTTCGCACTCAAACAAAAAATCCAGGCCGCCTAAGCCTGGATTCTGATATCTACCGTACAACTTGTACCGCAAATCACATTATCTCCCTGCGCTGGCATTACCCATATCAGGTTCAAACGGTCGAAGTTCGATTACTTCCTCTCAGCCTGCTTCACAAGCTCCCTGTTGGTATTTAACATAGCACTGTATAAAAGTGTTGTCAAGTATTTCCGGGATGGTTCTTCAGAATCTCTCCCCGCACTTCGGGCAAAACGAAAAGTCCTCCTGGGTCTCATACCCGCAGTTCGGACACTTTCTCACGGTATTTCCGTACCCGTTGTCGTACCGCCCGTTCCCCTCCTGCACCAGCGTCAAGTCCTTCTCGGTGATGTCCACCTGGCCGCCGCGGGCCAGGAGCTTTCCCACCTCGGGGTCCAGCTCGTACACAGTGCCGCAGCAGGACATCTTCACATAGTACCGGCGGCTCCACTTGAACAGCGGGATGAAGAAAAAGCTGAAATACATGTATGTCATGAACACCTGGTAGCGGCCATAGCGCCCGCAACGGCCGCAGATCACGGTCTTCACATAGTCCAGGGCCTTCTGTCCCTGGCTGATCCCTCCGATAAAAATCACGGGTTCTCCTCCTTTGTCCAAAATCTCCTCAAAATATATTTGAAGCGCGCCCGAACCGCCTTTCCCCAGCCGCCGTCCCCCGGCGGGGACGGTGCGCTTAAGTCAGGCAGATTCGGACACGCTTCGAAATCCCGGCCCTGCCGGGAATTTGCTCTCAGCCGATCAGCAAACCGCTCTCATCCCTACACGTAGGCCTTCTTTAACGCCTTGAGTAGGATCTTGGGATCGCGATTGTAGGGCGATACCGGGCAGATGGGCTTGTTCACATCCATCAGCGTGTACACGGCGGTTCTGGCCGCGCGCACGGAGTACTCCTCGGTGAACACCATATCGTCCGGGATCTCCACAAACTGGCTGACCATCGCGAAGTTGGTGGAACCGGTCGGCACCACCGGCGGACGGTCGGTGTACTTGCGGGGCTCGAACTGGGCGTCCACGTAAGGCATATAGCAGGGGATCACGTTGATCACCGTCTTCATCAGCTCCGCAATCTGGTCCTCCGGAAGGTGCAGGTGATGCAGGTACTCGGTCAGCAGCTCCTCGCCGGTGCAGTCCTTCATGGGCTTCTTCACGTAGTCGCCGATGGCCTCGGTGTACAGGCCGTAGCCCCAGAAGATGGTCTCGTCCAGGGGCTGGTTCGGGAAGTGGGGCTGAGCGGCCACCACGCTGCTCATCAGCCAGCTGGAATCCTTGAAGGTCATGAGCGCGCCGCTTCCGGGCACATTGCCGGTAAAGTTTTCGATGGTCTTTAAGAGCTGGTCCCCCTTGCAGGTCACGGTGAAGCTGAGCCAGTTGGTCTCCTGGGGCTTGGTGAAGAAGGGCTCGGGGTTTCCAAGCTCCGGCTTCTTGGCCGCCACCTTGGCCCAGAGCTCGCCGGAGATCGGCTTTTTCGTGGGCGCCGGAGCGGGCGTGTGCAGATCGCCCAGGGTTGCGCTGTCGGTCATGCAGGCGTTGGTCATGATGCAGATGTCGCCGTCGTTTAATTCCACGGTCTCGTTGATGAACTCCGGCTCGCCCTCGGCATGGTTCGGATTCAGGCGCTTTAAGTAGAGCGTCTTGGCCGTGATTCCCGCGCCCTCGGCGAAATCGATGTCCGTCACCTCGGTGTTCTCCTTAAATACCACGCCGTTGCTGCGCAGATAGGCCTCCAGCGGGCGGATCACGCTGTCATACTGGTTGAGCGGCGTTCTGGTCACGCCCTCCAGGGTCTCGATGCGGCTGAACTCGAAGATCATGCGGTTCATGTAGCGGCGGAACTCATACAGGCTGCTCCACTTCTGGAACGCAAAGGTGGTCTGCCACATGTACCAGAAGTTGGTGGTAAAGATGTGGGGAGTCTCCTTGAACCAATCCTGGATCGTCAGATTGTCCAGCTTCTTCTCGTCGGTCAGAAGCAGCTTCAATAAGGCATTGCGGTCCGCCTGGTTGAAGCCCATGCTCTTCACATTTAAGATGTTTCCGTCCCGGTCCACCAGTCTCGCCTTCGCGCAGGTGGGGTGGGCATGGTCAAAGTTTAAGATCTCCTCGGTCACGCTGCGCCCGGGCTGGCGGATGGACGGGATGGAGGAGAACAGCTCCCAGAAGTTCTCGTAGGTCTCCTCGTTGAGCATGCGGCCGCCGCGGCACACAAAGCCCTTCTCCGGATCGCCGATTCCGTCGTTGCTCCCTCCCAGGATGTGCATCCCCTCGTAGATGGTGATGCGCTCCCCGGGGAACTTGCAGTCGCGCACCAGGTACGCAGCCGCAGCCATGGTCGCCAGGCCGCCGCCCACCAGGTAGGCGCGCTTCTCACCGTAGTCGCGGTTGTTCATCACCGCCTCCTCGATGGACTCAATTCTGGACGCCTCCTGCTTTTTCTGATCATCGCGCATCTTCTTTAGCAGCACCCCCGCTGCCGCTGCCGCTGCGCCTGCCGCGATCACTTTTCCCGTTTTCTTCTTCATCTGCTCACTCTTCCTTTCCATAAATGTTCGAATTTCCTTCTCTGCCAGGCAGAATTTATCTAACTAGAGTATTTCCAGATTCATCCCGTTTAAAAATGTTCCGTGAAATAATTGGCCAGCTGCGCAAATTGTTCCAGCGTGAGGGCCTCCCCGCGCACGGACGCGGACACCCCGAGGCTCTCGATGGCCTGCGTGATCTGTTCTTTTGTGTAGGAGAGCTCAGGCGAATTGTTTAGGCCGTTCTGCAGCGTCTTGCGGCGCTGGTTGAACGATGCCCGGATCAGCCGGAACATGAGCAATGCATCCTTTACCTCCACCGGAGGTTCCTTGTAGCGCGTCAGCCGGATCACCGCGGACCCCACGTTTGGCCTGGGGATAAAGCAGTTGGGCGGCACATTCGCCACAATGTAGGGGCTGGCGTAGTACTGGACGGCCAGGGACAGCGCCCCGTAGTCCTTGGAGCCGGGGCCCACCTGCATGCGGTCGGCCACCTCCTTCTGCACCATCACCGTGATGTTGTCGATGGGCACGCCGCTCTCAAACAGGCCCATGATGATGGGGGTTGTGATGTAGTAGGGCAGGTTCGCCACCACCTTGATCGGGCGCCCCCCGTTGTAACGGTCCACCAGTCCATTTATGTCAACCTTCAGGATGTCGTCGTTGATCACGGTCACATTGCCGTAGTCCTTAAGGGTCTCCCCCAGAATGGGGATTAGGTTGGTGTCAATCTCCACCGCCACCACCTGGCGGGCATGCTCGGCCAGATACTGGGTCATGGTGCCGATCCCGGGGCCGATCTCCAGCACACAGTCCTCAGGGCCGATGCCCGCGGCGCTTATAATCTTGTCCAGCACGTGGGTGTCGATGAGGAAATTCTGGCCGAATTTTTTCTGGAACGCAAACTGGTATTTCTGTATGATTTCAATTGTCTCTTTTGGATTTCCCAAAGTCGCCATAATACGGATTTCCTTTCAAACGGCTCTCAAAAAGCCCTCTTTTAACTGTACTGTATTCACCGGCAAAAGTCAATGTAAAAACCGCCCCAACTTTCCCGCGCAGGGGACTTGCGCGTATTGTTTATTGAGAAAAAATATGCTATGATGGAGGGCGTGCGGTTTTGGGAACACCGCACAAAATGCGAAAGAAAGAATGGTAGAAGCTATGAATCAAAAACGACTTGGCTATATCTGTCTGGTGTGCACCTTCATCATCTGGGGCAGCCTGTACGTGGTCGCAAAGTACGCGCTGGCCGTTGTTCCGCCGGTCACGGTACTTCTGGGGCGCTACTCCCTGTCCGTGATCCTGCTGTTCATCATCATGAAGAAAAAGGGCATGAAGCGTGTGGAGCGGCAGGACTGGAAATATTTCATCATCATCGGCGGCGTGGGATACTTCACCTCCATCGCCTGCCAGCTGATCGGGACCCAGCTGCTTAACGCCTCCATGGCCTCTCTGATCAACGCCTTAAACCCTGTGTTCATCGCGCTGATGGCGGCCGTATTCTTAAAGGAGCGCGTCTCTCTGCGGCGGATGATCGGCATCGCGGTGTCCGTGGCGGGCGTCTACATCATCCTGGGCGGCGGAGGGGGCAATTTAAACCCCATGGGAATCCTGGCGTCCGTGTTCTCCGTCACCTTCTGGTCCCTGTCCTCGGTGATGGTGCGCAAGGTGGCCGGAAAGTATGACCCCATCCAGATAGCGCTGACCGGCATGGCCATCGCCCTGTGCTTCAACATACCGGCCGCGGCCGTCGAGCTGTCCATGCAGCCCTGCACCCTGACCATGCCCGCCGTGCTGTCCCTAATCTACCTGGCGGTGGTCTGCACGGCCCTGGCCCACACGCTGTGGAACAAGTCCCTGCAGCTCTTAAAGGCCAGCACCTGCTCCATGCTTTATCCCTTACAGCCCCTGACCTCGGCTGTCATGGGCGTGCTCTTTCTGCACGAGGAGATCACGGCCAGTTTCGTGGTTGGTGCACTGGTCATCTCCGCAGGAATTTTGACCGCGGTGAAGGAGTGATTTGTCCCGCGCTGCGGCGGTTTTATCCCGGTCCGTTTCGCCGGGCCTTAAAACTTTCCGACAGCAACAGTTGACATCCGCCAAGGATTGTGCTAGTCTAAAACCAGCAAATAAATAAGTTCTTCGGGGCAGGGTGCAATTCCCTACCGGCGGTATAGTCCGCGACCCGCTACGGCGGCTGATTTGGTGCAATTCCAAAACCGACAGTATAGTCTGGATGAGAGAAGACAAGCGCGTTCATTGTGGATAATGGAAATATTTTCAGTTATTTATTGTGAATGGTACATCGATCTCAGGCCCCTTCGCCTGAGATTTTTTGATGCCTGCAAATGTGCACGGGAACTTGTTTCATTGCCAAAACACCTATTATTTAATTCAAGGAGGTTTTCGTTATGAAATCAAAATGGAGTATTCAGAAACTCGTCTACACCGGCATGCTGGCCGCCGCCGCCGGGGCCCTCATGTCCCTGGAATTCTCGGTGCCCCTGATGCCGCCGTTCTACAAGGTGGACTTCAGCGACGTGCCCTCCATCATCGCACTGTTTATGATGGGTCCGGCTTCCGCCGCCTGGGTGGAAATTATCAAGATTCTGATCAAGCTGATCACCGTCGGAACCAACTCCATGTACGTGGGCGAGCTGTCCAACCTGATCGGCGTGGCCCTGTTCGTGCTGCCGCTGTGGGTGATCTACGGAAAAATGGGCAGAAACCGCCGCGCGGCCTTCACCGCCCTGGCAGCCAGCGTCGGCATCCGCACCGCCTTCGCGTGCTTCTGCAACGCCTTCATCACCCTGCCGCTCTACGCTGCGGCCATGGGCGTCTCGCTGAACAGCGTGGTGCAGATGGTGTCCTCGGTCAACCCCGCGATCACGGATCTGACCTCCTTCATCGTGCTGGCCACCATCCCCTTCAATATTCTGAAGCTGGGATTAAACTACTTTGTGGGCTATCTGCTGTACAACCGACTGCACGCAGTTTACCCCGCAATTAAGCTGGCCTGACGCCGGCGGACAGGAGGACACATCACATGATTCGCAAATACAGAGAACTCACAAGACTGGAAATGGAGCAGGTGGACCGGGAGAACACCATCGTTTTGATCCCCCTCGGTGCGCTGGAGCAACACGGAAACCAGGCGCCCCTTGGCTCCGACGACATCATCGCCGAGGCCATGACCCGGTATCTCACGGAGGAGCTTGAGGCCGTGGATCCGGATTTTCCTATGTTAATCTTCCCCGTGATCCCCGTGGGGCTCAGCACGGAGCACAAGAACTTCTGCGGCTCCATCACCTTTAAGCCGGACACCTACTACCACATGCTCTACGACATCTGCTCCAGCCTGGCGCACCACGGCTTTAAAAAGCTGGCCCTCTTAATCTGCCACGGCGGCAACGCCCCCATCGCGCAGGTCATAAGCCGGGAGCTGCGCAGCGAGCTTGGCATCGCGCCGTTCCTTCTCTCCTCCGGTGCCTTCAGCCATCCGGACGTGGTGGCGACAATCTCCGATGGGAATGTGTGGGACTTCCACGGCGGCGAGATGGAGACCTCCATGGTCATGGCTGTGGACCCATCCCTGGTAAAGCTTGAGACCTCCGAGGCAGGAATCCCCACCGCCTTCAAGGACAACAAGGCCTTAAAGCTCTATGGAAACGTCTCCCTCGGCTGGGTCTCCGAGGACTGGAAGACCGCCGATGGAAAACCAATCGGAATCGGCGGGGACCCGTCCGGGGCCACCGCCGAAAAAGGAGACATTATTCTCCGGACCAGCGCGAAGGTGCTGGTGCCGGGATTGCTGGAGATACGGGACTGGAAGGGTTGATTTTTAGTCCATTGCAATCGCCAAAAAAGGCTGACCGCGCGGTCAGCCTTTTATTTTGTACAGTTTTCGCGCGTTCTCCCAGGTGACCGCCTCCACCTGCTCGCGGGTCACGCCCTTGAGCTTCGCGATCTCCTCCGCCACGTAGGACAGATTCAAGGAGGAATTGCGCTTTCCGCGGTTGGGCACCGGGGCCAGGTACGGGCAGTCCGTCTCCAGAACCAGCTGGTCGAGCGGCGCGTACTGCACCACTTCCTTCAGCTTCTTGGCGTTGTTGAAGGTGACCACACCGCCGATTCCCAGGTAGAATCCCATGTTTAAGTACTCGCGCGCCATCTCCACGGTGTAGGAGAAGCAGTGGATCACGCCGCCGAACTCCCTGGCGCACTCCGCCTTCATGATATCGAGGGTATCCTTTGCCGCGTCCCGGCTGTGAATCGCCACCGGCAGCTTTAGCTCCGCGGCCAGCGCCAGCTGGCGGGAGAACCACTTTTTCTGGATCTCGTGCTCCGGCTCCTCCCAGTAGTAATCCAAGCCGATCTCACCGATGGCCACCACCCGCTCCGCTGCGGCCGCCTGCCGCAGCCAGTCAAGGCCCTCCTCGGTGAGCTCTGCCGTCTCGCTGGGGTGAACCCCCACGGCGGCGTACATCCAGGGATACCGCGCGGACAGCTGGAGGGTGGTCCTGCTGCTGGATAAGCTGGCGCCGATGTTGGTCACCGCGCCGATTCCGGCCTCCCGAAGGCCGCTAAGAAGCGCCTCCCGGTCCTCGTCAAAGGCGTCATCGTCATAGTGTGCATGTGTATCAAAAATCATCTCTCTATACTCCTGACAATTTCGCGGCCCACCCGGTCAGGGCGTACAGCGCCAGAAAATGAACCGGATAGATCACGTAGAATAAATATTTCAGCCCCTGCGCTCCCCGGCGTCCATTGTACAGGACAATGGGCACGTAGGCCAGCGCCGAGACACAGTAGTAGTTTATACTCTCCAGCGCGGACAGGGCCACGCCCCAGACCAGCTGGCCGATATCGCTGCTCCTGAACCAGTAGAGCCCCGCAATCAGCAGCACGCCCAGCACGCTGTAGTCCGATTTCACGACCCAGGCCAGGGCGCAACCGCCCGCCACCACCAGAATCTGCAGAAACACATTTCCGAAATACCAGATCCCCGCCATCACTAAAATCCCGATGAACAGCGTGAACACCCCGTTCTGGTACGCCGGGTGAAACCAGGTATTGTAGACGGCCAGGTCAAAGGGGACCTCCGACACCAGCGCCAGGAGCCCGATGCGCAGCGCATAACTCACCCTGCTCCTGGTGTGAATGAATCCCTCCACCAGCAAAAAGGCAAAAATGGGAAACGCCAGGCGGCCCGCATAGCGCAAAACCCGGCCCACCAGCAGCCAGCGCTGCCCCTCTGCGGTGGCGATGATCGCGCTGCACACGGCCGGCTGCCTCCCGTGCAGTATCCCGCACTGGATCACCACCGCCCCGATGTGGTCCGCAAACATAGCGAACAGGCCGATTAGCTTCAGCTGATTCCCGGTCAGCCCGTTAAACGGGCGATTCGGCCGCCCGGATCCGTAGCGCGCGGCATACGACGCGCGGCCGGAGCGCCCTGCCCCGCCTAAGTAGCTACCCCTGCCGGAACGCCCCGCCCCACCGGTTCGTCTCGAATAACTTCTTCTCCTGCTTCTTCCGTTCATCTTTCGTACCCCACATTATATTTGCGTGTCCTATTATCATACTCCAAAGAGCGGAAAAATGCAAGTTTTCTCCCACTTTATCCCCATTTTAACGGTATTTTTAGGGACTAATCCCCATTTTTTGGCGATGCCGGCCAGATATCGCCGCAAAACGCCACCCATGTCCCCACCTTTTTTGGCCTCCCGGTGATCGAGATATAAAAAGCGGGGCGTATAAACGCCACCGCTTCAGATTATAGACAACGTTATTTTCCGCGTCGGGAGCCCGAGCTCGAAGCGCCCCGAGCCGGGATCACGTGTGCGGAATTCACTTTAATCAGCAGATCTCCGCCCCGGACGGCATATCCTTCTCCGGCTTCATCAGCGCCAGATTGCCCTCCGCGTCCTCGGCGCACAGAAGCATACCCTCGGACACCATGCCGGCCAGCTTGGCGGGCTTTAAGTTGGTCACAACCATAACCTTCTTGCCGACCATCTCCTCCGGCGTGTAGTGCGCCTTGATGCCGCTCAGAATCTGGCGCACCTGGCTGCCGATCTTCACCTTGGAGCACAGCAGCTTCTTGGACTTGGGCACCGCCTCGCAGGCGATGATCTCGCCCACCTGGAACTGCAGCTTGGCAAAATCGTCGTAGGTGATCTGCGGCTTGGCCTCCAGATCGATTCCGTCGGCCGCGGTCTCCTTGGCGGCTTCCTCCGGCTTCTGCTCCGTCTTCACGCCGGCGGCAGCGTTCATCGCCTCCACCTTGTCCATCACTTCCTTGATGTCCATGCGCGCAAACAGAATTTCCGGCTTCTCCGTCACCTTGGTGCCGGAAGCGTACAGGCCGAACTGATCCATCTGATCCAGCTCGCGCTTCACGGTGTTAAGCTGCGCCAGAATCTTCCCGGAGGTCTCCGGCATAAACGGCTCCAGTAAGGAAGCGCCGATGGTGATGGCCTCCGTCAGGTTGTAGAGAACGGTGGACAGACGGTCCTTCTTCTCCTCGTCCTTGGCCAACGCCCAGGGCGTGGTCTCGTCGATGTATTTGTTGCTTCTGCGGAAGATGTTGAAGATCTCGGTCATGGCGTCGGCCACGCGCAGCTGCTCCATCTTGGCTTCCACTTTCTTCACCGCATCCAGAACCGTGGCCTTTAAATCCTCGTCCACGGCCTCCGCCACGCCCTTGTCCGCCACGATTCCGCCGAAATACTTGTTGCTCATGGAGATGGTGCGGTTCACCAGGTTTCCTAAGATGTTGGCCAGATCGGAGTTCATCCGCTCCACCATCAGCTCCCAGGAGATCACGCCGTCGTTGTCAAAGGGCATCTCGTGCAGCACAAAGTAGCGCACCGCGTCCACGCCGAAGAAGTCCACCAGCGTGTCGGCGTAGAGCACATTGCCCTTGGATTTGCTCATCTTGCCGTCGCCCTGTAAGAGCCACGGATGGCCGAACACCTGCTTAGGCAGCTCCACGCCCAGGGCCATCAGGAAGATGGGCCAGTAGATGGTGTGGAAGCGGATAATGTCCTTTCCGATCAGGTGCAGGTCCGCGGGCCAGTACTTCTTAAACTGGTCCGTGCTGTCGCCGTCGCAGTCGTAGCCGATGCCGGTGATGTAATTGGTCAGGGCGTCGAGCCACACATAGGTCACATGCTTCGGGTCAAAGGTAACCGGGATTCCCCAGCTGAAGGTGGTTCTGGACACGCACAGGTCCTGAAGTCCCGGCAGCAGGAAGTTGTTCATCATCTCGTTCTTTCTGGACACGGGCTGGATGAACTCCGGATGCTCGTTGATGTACTCGATCAGCTTGGGCGCGTACTTGCTCATGCGGAAAAAGTACGCCTCCTCCTTGGCGGGCTTCACCTCGCGGCCGCAGTCCGGGCACTTGCCGTCCACCAGCTGGGACTCGGTGAAGAAGGACTCGCAGGGCGTGCAGTATAAGCCCTCGTAGTAGCCCTTGTAGATATCGCCCTGGTCGTACAGGCGCTTGAAAATCTTCTGCACCTGGGCCTCGTGATCCGCGTCGGTGGTGCGGATAAACTTGTCGTAGGAGGTGTTCATCAGATCCCAGATCCGCTTGATCTCAGCGGCTGCATTGTCCACGAACTCCTTGGGCGTAACGCCGGCCGCGTCCGCCTTCTCCTCAATCTTCTGGCCGTGCTCGTCCGTTCCGGTCTGGAAGAACACGTCGTAGCCCTGCGCCCTCTTGTAGCGGGCGATGCTGTCGGCCAGCACGATCTCGTAGGTGTTGCCGATGTGGGGCTTGCCGGAGGCGTACGCGATGGCCGTGGTGATATAATATGGCTTTTTACAGTTCTGACACATGGTCTCATTCCCTCATTTCCCGGGCGCCCTCTTGCCGCTCTCCGGGCTTGTCCGCACTGCATGCGCGCTCCGGAGGCCCTGCGCCCTTATTTTACCCGGGAACGTGCTTGAAAATTGCCTGCCCCTGCGGCTGACAATACGGCCGCCGGAATGCAGAGAATTTTCAAGCACGTTCCTGGTTTTAATAGCTTTAAGTATAAGCTTTCCGCGAATATTCGTCAAGACATGGACGGGCATTTAAGCCCACTTTTCCGGCTAAAGGGGCTGTCTCTGTGCGGCGGACAGACGCGGGGCGGGAGACCGGAGGACCGTTTTGCCCCGGGGACCGATTTTTGCAGGGGCGGCATACATTCTTTGCCCCCCACAGCAAAGAGACGCCCACTCCTCATAAATTGCGCCCGGTTTTCATATAATTTAGAATACCGTAAAACGCAACCGGCCGTTTTCCAAGCGGCCTTCCCATCACCCGAAAATGGAGGTTTGACCGACTCATGCATCACAACCCAGCACGATTTTTCCGATTTCTGCTCCCTGTGTTTTTGACCGCCGCGCTCATCACCGGCTGCCTTGCCGGGGACGGCGGGGAGGCCAGCGACGCCGCCCGCCCGCAGGGCGCCGACCATCCAGGCGGCCAAATATTCGAGCACTACGAGGCGGGAACCATGACCGCCCAGGCGGACTTCGACCGGATGATGAAGGAGCTGTTTCTGGACGAGGTGGACGGCAGCCTGATCACGCTCCACTACACGCTGGCGGATCCGGCGGCCTACGGAATCACGGATTACCCCATCACCTTCGGCGGGATCTCGGCCGAGCAGAGCCAGAAGGCCATGGAGGAGACGGAGGCGCTAAAGCTCAGGCTGCAGGCCGTGGACAGCCGCTTCCTGCGCCAGGACCAGCTGCTCACCTACCGGATTCTGGACCAGTATCTGGACACCCAGCTCTCCTCCAAGGGCCTGGAGCTGTACGACCAGCCCCTGTCCTCCTCCCTGGGGATCCAGGCGCAGCTGCCGATCCTCCTGTCCGAGTACGCGTTCTACACCCGCAGGGACGTGGACGACTACCTGAAGCTTCTGTCCACCATCGACAGCTACTACGGGGAGATCGTGGCCTTCGAGCGGCAGAAGACCCAGGCGAGCCTGGGCCTGGGCGACCCGGCCATCGACCGCATCCTCACGTCCTGCAACGCCTATCTTCTGGACGCGGACCACAGCTTCATGGCGGACACCTTTGCCTCCCGCTTAGAGGGTGTTCCCGGCCTCACCGACGAGGAAAAGAACGCCTACCTGGAGCAGAACCGCCAGGCCATCAACGAGCACTTTGTGCCCGCCTACAAGCTCCTGATCGACGGCCTCACCCAGCTAAAAGGCACAGGGGGCAATGAGAAGGGGCTCTGTTACCTGCCGGAGGGGAAGCGCTACTACGAGTACCTGGTGAACGCGTGCACCGGCACCTCCTACCCCACCATCGACGCCTTAAAGAGCGCCATGGGCGCACAGATGTTAAAGGATTTAAAGGCCATGGACGCCCTTCTGACCGAAGATCCGTCCCTGGCGGACCAGATGTACGCCTACTCCTTCCGGCTGACTGATCCCAACCAGATTCTGGAGGACTTAAAGGCCCAGTGCACCCGCGACTTTCCCCCCATCGACGACTGCTCCTACACCATCAAGCCGGTGCCCAAGGCGTTGGAGGCCACCTTAAGCCCCGCCTTCTACCTGACCGTCCCCTTAGACCGTCCAGAGGACAACAGCATCTACATCAACGGCGGCAGCACCAGCGCCAGCAAAAACCTGTACTCCACCCTGGCCCACGAGGGTTACCCCGGACACATGTACCAGACCCAATACTTCAATAAGCATAACACCTGTGAGCTGAGAAAGCTCCTCAGCTTCACCAGCTACAGCGAGGGCTGGGCCACCTATGTGGAGTACTACTCCTACGGCCTGGACAACGGCCTCGGCAAGGAGCTGGGCCAGCTCTTACAGCACAACAACGCCTTCACCCTGGCACTGTACGCCATGCTGGACATTAACATCCACTATGAGGGCTGGGATCTGGCGAAGGTGGAGGAATACCTAAAGCAGTACTTTCAGATCAATGACTCCTCCATCGTCGCCACCATCTACCAGGACGTGGCGGAGAACCCGGCCAACTACCTGGAATACTATGTAGGTTACCTGGAGATCGTGAACATGCGCCAGGAGGCCGTCAAGCAGCTGGGCGCCCAGTACTCGGATCTGGCCTTCAACACCTTTCTGCTGAACATCGGCCCCGCGCCCTTTACGGTCATCCGGGGGTACTTTAAGGCCTGGCTTGCGGGGGGCGGCCAGGCACCGGCGATCGCCGGTATCCCGCCCGCGGTTCCCACATGGTCAGCTCTCCATCTGGCGGCCTAAGAATCCCGCCGCCGTGGTGGCCAGCTTCATCTCCATGTCCCCGAACTTCGCCCGGGGCTCCCGGCTCATGATCAGCACGGCCCCGATGGCGTCGCCCTCGCAGATGATCGGCGCCACCACCTGGGCTGTCACCCCCTCTAAATCCTCATCCGTGGGAGGGATGTAGCCCTTCTCGTCCCGGCCCGCGCTGCTCGCGGTTCTGCCGTTGATCGCGCTCTCCAGCTGGCGGCTGATATTCTTCTGGAGGAGCTCCTTCCTGGCGCCGCCGGCCACCGCGATTATCTGGTCACGGTCCGTGATGCACACGAGCAGGTTGGTGGACTGGGCCATGGCCTCCGCGTACTGGCCTGCAAATGCGGTCAGCTCCACCATCGGGGAGTACTTCTTCAATATAATCTCCCCCTCCCTGTCCGTGAATATCTCCAGAGGCGTGCCCTCCCTCAACCGCAGTGTGCGCCGGATCTCCTTAGGAATTACCACTCTCCCCAAATCATCAATTCTTCTAACGATGCCTGTAGCTTTCATATTAAAATTCCTCCATTTACTGTACTTTCCGAATCTGGGAATAGTATTTGTTAAATGTGGGAATTTATACTCTTTTTTTAACTTCAATCCCCCACCGCATATTGATTGTGAACCCAGGCGCGCCCGTAGGTCCGCCCAAGCAGCCGGAGCATGTCCCCGGAAAACGCCGGGTCTTTAAGCCCCGTCCCGCCCGCTCTCTGCCCCTCGAAAGCGGCGTGCCAGAAAAGCTGGACGATCTCGTCAAGGGACACCGTATCCCGCGCCGTGCTCTTCTGATGGCCGATTCCGGACACCAGCTGATAGACGGACGTCTCCTCCGTGCTGCCTCCCCCGGCAAAGCACGCCCGGTTCTTTAAGAGCAGACGCTTAAAGCTGTTTTTTAACAGGTCATTTCGTTTCTCAACCCCCGGAAGCTCCCGGGACTCCCCCACAAACTTAAGCAGCTCCTCCTCATGTTCACGGTAGCGCGCCCCTTCCTCCTCCGGCAGCAGATCCACCCGGAAAAATGCCCGCATGGCGGTGACGAACAAAAAGGACACCGCACACTCCGGCGGCTCCGTGAACGGCTCCTTTGTCACCCCGGCGACCCCCTGGTGTGAGATCCAGTTCCGCGCGATCTTGACCACCGACCTGCACGCGAACCGACCGGCGCTGTCGTCCTTCCGCCGCCTCACCGGCGATGGAATCCGCTCCGCAGGCCGGACCGCCTCCCGGACAAAGTTTAGCAGCTGTTCCCTCACATCCCCGGCTGTCGCCCCCACCGGCAGGTCCGGCAGAAACGCGCAAAGCCGCTTCAAAAGCGCGGCGGCCGGGCCCGCCCCCAGCTCCGCCGTTCTGGGGTTCCGCCTCAAAATCTCACACATCTCGATGGCGCCGGCGCGAAAGCGGTAATACGGCGTGTCGGCCAAAGCCTTCCACTCCTCGAACAGCCAGTGGCCCTCCTGCCCGCCGGACGAACCGGCGCCCGGCTTCTCGAACGCGTCCGGAATCACCAGCCCCAACGCCTCAAACTGGCGCCGCACGGTCACGTACTTTAACCTCTGGCCCGGCTCCGCCTCGTAGACCGTCCGAAGCCTCACGCCCGCCGCCTCAAGACCGGCGATCTGGGCCTCGGGGTCTGTCACCTGGGTCAGGGGGCGCAGGATGGTATCACGCAGGGAGACCTCTCCCACACGGGCGTCACAGAGGCGCGCCAACTCCCTCGCCCGGGCGTCACAGAGGCGCGCCAGCTCTCTCGCCCGCCGCTCATACTCCGCAAAATCCTTCTCTGTGAGCTTTCCCATCCGTTTCTTAGCCAGAAGGCCCTTCATCGCAGCGAGCGCCTCCAGGCGCCTGTCATCCACGTTGGCGGAGATGAACGCGATGCGCTCCTGGTTGTACCCGTAGCGCATCACCAGCGCCAGATACAAAAGGATGCCGGACCCGGAGTCCCGGTAGCGCAAAAACAGCTCATGGGTGATGATCTGCGAAAAATAGTCCCGGTAAACCTGCTCTGCGGCGCGGTCATCGCCGCCGACGGGAAACCGGATGTCCAGCAGAACCGCGTCAAACGCGCGGAAATGTTCCCTGTCCTCCAGATACGCCAGCGCATCCCTCATAGTCTCCCTGATCACCGGCTCCCCCAGCCGAAAGTACTTAAGCCACTTGGCCTTCAGCGCCTCGCTCCGCCCGCTTCCGTTATCGAAATCTTCCACCCACAAAAAACGCATCCGGTTTACTCTCCCACTTCCATCATAAATGTCCGCCCATGTCGCAGGCGGTTTCCAGATAGTGTTCGCCCTCCCGCAAAAAAGTATTCTTTTCATTCCACCGGCCGGGTGGTATAATAAGGAAACGTATTACTGAACCATCCGCAGAAACAGAGATTTTAAAATAGAAATCGAGGACAAGACATGAAACAGACCACCTATCTCGCCTCCGACTACGACGGAACCTTCAAGCAGGGCACGATCCGCCCGGAGGACAAGGAAGCAATCCGGCTTTTCCGGGAGCACGGGGGACATTTCGGCCTGGTAACCGGGCGCTCGCTCAGCATGCTGGAGCAGGAATTCGCCCGCTATGATATGAAGATGGATTTCATCATCGCCAATACCGGAGCCGCCATCTTTGACGGGGACTTAAACGTACTCTCCCAGACACCGATCGCACGCCCGCTGGCCCTGGAGCTGTTGGCGGATTTGGAGCGCCGCGGCACGGCCCTCTACGGCATCGCCAGCCTGCACAGGCACAGCCGCCTGTACCTGCACCCGTCTCTGGTAAACTCCCCGGCCCACAACACGGAAGGGCTGCCGCAGTACTCCAGGGAGTCGGTGGAGCAGGACGGGGAGATCATCTCCCTGTTTATCCACGGCTACGATACAGAGGACTCAACCGCCCTCTACGGCTATCTCACCGAGGCCTACGCAGGGCGTCTGGACTTTCACTACAACGGCGGAGCCATCGACGTGACAGCCCCCGGAGTCAGCAAGACGGAAGGGGTCCGGGCGCTGAAGCGGCTTCACCCGGAGGCCCGTGTGTGCGTGATCGGCGACGAGATGAATGACCTGGACATGATCCGGGCGTTTGGCGGCTTCTCCGTCACCACGGGCAACGAGACGGTGAGAGCGGCCGCCTCCCGGGTGTTCGACCACATCTCGGACTGCATCGGATATCTGTTGGAAACCTGACCATTTAGCCTGAAAGGAGAAATGTCATGCAACTGGAAGTTTTCTTTGACTACGCCTGCCCCTACTGTTACCGGGGACACAAAAACCTGCTGGAGCTGCTGCCCGATTACCCGAAGCTTCAAGTCCTGTGGCAGCCCTGCGAGGCCCATCCCCGCCCGGAAGAATATTCCGTGCACAGTGACCTGGCCATCCAGGGCATGTATTTCATCCGCGACAACGGCGGGGACCTGATGAAATACCACCTTCTGGTCTTCGGGGGCATGTTTGACCGCGGCGAGAACATCTC
The DNA here is from genome assembly GCA_900555045.1 of uncultured Clostridium sp. GTDB lineage: Bacteria > Bacillota > Clostridia > Lachnospirales > Lachnospiraceae > Enterocloster. The sequence continues at coordinate 2,935 of USJW01000034.1, read as the reverse complement.
GGACCCTGAGCGCCTGAGCGCGTACGCCGCCCAGTGCAGCGTGGATCCGAAGGCATTCCGGGAGGCGCTCTGGGACGGGCGCTATCTCGCCGAGCTGGAGCGCGCCAATGAGCTGGCGTGGGAAGAGCTGGCCTTTGGCGCTGTGCCCAGCTACCGGTGCAACGGCCAGGTGATCGGTTCCCGGGACGGGATCATGGTGTCTAAGGGGACGTTAGACGCATTCTTGCGGTCACTCGCATGACCGGGGCATGGGGCAAGGGACGCGCCCGCTTATTGACAATCGCCGGAAATGGAATTATACTCGTGTAGGGGAACATATGTTTCCCATGACCTGATATTGATTCTCAACACAGCGCCCGCCCTCCGGCCGGACCGGCGGAGGCGCCAAACTATACAGCAGACAGGAGAACTCTTATGAACACAAACATCAACCCCAAAAGCCTGGAATTGATCGCCGATCTCTCCAACGCCTTCGGCCCCTCCGGCTTTGAAGACGCTGTTTTCGACGTGGCGAAAAAGCACTGCAGTGATATCGCCGAGGTGACCGACGACTGTCTCCGCAACATCTACATCCGCCCGAACAAAACCACAGGCGGACGCCCGGTATTTATGCTGGACGCCCACTGCGACGAGGTGGGCTTCATGGTTCACTCCATCCGCCCCAATGGGACCCTGCGCTTTGTGTCCCTCGGCGGCTGGAACATGGACAGCCTGCCCTCCTCCAAGGTGCTGGTCAGAAACGCCGAGGGCCGCTACCTGCCGGGCGTAATCGCCTCCAAGCCGGTTCATTTTAAGAGCGCTGCTGAGCGCAGCCAGACCACCGCCCCCGCCATCTCAGACTACATCATCGACGTGGGCGCCACCAGCGCCGAGGAAGCGCAGAACGTGTTCAAGATCCGCATCGGCGAGCCCATCGTCTCCGACGTGCAGTTCCAGTACGACGAGGAGCGCGATATCTGTATCGGCAAGGGCTTCGACTGCCGGATCGGCTGCGCCGCCCTGATCGAAACTCTCCACCGGCTTCAGGACGAGGAGCTGGATGTGGACGTGGTGGGCGTTCTCTCCTCCCAGGAGGAGGTGGGCGAGCGCGGCATCAAGGTTGCTGTGAACAAGGTTCAGCCCCAGATCGCCATCTGCTTCGAGGGCTGCCCGGCGGACGACACCTTCACCGAGCCCTACGCCATCCAGACCGCCTTAAAGAAGGGCCCCATGATCCGTTTCATGGACAAATCCATCATCTGCAGCCCCAGATTCCAGCGCTACACCCTGGACTTAGCCGAGCAGCAGGGGCTGGCCATCCAGGCCTCCGTGCGCGAGGGCGGCGGAAACAACGGCGCAATGGTCAACACCGCACTGGACGGAATCCCGGTGATCGTGGTCGGGGTGCCGGTCCGCTACATCCACTCCCACTTCGGAATCACCTCCTACTACGACTTTGAGGCGACCGTGAACCTGGCGGTTGCGGTGGTGAAATCTATGAATGAGGAAATCATTAAGAGTTTTTAGGTTGAATATGGAATGGAGGAAACCAGCCGGATTGTTGACGGCTGGTTTTCTGGTTGTATATGGTTAGGGTGCAAAAGCGGAAAACCTTGAATTAGAAAAGAATCCTGCCTCAAAAACTGGGATAATACCCATCCCAAACAATTTTTCTATAATTGCTGCGATCCGTATCCCCTTCTGTGGAAAAACATAATATCCGGGATTTCGAATCCAGCTTAAGCTGTTCTCTGAGCCAATCCAAGCTTTCATTCTGCAACACCTCTGTCACAAATCCCAGTGTGGCTGCACCGCTTTCTCCAGATACCACTTTAGGGTCATCCCCTGCGGGGTTGCCTAAAATCCTCATCCCTTTTGCGGCAACGTAATCGGGCATGGAAACAAAGTTGTCCGCATAATCCCTGAGTACGTTCCACCCAATCGTACATGGTTCCCCGCAAGCCAGTCCTGCCATAATCGTGTTCATGCTTCCGGTTACTGTATGAATCATCCCGTCATCCGCTTTAGCGGTTCTGTAAATACAATCCGCCTTGTTGGGTTCTACAATGGTAATGATTGGCTTCTCCTCTCCTTTATAAAGATCTGCAAAGAAACCGGCAATCGCACCAGACATAGCCCCTACCCCGGCCTGAAGAAAAATATGGGTTGGCCGTTCCTTCATTTGCTCGTACACTTCATATGCCATGGTTGTATATCCCTCCATGATCCAGCCGGGAATCAACTCATACCCCTCCCAGGCTGTATCCTGTACCATAATCCAGCCATGTTTCTCAGCCATCTCATTTGCAAGACGGACCGCATCATCATAGTTCAGGTCGGTAATGGATGCCTGTGCCCCAAGAGCCTTAATATTATTTAAGCGCTCAAGAGAACTTCCTTTTGGCATGTAAACAACACTCTTCTGCCCGAGGCGATTGGCTGTCCAGGCAATTCCCCTTCCATGATTTCCGTCTGTGGCTGTCACAAACGTCAGATCCCCGAGCTTATTTTTAACTTGGCTGGAGGTAATCTTATCGTAGGTTAATTCATCCATGTCTTCATCCAGCACACTGGCTATATAACTTCCGATACAATAGCTTCCCCCCAGAACTTTAAAGGCATTGAGTCCAAAACGATAGCTTTCGTCTTTTACATGTATGCTGGCAACCTTAAGCGTCTGTGCCAGATTCTTTAAATCTGCTAGTGGCGTAACCGAATATTCTGGAAAACTCATGTGAAAAGCGTGTATTTTTTTGGCATGCTCTAAACCGAAGCGTTTTATGGAACATTTGCCACTCCTTTGACCTTGATCATAATGCACAGCTTTTATGCTTTCATTCATGTTTTATTTTTCCCTTCTTCATAAAATAAATTGGCCAAGTCGAATGGGAATGGACTTTACAGTCCCCATTATTATTTAGAAAGCCGCAGGCGAATCAATTCCGCAAAAAATTCC
>USJW01000033.1 GCA_900555045.1 uncultured Clostridium sp. | reverse complement strand
TTTTTTAATGATACGGCGACCACCGAGATCTACACTCTTTCCCTACACGACGCTCTTCCGATCTGCAAAGGAGGCAAAACTTATGGATTCTCTGACGGAGGTGCAGGGCAGGCAGGTGGGCGCCCTGATGAAGGATTTTATCGACACCTTTATTGAATTCTCAAAAAATATGAAGAGCGAGGACGTGTGCCGGAGGGCGGATAAAGAGACCCTCTCCCGGCTGGAAAATGAGGGCATACCCAAAAACGGACGGCCCCTTCCCGAGGTCTACCAGGAGATGTTATGCGACGTGTACTCCAACACAGCACTGGTTCAGCACCCCCGCTGCTTTGCGTGCATTCCAAGCCCCGTCTCCCTCTATTCCTGGATGGGGGACATCATGACAAACGCCTACGATCCCCACGCGGCCTGCCATATGAACGCTTCCGCCGCCAACTGCATCGAGATCGAATTGATCCGGTGGATGTGCGGCCTGGCGGGGTACCCCGAGGGCAGCGGCGGACTGTTTGTCTCCGGCGGGTCCATGGCCAATCTGACCGCGCTGACCGCCGCGCGGAACGCTAAGCTTACCGACGGCGACCGGGCCCTTGCCGTGGCCTACGTCTCGGACCAGACCCACTCCTCCGTGGCCAAGGGGTTACATATCATCGGCTTTCGCGGGGATCAGGTGCAGAAAATTCCGTCCGACGCGGACTTTCGCATGGACGTGTCCGCTTTAAAAAGGCAGATTCGCCGGGATCTGGCGGCCGGAAGGAAGCCCTTCGCCGTGATCGCCACCGCCGGGACCACCAATACCGGGAGCATCGACCCGCTGCCTGAGATCGCAGACCTGTGCCAGGAGTACAATCTGTGGATGCACGTGGACGGGGCGTTCGGGGCTTCCATCCTGCTGTCCGACCGCTACAGGGAGCGCCTGGCCGGGATTGAGCGCTCTGACAGCATAAGCTGGGATGCGCACAAGTGGCTGATGCAGACCTACGACTGCAGCATGGTGCTGGTCCGCGATCAGTCCAACCTGATCCACAGCTTTGCCGCCCACCCGGAATACTTGACGGACGCGGGGAATTTCAGCGCCCACCCGGACTTCTGGGACCTGGGGCCGGAGCTGACCCGCCCCGCCCGCAGCTTAAAGCTGTGGATCACCCTCCAGGCCATGGGCAGCGAGGGAATGGCGCGCGTGATCGAGGGCGGCTGCGCCATGGCCGAGCTGACGGAGCAGAAGATCCGCCGCCTCCCCGACTGGGAGATCATCTCCCCCGCGAAGCTGGGGATCGTGAACTTCCGTTATGCCCCCGCAGGCGTTTCTGAGAGCTGCTTGGACCAGATCAACCAGGAGATCGCCCGCGAGATCACGGACAGCGGCTATGCCCAGATTCTCACCACAGAGCTGTGCGGCAAGAAGGTCCTTCGGATGTGCACCCTGCACCCGGACACCACCGAGGAGGACATCGATTCCACCTTAAAGCTGCTCTGCCAGAGCCGGGCGGTGGTCCGCGCGCGCCGCATGACGGCCTGAGCGTCCTCCCCCGCAGATTTCGACGCCTGGCGGCTGAGGCCCCCGGCAAAATCCACTTGATCTTCCCCTGCAATTGCGATAAAGTACACATATAAAAATAAGCGGCCAAGGGCCGCCCGCGAAAAGGGGGATACAGATGACCGGATGGGAGGAAATCCTGGAACGGGAGACACTGACAAAGGAGGAGCGAAAAAAGGTCTGTGGATGGCTGATGACCACGGAGAGCCATATGAACAACCTGATCGCAACCTACTTTACGGTCAGGGATTTTAAGGCCGTGTGGGAGCGCAAGATCGGCGGCGGTGTCATCGGCGGAAAGGCCTGCGGTCTCCTGGCGGCCCGCAAGCTGGTCCAGCTCAAGCTGCCGGAGTGCGCGGCTCACTTGGAGCCCCATAACTCCTATTTTATAGGAACAAACGTCTTCTACCAGTACCTGGTGGTAAACCAGTGCGCGGAGTTAAAGGCCAAGCACCGGCTGGAGAAGGAACACTTTAAGGAGACGGAGGAGCTGACAAACCGCCTTCGAAACGGCAAGTTTCCGGAGGACGTCCTCGATCAGTTTAAGGCCATGTTAGAGCACTACGGCACTACCCCGCTGATCGTGCGCTCCAGCAGCATCCTGGAGGACGGGTACGGGAACGCGTTCTCCGGAAAATATGAGTCCGTGTTCTGCATGAACCAGGGGACCATTGAGGAGCGCCTGGAGGAGTTTGAGGGTGCCGTCCGCAGAGTCTACGCCAGCGTCATGGACGAGGCGGCCATCGAGTATCGGCGCAAGCGGCACCTGCTGGACGTGGACGAGCAGATGGCCCTCTTAATCCAGCCGGTGGCGGGCCAGGAGTACGGAGGGCTCTATTTCCCGGTGGCCGCCGGGATGGGCTGCTCCTACAACCCCTACAAGTGGATGGAACAGCTGAACCCCGAGGCCGGCATGCTGCGCATGGTCATGGGCCTGGGGACCCGGGCCGTGGAGCGCACGCCCGGCGACTACCCCCGCCTGGTGGGGTTGGACCGCGCCCAGGCGAACCTGCGCACCACCATCGCGGAGCGGCACAAATTCTCCCAGCGCAAGGTGGACGTGCTGGATTTCGGCCAGCGCTGCCTGCGCACAAAATCCCTGGAGGAGATCACCGCGCTGCTCCCAAAATGGCAGAGGCACCTGGTGCTCAGCCACGACACGGAGGCCGAGGATCTGCTGGCGGAGCGGCACATCTACCGGAAGGTCTACTTTGCCGACTGCCAGGGCCTGGTGGAGAACCAGCAGTTCATCCACACCATGCGCTCCATGCTAAAGCTCCTGGAGGAGGAGTACGGTCGCCCGGTGGACGTGGAATTCGCCGTCACAAGCCCCGAGGAGGGCACCTGGAGGCTGAACCTGCTGCAGTGCCGCCCCTTACAGTCCAGCAAGTCCGAGCAGGTCCACATCCCTGAGGGCGTGGACCATGAGCTCCTGTTCGACGTGCGCCGCACCTCCATGCGCCGCTCCAAGGAGGAGCCCATCGACTACATCGTGTGGGTCAGCGGGAAGAAATACTTCGAGTACCCCTACGCCAAAAAGCCCGACGTGGCGCGGCTGATCGGCCGGATCAACCAGCACTTTGAGGACGTGGACAAAAAGCTCATGCTCCTGGTTCCCGGGCGCATCGGCACCTCCTCACCGGAGTTAGGCGTCCCGGTGGCCTACGCGGAGATCAGTCAGTTTAGCGCCATCTGCGAGGTGGCCTATGGGGACGTTGGCTACCACCCGGACTTATCCTACGGGAGCCACATGTTCCAGGACATGGTGGAGGCCGACGTCTACTACGGGGCCATCAACGACAACAGCAATACGCGCCTGTACCAGCCGGAGCTTCTGAAAAAATATCCGGAGGTCCTGCGGGAGATTCTGCCGGAGGAACAGGAATTGGCGGAGATCGTGAAGGTTTACGATGTAAGCGGAGAGAACACCTCACTGATTTTGGACGCAAAGGAAGGAAGGGCTGTGTGCCGGCTGGGCGGGGGAGACTAGGTATCATATGGAAAGAGAAAACGAAATCGTCTTTATCACGTGGGATCGCCCTTTATGTGAGCTGGCAAACGAAGTGATCCGTGAGGACGCGGCGGACTGCCTCGCGGTCTACGCGCCGATGGAGCAAATTGAGGAGGCAGCCAGGGAGTGGGAAAAGCGCGGTGCCCGGCTTTTCATCTCCTTTGGCGTTACCGGGAAGATTGTGCGGCATGCGGTGAGCATCCCGGTAATTGCGCTAAACATCGCGGAGGAGGACATTGTGGAAGCGCTGATTGCGGCCTCTGCTCAGGGCAAGCGCATCGGGATTGTCGGTTTCAAGCGCACAATGCAGCGCATCGCCGCGCTGCGTCCCCTCTTAAATATTGACCTGACCTGGCAGCCCACCCCGCCGATTGAGAATATGCCCGCTGCGATCCTTGGAATGCGCGATGTGGACGTCTTTATCGGCGGATACTATCAGACGGGAATCGCCGCCAGTCTTGGAATAAAGACCATTCTGGTGAAGCCCAAAAAGGAAGAGCTGCGCAGGGCGATTCGCACCGCAGAGTCCTTTCTGCAGACCAGTCGCATAGAGGGCGAAATAGGCAAGGAATCCTCCATCTACGGAGTTATGACTGTTCAGACCGGCGGAGACATCGTTGTGATGAACAAGCTGGCGGCGGACTATCTGGGGTTGGATCCACTGGCGGTCTCTCCCTCCACGGTCTATGAGGTTTGTCCCCAGTTTGTCAAAATTTTCGACTGCATCGAGAAAAAGCAGCCCTTCATGAACCAAATCACCATGATTGGAAACCGCTATTTTCTCTACCACGTGGAGCCGGTCTTGCGAAGCGGAAAGCTGGATTACATACTGGTCACATTCCAGGACGCGGACGCCGTGATGGCTTCGGAGCTCACTCTGCGCAAGCAGCTGTCCCAACGGGAGAATGTGGCAAAATACTCCTTGGACAACCTTCTGGGGAACAGCCGGTGTATGCTTGAGACCCTGAAGCTGGCTTTAAAATACGCCAGCTCCTCAGAGAGTGTCCTGATTCAGGGGGAGACCGGAACCGGAAAGGAACTCTATGCCCAGGGAATTCACGGTGCAAGCCCGCGCAAAAATGGCCCCTTTGTGGCGATCAACTGCGCCTCCATTCCAGAGAACATTTTGGAAAGCGAGCTCTTTGGTTACGTGAAGGGCGCGTTCACCGGCGCTGCTAAGGAGGGAAAACGCGGCCTGTTTGAGGCGGCCCACGGAGGCACAATCTTTTTAGATGAGATCGGCGAGATCTCCTACTCCCTCCAGGGCAAGCTGCTGCGGGTTCTACAGGAGCGGCAGATCCGGCGCTTAGGCGACGAGAATGTGATTCCTATCGACATCCGCGTGATCGCTGCCACCAACAAGGATCTGGTCCAGCTGGTGCGTGACGGCTCATTCCGGGATGATCTGTATTTCCGACTCAATGTGCTGAGTCTCAGAATCCCGCCCCTGCGCCAGCGCGAGAAAGACTCCCTACTTTTGGCCGAGGAATTCTTAAAGCAGGCTGCTGTCCGCCAGAAACGGGCATTTTATTTTTCACCTGAGGCGAAGCTTGAAATTTTACGTTACCAGTGGCCCGGTAACGTCCGTGAGCTACAGAATATGGTCTATCGACTGGCGGTAATCAGCGAGTCTGAGGATATCTCCGCCGGGGCGCTGCGCCGCCATATGCAGGAAAACGAGCCGCTGTACAAGAAGGCCGCGGACACGCCACAGCACACTATAAGTCTGGATGAGGCGCTGACGCTCGCTGGCCAAAATAAAAAAAAGGCGGCCGAGCTTTTGGGGGTCAGCCGTGCAACCCTCTATCGCATGATAGAGAAGGAAAAAAGAAACGTTATTCTGTAGGAAAATGTCCATCTATGTCTCTCTTGTGTATCATGAGACACGGATGGACATTTTTGAGACACATCTATCAGGACGAATCGTCCCAAATTCCTATAAACCTCATTGGTTGTCAATTTGGCACGCTTCTTGCTTAATATAATGGCAAGTGCACTAATTTAACAACTAGGAGGGAAAAATGTGAGTAACCAAACAAAATCAAAAAGCAAATTTTCGGAGATCGCAAACCGTAACTTTCTCATGCTGTTTGTGGCATACACAGTGGTGTGTATTGCACATTCCATGAGCAGCGCTACCCTAAGCGCCTGCCTGCGCAGCGTAGGAATGGACATGACGATCATAGGTGTGATCTCGTCCGCCATGAGCTGGGCGGCGTTTATCATCCGCCCTTTCTCCGCCCCTATCGTGGATCGCGGTAACAAGAAAAAAATTTATATCTTCGCGGTAGGACTATTCACCGTGGCGATCTTCATGTATTCTCAGTGTGCGGTAAATCCGTCCTTTGCCGCCCCGGCAAAGATTGTACACGGCATCGCCTGGACCTTCATCTCCACGGTGACGGCGGTCGTGCTCAGCGAGTATGTGCCCCGCGAGGATTACGGCACCGCCCTGGGCTTCTTTATGATCTCCCAGATGATCGCCTCGTCTCTATCACAGCCCATTGCTTTCGCATTGGCCAACCAGTATGGATACCAGACCATGTACCTGATCTTTGGCATTGTGGCGGCTGTCGGCCTGATGCTCATCTGTTTCACTGCGCCCACCAAAAAACAAAATCGTGGCGCGGGCGGAATATTTAGCGGGATCAAGCTAAACAATCTGTTTGCGAAGGAGGCCATCTTCCCGATGCTGGTCAATGTGGCATATCAGGGGAGCAAGAGCGGTATCAACGTGTTCATCGCCGCGTTTGCCCTGGAAGAACTGAACCTGGCCAACATCGGACTGTTCTCCACCTTTGTCTCCCTTTCTGCCTGGGTTGCCCGCCCGCTTTTGGGAAGCCTCTTAGACAAGCGTGGCGCCAAGGTGACGCTTCTTCCCGCCGGAATCTGCTTTTCTGCCGGACTGGCCTGCCTGGCCATGGCTCAGGGCCTGCTGTGGTTCTGCATTGCAGGTGTTCTGGTAGGCTTCGGACAGAGCGGAATCTCACCGGTTTTGACTGCGATCTCCATGCGGACAGTACCGGAAGACCGCAAGGCGGCCGCTAACGCTACCAACTATCTTGGAATGGACCTGGGGTCTGCGATCGCATCCACAGCGGGTGGATTTGTGGTGGCTGCATTCGGCTACCGGGCGGGCTTCGCGGCATTTATTGTTCCGGTTATGGTGGCCACCTTGGCTGCCGCACTGTATTTAAGCAAGGCGGAGCGCGCTGCGGAAAAAACCGCCTAATCAATCTATTCAATAAAAACACTGTACCGGCGGCGCCGGTCCGGCTTGGAGAGGAATTTACCGATGACCAACACCATACTCTTTTTCAGTTTAATCCTTTTTGCCCTGGTTCTGGGAACTAAGATGAAAATCAATATCGGACTGATCGCCGCCGCTCTCGCGTTCCCTTTGGGAACGCTTGCGGGCGGGCTTACACCAAACGGGATCGTCTCCCTGTTCCCTACCACACTGTTTTTTAACTTTCTGGCTGCAACTTTTCTGTTCGGCTTTGCAGGCTGCAACGGAACCCTAAAAAAGCTGGCTAGCCACCTTCTGTATTCCTGCCGGAACGCCGGATGGGCCCTAAGCCTACTCTTTTTTCTGGCCACAGCCCTAATCGCAGCTCTGGGAGCCGGTGGTTCCGCCCCTTTTTTTCTGTCCGCCATCTGCTTCAGCCTGGCGCTTCAGGCGGGGATCAACCCGCTGCTGCCCTCACTGGCTGTGTGGACCGGCTCCATGGTCGGAGGGAGCATGCCCTGGACCTCCGGGTATGCCACCAACATCGGACAACTGGAGATTTATTTTCCGCCGGAGACAGCCGCAGGGTATGTAGCTGGATTTTACATGTGGAGAGCGGTCTTTTACACACTTTTGTATCTGGTTATGTTTGTCCTGTTAAGGGGCTATAAAATCCGGCGTGGTGCCATTCGATTGGAAAAGCCAGAGTCCTTCCTCGCCGAGCAAAAGCGGACGCTCGCGATCATTTTTACCATCATCGGTCTGATTATCATTCCGTCCACCCTAAAAATACTGTGGCCCTGCCCCCTTACTGCGCAGCTCTCACGTATTTTTAACTTTCAGTTTTTGGCCGTTTCTGGAATTATCGCCAATGTACTGTGCCGGACTGCGCCTTACCAGTCAGTCTTAAAGGAACGCATACCCTGGGACACACTTTTGATGCTATCTCTCACCGGTATGTATATGGCTCTTGCCAACGCTCTTGGCGTGGTGGAATTCATGTCCGCGTTCCTGCAAAACCGGATTCCTTCGGCCTGGATTCTCCCCGGCATCGTGGCAGTGATGTGCCTGCTCAGCTTCTTTGTATCCGGCGGTGTCATCATGCCCATGATGCTCCCACTATTATCTGTGTTCTCAATGGCCTCCGACACTCCTGTGGCGGCAATTTACTGTGCTACACAGGTAGGGCTCACCGCCAGCAGCATTAGTCCCTTCTCCCAGGGAGGGGCCGCCGCGCTGACCGGCTGCACTGATGAGTCCATCCGTAAAACACTTTTAAAGCAACAAACCATTTTGTCGGCAGTGTACGGCGCTGTCGTGTTTCTCATCGCCGCAGCAGGCGGATTTTCTATGCTGCGCGGCTGACTGAACCCCTAAATTTATGTTTGAAGGAGAATAAAAAACTATGTCTATGATCAAATTGAAGGATATCGAATTATACTACGAGGAGTACGGGACTGGGGACCGCTATCTGATTCAGGCTCAGCAGTTTGTGAACAGCCATTTAAGCTACGTGAAGGATCTCTGCGAGAAAGAGGGCTTCCACGGCTACATCATCCGCATCCGCGGCTACGCCCCGTCCACCCTCATCACCGAGGATCTGGGTGATACCTGGTACGATGTGTGGGCGCAGGACGTGTGTGATTTTGCCGATGCCATGGGGATCGACCGTTTCTTCTATACCGGACATTCCCATGGAGCCGGAATCGGCTGGCATATCTGCATGAACCATCCAGAGCGCCTTTTAGGCTTCTTCGCCAGTGGCTGCGGTCCCCACAAGAAGGACGGGCAGGCCACTGGAAGCGCCCGCATGATGACCATCGAGGCTGCAAAAAACCGTGAGACCTGGATTCCCTTTGCTGAAAAGAAGGCCTTAAACGCCGTCAAGGCCGTGGTTCCGCTGCTGGACGACCCCGAGGATGGCGAGGCCGCAAAGTTGGAGATCGAGCAGACCAAAGATTTCTGGATCAACATGCCTGCCGTCTCCGCCACCTTGAATCCTAAAAAACCTTTCCCAAAGTGCAGCACGGAGGAGGAGCTGGTGGTCGAGATGAACAAAATCCACGTGCCGCTGCTCATGCTGGGCGGCACCGTCGACTCCATCAGTTCTCCGGAGCTCATGCTTCGCTCCCTCAGAGCGGTCAAGGATTCAAGACTGGTCCTCTTCGAGGGGGTGGATCACCAGGATCTGACCCGCAAGTGCCGGAGAGAGTATGTGGCTGAGATCATGGCCTTCTGTAAGACCAGACACCTGATCTGACGGACATTCACCGGAAAGCAACCGGACAGAAAAAAATTCCCGCCTGGGCATGTAAAATTTGCGTGCCCAGGCATTTTGTGACCCACTCCTTCTCTCCTGCCCTTCATTTACTCCTGTGTCCGCGCAACCTTAAACCCAGTGGCGCGATCACCAGCGGAATCACCACCACCGCGTCGATTTTAACATGCCCTCCAGGTGGCCCACAAGCTCCAACACCTGGGGGCAGTCAAAGGCGCTTGCTTCGGTTTGAAGACCAATCACACCGTACAGTATGATGGAGATCAGAGCTGCGGGACCCGTGGTCCACAGCATGTAGCGCACATGGTCCATCAGCTTAGTCTTTGTGACCGCCGCACGCAGGTTGGTGCGTCCCGATAGTGCCCCAAGAGGTCCTCAGGATCATGCTCATCACACAGTAGAGAATGAACGTGACCACAAGGAACAGTCCATAGGTGATGACGCTAAGCCCGGCTACTAGCACCTTTTGTAATATTAAACTGTGTTGCAATGTAGCACGGCAAAAATCACTTGCTAATCCCGATTTTTACCGATTTGCAAATTTTTTCGCGATGCCGATGAGGAGCTCTGCGGTGCGCTCCATGGACTGGACGCAGGCGAACTCGTACTTCCCGTGGTAGTTGTGGCCGCCGGTGCACAGGTTCGGGCAGGGAAGTCCCATGAAGGACAGTCTGGCCCCGTCGGTGCCTCCGCGGATGGGCCGGATGATGGGGGTGATGCCCATCTCCTCCATGGTCTCCTTCGCGGTGTCGATCAGGTACATGTGGGATTCGATCACCTCGCGCATGTTGTAGTAGGAGTCCTTGATGGCCGCCTCCACCGTGCCCTCGCCGTACTTCTGGTTCATGAAGGCCGCGCACTGGGCGAAGAGCCGTTTTTTGTCCTCGAACTTGGCGCGGTCATGGTCCCGGATGATGTAGTCCAGGTGCGCTTCCTCCACGCTTCCGGACATCTGGTCTAAGTGGATGAAGCCCTCGTACCCCTCCGTGTACATGGGGTTATCGAACACCGGAAGTAAGGACTGGAACTCCATCCCCAGAAGGATGGCATTCTTCATCTTTCCCTTGGCCGTGCCCGGGTGAATGCTGGAGCCGTGGATCGAGACCCGGCCGGAAGCCGCGTTGAAGTTCTCAAACTCCAGCTCCCCCAACGCTCCGCCGTCCACCGTGTAGGCCACGTCCGCGCCGAAGGCCAACACGTCAAAGAAATCCGATCCCCGGCCCACCTCCTCGTCCGGCGTGAATCCCACGCGGAGCTTGCCGTGGGGCACCTCCGGGTGCGCCAGGAAGTAGGCTGCCATGGTCATGACCTCCGCCACGCCCGCCTTGTCGTCCGCGCCCAGAAGCGTGGTTCCGTCGGTGGTGATTAAATCCTGGCCCTTGTAGCACGCAAGGTCCGGGAAATCGGACGGGCGCAGCCAGAGATTGAGCTCCCGGTTGAGGCAAATATCTCCACCATCGTAGTTCTTCACAAGCTGCGGTTTGACGCCGGACCCGGACATGGCGGGCGATGTGTCCATGTGGGCGATCATTCCCAGCACGGGCGCCTTCTCACAGCCCTCCGAGGCCGGGACGGTGGCGAACACGTAGCCGTGGCTATCCAGCGTCACATCCTCAGCGCCGATGGCCCGAAGCTCCTCGGCCAGCTGTCCCGCAAGCACCAGCTGTCCCTCGGTGCTCGGAACCGGCTCTGCATCCTCCGCAGACTGAGTGTCCACGGACACATACCGCAAGAAACGTTCAACTAATTCCGACATATCTGATTGCTCCTCCTGATTTCACCCCGAATGGTTGACATATTATTTTTATGTTAATCATCCGGGGCGGTTTTCTGAATTCAATGAAAATAGTATAGCACACACCGCCAGCCATGTCCACGCTCCGAGCGCATGACCCGCGGTTCCCCCGCGGTTACTGCCCCGCGTCCACTCTGTCCCCCTGCCCGAACCGGGTCTCAAACGCCCGGATGCAGGACAGCTTCGCCGACCGGTCCAGCACGGCGAAGAGAACCTGGTCAAAGCAGCCCGCGAACGTCCCGTCAAGCAGCTCCTTCCACCAGGCCGCGATCGTCTCCGGGTCGTTTCGAAACACGCCGCAGCCGTATGCGCCCAGGACTAAATTTCTGTCCCCCTGGTGGGCGAACAGTGCCAGGGCCAGCTCCATGCGGTGGTGCATGGCCCGCTTCGCCGACTGCACATCCTCCCCCTTTAAGATCACCTGCCCCATGTTGACTGCGGGCAGCGTGAGCACGGAGGCTGTGACGGGCGATTTAAGCAGCTCAAAGCGCCCGTCCCGGAAAAACACCACGTCCGGGGAGTAGATGGCGTGGTCCGTGTACACCATGGTCCCGCAGGCCCGGTTGACCCGGTAATACTCCTCGTGGGCCGTCAGCGTGTGGTACAGGCCGCTGGACGCTGCGATGCTCTCCTCCTGGGCCATGGCGCCGTTTAAAAATCCGCCGCCCGGATTCTTCGCGCTGGCAAAGTTCAGCACGCCCACGGAGGGCAGCCCGTGGCTTGCAAGCTCTAAAACCGCGTCCACCGTGGATTGATTCCGGCACAAGAGGCGGGTCTCTGTCCCGTCCGCCTCTGTCCACGCCTTGCTGCGAAGGATCTCCTCCCCCTCCTCTGGCGTGAACAGGCGGCTCTCCCTCACAGAGTGCCGCTGGGCCTCCGAAAGCTCCACCTTCTGGCCCGCACACATATAGCTTCCACTCTTTATTATCTCCAATGTTTGTCTCGCAACCGCTTTTCGGTCCATTTTTATTCCTCCCATTTCCTCCGGTACAGCCTGGAGGGGCGGTGTCCTTCATTCCTGGTGTAGGAATCTGTCTCCTCAACCAGCTCCGCCACCTTCCTGCGAAAGGCGGCTTTTAGCAGGCTTTTGCCCAGAATCGCCTCGTAGGCCTGCTGCAGCTGGGTGAGTGTGAACGTCTCCGGCATCAGGTGCAGCGCCAGATCCGTGTACTCCAGCTTGCCACGCAGCCGCTCTAAGGCGCACACGATGATCTTTGCATGGTCGAAGGCCAGACCGCCGTTCTCGCAGATCCGGTACTCCGCCGACTCCTCATACTCCGATTTCTTAATTTTCTTTTCAAGCACACAGCGCATGTCAAGCTCCCCGCAGGAGAGCCTAAGCTCCAACTGCCTGGTGCGCACCCATTTCACCTGTCCAAAGCCCGCGTCCCGGTTGTAGTCCACGTGCTCGTTCAGCACATTTAAAGAGACCTTGAACCACTGGGCATTGTCCGCGTCGTCCCCCGCCTCCAGCCGGATTTTCGTCCCGTCGATTAACGCCATGTAGGAGCAGCTCATGACCCAGGTGCGGGGATCGCGCCCCGGATCGCTGAAGGTGTAGAGCTGCTCCAGATACACCTGATCCAGGCCGGTCTCCTCCTTGAGCTCCCGCCTGGCGGCCATCTCGGTCGTCTCACTTGGCCGCACGAACCCGCCTGGCAGCGCCCAGTCCCCCAGATAGGGGTGGCCGCCGCGCTGGATTAGCAGAAGGCGCAGCGAGCGCTCCGGGAGCTTCCGGTAGTTCTCCTCCGCCTCGTCCGACACGGTAAAGATCACCATGTCCGTCGCCACAGAGGGGCGCACATAGTCGCCCGGCCGGTATTGCTCTAAAAATTCTGCCTCGGTCAACCCGTTTTTGTCCCGGCGCTCCGGTTGGCTGCCATATGTCCCGCTCATCTCGTCCCCTCCCCGCACTCTCTGGCCAGCAACTCATCCCGCACCTCGGTCAGCGCAAAGCCTAGCAAATTTGTGCCGCGCCACCTGGACGGGTCCTCCGCGTCCGGGTTGGATTTTCCCATTCCGATTCCCCAGATCCGGTCCCTGGGGCTGGCCTCCACTAAGATTTGGCCCCTGGTGCCCCTCAAATACTCCCACAGCGGCGGATTTTGGGAGAATTTCGCCATATTTCCGGCCTTCACGATCCCGAGGCAGGCCTGTTTCCACGTCCCCTCGTTGAAATTCTGCACCGCGCGGCCATAGGCCTTCATCTCCTTCGGGTGCTTCGCCTCAAGAATCCTCTCAAGGTTCTCCTTGTCGCCAAACAGGCGCGCCTTCTCCGCCATCATGTACTGCTCCGCGCAGGAATACTCCACCCCGTCCACCGCGAAACGGCACTCATACCACTGGCTTAAGCAGGACGGCCCGATGGACCCGTCCGCAGCCGGCGTGTGCCCCCAGAAAAACAAATATTTGACGGGCTCTCCCCGGTTTACCGCCGCGATCAGTTCGGCTCTGTTGTATGCAGTCATTGTCGATTTCCCTCCCTCAGATAATATCATTTTGTTATTATCAATATGTTAATATCATGATAGTGCAGAAATCGTGGACTGTCAAGAGGGAATTTTGAGGGTGGGACAAGAGAGCAGATCAGGAGCCTTCCTGTAATCCCCTACCACCTCGAAGAGCCAACCGCACTCCGCCCCGGGTCATTCCCGCAGACATCAAAATGCGGCGGCCTCCCGGTTCCGATTCTTCCAGGCTCTGCCGCCGCACACGCGCTCTGTCTATTTTTTCTGCTGCCGGTCGTCCGGTCCGCCAGCGATTCTCTCACGCTTTCTACCGGTTTGCCAGCTCCTCCGTGATCTCCTCCCACGTGACGCCCTTCTCCGCCATCAGCACCATCATGTGGTACAGGAAGTCGGAGATCTCGTACTTCACTTCCTCCGGGTTGGGGTTCTTGGCGGCGATCACGATCTCCGTGGCCTCCTCGCCCAGCTTCTTGAGAATCTTGTCGATCCCCTTGTCAAACAGGTAGTTGGTGTAAGAGCCCTCCTTGGGGTGCTCCTTCCGGTCCAGGATCACGCCAAACACATCCTGGAACACCTTGAGGGGATTGGTCTCCCGGTACTCCTTCTCCGCCAGGGTCTGAAAAAAGCAGCTCCGGCTGCCCGTGTGGCAGGCCGCGCCCACCTGGTGAACCAGCGCCAGGATCGTGTCGTTGTCGCAGTCCAGCTTCAGGGCCTTCACGTACTGGAAGTGCCCGCTGGTCTCCCCCTTCAGCCAAAGGCATTTCCGGCTCCGGCTGTAGTAGGTCATTTTTCCCGTCCGAAGGGTGGCGTGAAACGCCTCCTCGTTCATGTACGCCATCATCAGCACCTGGGCGCTCTTGTAGTCCTGGACGATCACCGGGATCAGGCCGTCCCCGTTCAGCTTAAAATCGCTCCAGGCCACGCTGCTCTCAAAGGTGTCCGTCGGGATCCCCTTTGTCCGGAGCTCCTGCTTGAGCTCCATGCACACGCCCAGCTTTTTCTCTTCCAGCGAGAGCACCGTGCCCGCTACCTGCGGACATTCAAGGAGCTCCGAGAGCGGGGCGTCCTGCCGGGCAAACAGCAGATATTTAAAGCCGTGACCCGGCCCGCCCGCAAGCTGCCCTAAGTCAGCCTCCCCGGCGTGGTCCAGGGCCGCCATGCCCGCTCCCAGCTGGGCGTACTCCTCCACCCGCGCCAGGTAGGAGCAGTCCGGGAGGTAGGCGCAGATCTTCTCGTGCCCGAAGCGGTCCGCCGCCTCCTTCATCATGTCCACGTTCTCCTGCACACTCACGTCCAGAAACACCGCGCTGGCACCGGCGTAGAGATATTTCTTCACATCCTCCAGCCGATGCACCCGGCCGCCCGCGATAATGGGCGCATCCACGGCCCGGGCCGCCTCCTTGATGAGGCCGATCACCGCCTCGTGGCCGTCGTCCGTCTGAGAGTCGTCCCGGATCCACAGCTCATCTACGCCGTTGTCGCAGGCCAGGGCCGACAGCTCCGGCAAATTCCCTTCATAAACCGCATGTCCGTCCAATGCGCACACCCGGTCAAGATTCACACCAAAACCGACCATCAATTTCTTGTATTCCGTCATAAGCTCTCCCCGTCCTATCCGCTTTACTGGAAAGCCTCTATGGCTTCCCGCAGGTCCACGCGCTTCTCGTACAGCGCCTTGCCGATGATCGCGCCCTTGATTCCGGCCTCATAGAGGCTGCGCAAATCCTCCATGGAGGAGACGCCGCCGGAGGCGATGACATCGATGCCGGTGGCCTCCGTCAGCTGCCTGGTGGCCTCCACGTTGGGGCCATTCAGCATGCCGTCCCGGGAGATGTCCGTGTAAATCACGTGCCGGATGCCGAACTCCCGCATCTGCATGCACAGCTCCTTCGCCGTCACGGAGCTTAGGGATTCCCAGCCCTGGACCGCCACCAGGCCGTCCTTCGCGTCCACACCGGCCACAATCCGGTCCGGGCCGAAGGCGTTCACCAGCTCCTTCATGAACAGGGGGCGCTCCACCGCCTTGGTTCCGATGATCACGCGGGCGACGCCCAGCTCCAGCATATGCCGGACCGCCTCCTCCGAGCGGATTCCGCCCCCGATCTCCACCGGGATGTCCACGGCCTCCACGATGGAGCGGATCACGTCCTCGTTGACCGAGCGCCCCGCCAGAGCGCCGTCCAAATCCACCAGATGGAGGAATGTGGCCCCCTGATCCCGCCACAGCCGCGCCATATCCGCCGGTGTGTCGGAGTACACCTTCACATTGTCAAATAGTCCCTGGGTCAGGCGGACACACTTTCCGCCCTTGATATCGATTGCCGGATATAGTTGCATAGATTCCTCCCTGATATCTGATATTGATTTTTATATAGCCCGCCCGTCTTACCTGGGCATCTTTCTCTTACCGTTCGACTGAGCGGCCGTCCTGCCGCCCTTTGCGGCGCCGTAGCGAAAGCCCAAAAGCAGCAGCATGAAAAGCGCCAGAAGCAGGCGGTTTAAGAACAGCCCGAACAGCTGGTGCTGTTTTAAAAGCACGGTCAGGTGCGACAGGGCGTAGCCGTAGGTGTAGCTAAAATCCGGATATCCCACCACCAGCAGCACCACGTGGTAGGCCACGCAGCAGATGATAATAATCGCCAGGCTCAGGCCTAAAACCGGGCGTACACCCTCCTCCGGGCTCCACTGCCCCAGATCCTTGTGCCGCGTAAACAGCCCCTTGATTCCGAACACATAGCCGATGGAGATCAGGTAGAACATCGCCATGGCCCCCAGGAGCGGTCCCCAGATGGCAAACCCGCAAAAGAGCGTCCATATGGCGATTCCCGGCAGGGCAAGGAGAAGTCCTCCAGCAAGCGCCTGGGCCGCCGTGGGCGTTGGAACTGTTTTATAACTTGGCTTTTTTTCCTTTGCGCGGGCTTCACTCTTCCCGGATTTTTCCGTCCCGGCCTTCTGCCGCTTGGCTCCGTCCGGCTTTGTGGCCGCGTTCGCGGCGGCAATCTTAATGCGCTTTTCAATCTCCTGCTCCAGATCCTTTACCCAGGGCTTCCGGTCCGCGTGGGAGGCCACCACGTGGGCCTTCTGGCCTGCGGTGGACACCGCCAGCAGATCCCCCGCATAGTAGGTGCGCTCCATGTCCGCCCACGGCACAATATCGAACTGGTAGTCCCCGCTGATCAGAAAATGAGGGGTCAGGTACACCTTGGCCCCCTCGGCGAAGGCCTCCGCCTCCGCCAACTCCCGGTCCGCCAGCTGGAGCCGCTCTGCGTCAAGCCCCTCCAACCTGGCGCGCCGCTCCGCCACCCTGCGGATAAAGAAGAACAGCGCCATAAATCCCGCCGCGAGCACCACTCTCGGCAGATAGAACACCACCGAGGCCGCCGCGCCGGTCAAATTTCCGGCCGCCGCGCCGCCGCTCATCCCGGTTCCTCCGGCCATATCTGCCCCGCCGGCGGCGCCGCCAAGCATCCCGGCGATCGCCGGAGTCAGCGCAAACAGCAGAAGGGCCGCCGCAAACAGCACCAGCGCCACATACAGGCTGGGCTCCCTCTTCTGCATCTGTTTCATTTTTTTCGAACACGTATTTTTCATAGCCGCGTCCCCTTACAGCGCGCCCTTGGTGGACAGCACGCCGTCCACTCTCGGGTCCATCCGGCAGGCCATGTCGAGCGCCCTGGCGAAGGCCTTGAAGGCCGCCTCGATGATGTGGTGATTGTTGCTCCCGGACATCTGGCGGACATGCAGGTTCATCATGGCCCCGTAGGACACCGCGTAGAAGAACTCCCGCACCATCTCCGTCTCCAGGTCACCCACCCGCTCCCGGTCCAGCGTCAGATCGCAGACCAGGTAGGGCCGCCCGCACAAGTCCAGGGCGCAGATCACCAGTGCCTCGTCCATGGGAAGAATCTGGCTACCATAGCGGGAGATCCCCGCTTTGTCCCCCACCGCCTCTGCGATGGCCTGCCCCAGCACGATGCCCGCATCCTCCACGGTGTGGTGGGTGTCCACCTCCAGATCGCCGTCCACGTGCAGGCTCAAATCAAAGAAGCCATGGCGCGCGAAGCTGTTGAGCATGTGGTCGAAAAAGCCGATGCCGGTGTGAATGTCCGCCTTCCCGCTGCCGTCTAAGTTCAGGGTGCATTTGATCCTCGTCTCGCTGGTGTTTCGCTCAATTGTGGCAATTCGTTCCATTTATGTCTGTACCTCCTAAAGGCCGGGCTCTTTTGCGGCCCGGCCGGTTGATTCACTTGTATTTGCGGGGCGTTATTCGAACCGCACCTTTATGGAATTTGCGTGGGCGGTCAGGTGCTCCGCCTCGGCAAAGGCTTCGATGTCCCGGTGCGCCTTCTCTAGGGCCTCCCTGGAATAGTAGATGATGCTGGACTTCTTGACAAAGTCGTCCACGCCCAGGGGCGAGAAAAACTTCGCCGTCCCGTTGGTAGGGAGAATGTGGTTGGGGCCCGCAAAGTAGTCCCCCAGCGGCTCGGAGCTGTACTCCCCGATAAAGATGGCGCCCGCGTTTTGAATCTTCGTCATCACCTCGAAGGGATTCGCGGTGACGATCTCCAAGTGCTCCGGCGCGATGGAGTTGGCCGTTTTCACCGCCTCCTCCAGGGTCTTCACCACCAGGATATAGCCGTAGTTGTCTAAGGATTTGCGGATGATCTCCCCGCGGGAGAGCACCTCGACAAAGCCGTCCACCTCCTTAGAGACCTCTTTCGCAAGCTCCATGCTGGTGGTCACCAGGATCGCGCTGGCTAACTCGTCGTGCTCCGCCTGGCTGAGCAGGTCGGCCGCCACGTACCGGGCGTTCGCTCTCTCATCCGCGATCACCAAAATCTCGCTGGGCCCCGCGATGCTGTCGATGCTCACGTGGCCGTACACGGCCTTCTTCGCCAGCGCCACGAAAATATTTCCGGGCCCCACAATCTTGTTCACACGCGGGATGGACTCGGTGCCGAAGGCCAGAGCCGCAATCGCCTGGGCGCCGCCCACCTTGTAGACCTCCGTGGCTCCCGCCAGATGGGCCGCGGTCAGCGTTACCGGGTTCACTCTCCCGTCCTTTCCGGGAGGCGTCACCATGGCGATGCGCTTCACACCCGCCACTTCGGCCGGGATGATGTTCATCAGCACGGAGGAGGGGTAGGCCGCCTTTCCGCCCGGCACGTACACGCCCACGCTCTCCAAAGCCGTCATTTTCTGCCCTAAAATAGTGCCGTCCGGCTGGGCGTCAAACCAGCTGTTTCGCAGCTGCTTTTCGTGGTAGCGGCGGATATTCTCCATGGACTTTTTCATCACATTCAAAAGTCCCGGCTCCACCTGGGCCATGGCCTGGGCGATCTCCTCCTCAGTCACCCGCACATTGCCCGCGTCGATCTGCGCGCCGTCAAATTTGCGGGTGTAGGAAAACACGGCGGCATCCCGGTTCTCCTTCACGTCGTCCACGATGGCCTGCACGGTCTGGGTGTAGCTGTCATAGTTGTTGGGGTCACGCTTTAACATGTCCGCCAGAATATTTTCCATGGACCTCTCGTCCAGCTCTACAATTCTCATTTGCCTCTCCTCCTCGATTAAGACCGCGCCCGGTCCCGGTCCTTATTCTCCTCCCGCAGCAGGCCCTGGAACTCCTTGATGATGGACGTGATCCGCTCATTCTCCGTCTTCATGCTGACCTGGTTTACCACCATCCTGGCGGACAGCGGACAGATCTCCTCCAGCACCGCAAGCCCGTTCTCGCGCAGGGTGGACCCGGTCTCCACGATGTCCACGATCACCTCCGACAGGCCCACGATGGGGGCCAGCTCGATGGAGCCGTTTAACTTGATAATCTCCACCGTCTGATATTTCTGGTTGTAGAAATAGTCTTTGGCGATGTTCGGGTACTTGGTGGCCACCCGGATGAGCTCGTGGTGGCGCAGCCGCTCCCTGGCCGATTCCGGCCCGCACACGCACATGCGGCACCTTCCGATCCCCAAGTCCATGACCTCGTAGAGCTTTCTCCCTTCCTCCAGAATCGTGTCCTTGCCCACGATTCCGATGTCCGCGGCCCCGTACTCCACGTAGGTGGGCACATCACTGGCCTTGGCTAAGAAGAAGCGGATTCCCAGCTCCTCGTTGACGAAAATCAGCTTGCGCGATCCCTTGTCCTTCATCTCCTCGCAGGAGATTCCGATCTTTCCGAACAGGTCCATCGCCTTGTCCGCCAGCCGTCCCTTGGCCAGCGCTACTGTCAGATATCTCATTGTCTCAACCGTCCCATCTCTTTATTCGTAGGCGGACAGAGGAATCGCATCCTCGCTGCCCTTCACCAGATCCATGGCCAGGACCACCTGTCCGTCCCCCTTTAAGTACAGAAGGTTTCTCTGTCCCCTCTGCGCTACCATCTGCCGGTACTCCTCGAGGCTTTTGCCCTCATCCCTCTTCATGGACTGCACCGCCAGATTCCGCTTCCTGAAATACCCGGCCAGCCACAGAGCCGACGCCCGGGCGGAGGGCTCGTAGAGAATCACCGTGTTGAGAAGCGTCACCGGCACGTCGATCCCCTGGCGCGACAGGGCGGCCATCAGCTGGTCCACCACGATCACAAAACCCACGGCCGGCGCATCCTTGCCGAACTGGATGAGCAGCTTGTCGTAGCGGCCGCCCGTGACAATGTAGTCGCCGGTCCCGTAGGTGTACGCCTTGAATATAATCCCGGTATAGTAGCGGTAATTGCTCAGCATCCCCAGGTCGTAGGTCACGTACTCCGAGAGTCCTAGCTCCGCAAGGATCCCGTGGACCTCCTCCAGACGGCGGATGGCGTTCAATGCCCTGGGATTGTCCGTGAGCTCCCGCACCTGGCGGATCTCATCCAGAGTCCCGAACAGCCCGGGAAGCCGCACAAACAGCTGCTTAAGCCCCTCGTCCATGGGCAGGTCCCGCAGCAGCTCCTCCACGCCGAAATTGTTCTTGTTTTCGATCAGGTGGTTTAACGTCTCCTGGGTCTCCTCGTCAAGACCGGCCTCCTCCACCAGGCTGCGGTAGAACTCCACATGTCCCAGCTCCACCTGGAACTCCGCCAGCCCGGCGGCCCGCAGGCTGTCGATGACCATGGCGATCATCTCCGCATCCGCGTCCGCGCAGTCGTCCCCGATCAGCTCCGCCCCGGTCTCCGTCCGCTCCTTTAACCGCCCCTGGTAGCTGGTGTTGTTCTTGAAGGTGCGCTCCAGGTAGCAGAGCCTTAAGGGCATGGGGTCGTCATAGTAATACTTGGCCACACACCGGGCCACCGCCGGGGTCATATCCGGCCGCAGCACCAGCGTGTTGTTGTCCCGGTCAAAAAACTTGAACATCTCCCCGGAGCCAACGCTGCCCCGGTCCTTGCTGAAAATGTCGAAAAACTCAAAGCTGGGCGTCTGAATGTGCTCGTAGCCGTAGGAGTAGAGGACCTTTAGGATCGTCTCCTGCACGGCCAGCTTGCGCCTGCACTCCGAATTGTAGATATCCCGGACGCCCTCCGGGGTGTGAATCAGGTAATTTTTTTCCGCCATAGCTGCTCCCGTTTTATTTTACTTTTATGTAGTAAAGTGATAATTCGATAACGTGTGAGTATCATTATAGGAGAATATCCGCCGCTTGTCAATCTTTTTTGCTCTCTTTAGCCCTCTCCGCCGCAGCCCGGCCGTCCAGATCCATCTGAATCTGCTCCAGATAGTGGACGAACATGTCCCGGCAGCTGCGGATGCGGTAGCTCTTGTCTATCTCGTCGTAGGTAAAGCTTTTTCTCCCACCGGCTTCCATCCGGTCCCAGAACCGCTCCACCTGCGCAAACGGCAGGTAGTACATCTCGTCCAGCGCCGTAAAATACAGGATGATGAACGCAACGCCGCCCTGGGCCTCGAATTCCTTCATAAACCGGATCTGATGGGGGTGGATGTTCTGCAGCGGGAAGGTCGTCACCGCGCACTCCTTTGCGTCAAAGCAGACCGGGATCCCCTGGACCGCACCGATGTAGTCCACCGTGCTCTTCTGGTCGAAATAGGCCAGCGTGATGTGCCGGCTCTGCTTGTCGATCTCGATGGGGGTGATGGGCGTGGGGATTTTCTGGATCAGCGCCAGCTTTTTCTCCCGATAGCTCTCGTTGGTGTGGTTGATCAGATCCTCCAGTGTGGAGCCGCGCAGGCCCCGGCTGTTCCAGGTTCCCATGATGTCTCTTCCTCTCCGTCCGTTTGATGTGCAATGATTTCTGACAAACAGTATACCAGATCCGGGGACGATTCACAAGTGCTGCCGGGCAATCCCCCGCAGGCTTCTCCCACGGCCTATTGCATTCAAAAAATCCGCCTGCATATGGCAGGCGGGGACTTGTGGATCCGGCGGGCGGGATCGGGAGATTTCGTTATGGTTTAATCTTTCTTTTTGACCGGGAAATAGATGTCCGTCACCCACTCCTGGGGCGGAAGCTTGTCAAACTGGGTTTTCACATAGATCTCGTAGGGCATCCCGTTCATCTCGTAGCCGTTGCCGTTAATCCAGGTCACGATGGCGCCGTAGGCGTCCGGAAGGCCGGAGTAGGGGCCCACATGGGTGGTTTTTGCACAGAGGGCTTCCGGGAGGATCCTCGTGGCTTTTGAGCGTTCCTCGATGCCGACGCCCACCTCGATGTCGCTGCAGGCCGGGTCGAATTCCTTGTCGTGGTAGATCGCGATGACCACGCCGTTTAGCTGCAAGTGCTCCCTGGCCACGGTCTCATACAGCCTCCCGTAGTAGTTCCCGAAGGACTCCACCGACATGGTATCCCGGCAGGTTAAGAGCACCTGCTCCTTCCCTGTTGTCAGCTCCACACTGTAATTGTTCTGATAGCTCATAATATCACCTGTCCTTTCAAACTGGCCGAGGTGGTGCTCCATCTCCCGGATGGTGATGGAGATGTGCTCCGCCTCCCGTTCCAGGCGGAACCGCTGCTGCCTCAGCTTTTTCATCAATACTGTCTCGTCTTCCATTGAAAGGAGCTCCTGTATCTGTGACAGGGAAAAGCCGTAGCGCTTGTAGCGGGCGATCAGCAGCATGTCCTTGATCTGGGACTCGTCGTAGTAGCGGTAGCCGGTGAAGGCGTCCGTCCTCTGGGGCCGCAGAAGGCCGATCTTGTCATAGTGGTGCAGGGTTTTGACGCTGACCCCGCAGGTTTTTGACATCTGTCCGATGCTGAGCATTGTTCTTTACCTCCGTCACAAATTGTTTCCGATTCGAATCTATCTGAAGTATAGTCTCTGACCCAAGGTCAGAGTCAAGCACATATTTTCAAAAAACGCCTGCCGGCCCATTGCATATAAATGGCCGGCAGCACATGCGCCGCCGGCCAGTAAATACCGTTTTAGCAATTCAGTTTAGCAATTTAGTTTTAGTCCTCCGACTGGAACCGCTTTGCCTGAGCCTCGATCAGCTCGCGGTCCTCGAAGTAGTTGATCTTCATGGCGCGCTTCATCTCTGCCAGCGTCTCAGACGCCTTGGCGCGGGCCTTTTTGCTGCCCTCCTCCAGGATCCGGTACACGGCCGGAATGTCCTTAGCGATCTCCTTGCGGCGGGTGCGGATGGGCTCAAGCTCCTCCTGCAGCACGCTGTTTAAGAAGCGCTTCACCTTCACGTCGCCCAGGCCGCCTCTGGTGTAGTGGGCCTTCAGCTCGTCCAGGTTCTTGTAATCCGGCAGATATTTTGCGAAGTGCTCGTCCCGGCAGAACGCATCCAGGTAGATAAACACCGGATTGCCCTCCACCTGTCCCGGATCCTCCACGCGCAGGTGGTTCGGGTCGGTGAACATGGACATGATCTTCTTGCGCACCTCCTCCTCGGAGTCGGAGAGGTAGATGCAGTTGTTTAAGGATTTGCTCATCTTAGCCTTGCCGTCGATGCCGGGCAGGCGCATGCAGGCCTTGTTGTCCGGCAGAAGGATATCCGGCTCCACCAGGACCTCACCGTACACGGTGTTGAACTTGTGCACGATCTCGCGGGTCTGCTCGATCATGGGCGCCTGGTCCTCGCCGACCGGCACTGTGGTGGCCTTGAAGGCCGTGATGTCGGCCGCCTGGCTGATGGGGTATGTGAAGAAGCCCACCGGGATGCTGGCCTCAAAATTGCGCATCTGGATCTCGGATTTCACGGTGGGGTTGCGCTGGAGGCGGGAAACCGTCACCAGATCCATATAGTAAAAGGTCATCTCGCAGAGCTCCGGAATCTGCGACTGGATGAACAGAACCGATTTCTCCGGGTCCAGCCCGCACGCCAGATAGTCCAGCGCCACCTCGATGATGTTCTGGCGAACCTTCTCGGGGTTGTCCGCGTTGTCCGTCAGCGCCTGTGCGTCCGCGATCATGATGTAGATTTCGTCAAAATTGCCTGAATTCTGCAGCTCCACTCTGCGCTTTAAGGAGCCGACATAGTGTCCCACGTGAAGACGTCCTGTGGGACGGTCACCTGTCAGTATGATTTTTCCCATTTCTCTAATGCCCTCTCTATTTTTTGACGGCACAGCCAGCGCTGCCGTTGACAGCCCAAACCATATCCGCCTTTTTCAGCTTGTATTATCATAACCCCCGAAGGCCCGGTCTGTCAAGAACAGGCGCGCCTTCGGGCGGTTAAATTTGGAAATCTGGCGCGCCTTTGCATGCGCCTCAGCGGATCTTCTCCCCCTCCAGCACCCGGAGAAAGTCCTTTGGCAGCGGCGCAAAGAACGTTTTCCCGGCCAGATAGTCTAAGGGGGCCGCCAGATCCTCCGGCATCACCAGCTTCCAGGAATGCAGGAGCTGGGAGCGCAGACCGTAGCGCTTCTTTAGCTCCTCGTTGAGGGAGCGGTCCCCGTACTTAAAGTCCCCCGCGATGGGGTGGCCGATGGAGGCCAGATGCGCGCGGATCTGATGGCTTCTGCCGGTGATGAGCGTCACCTGAAGCTGCGTGAAGCCGCCTCCCCAGGCGAGCGGGAGGTACTCCGTCATGATGGGGACGCTGTCCTCCACCTCCAGCGGGTAGATCGTCACCGTGTTTTTCGCCTCGTCCTTTCGCAGGAAGCCCGCGATCAGCTGACGCTCCTCGATATGTCCCTTCACGATGCACTGGTAATACTTGTGGATGCTGCGGTCCTTGAAGACCGCGTTCATCACCTGCAGCCCTGCCAGGGAGCGGCCCGCGACCACCAGTCCGCTGGTGTTCCGGTCCAGCCGGTTGCAGATGGACGGGCGGAAGGTGCGCAGCTGGGCGACCGGCATGTGGCCGGAATCGATCAGGTAGTTGAGAATGATCTCATTTAAAGACTCATCCCCCTCCTTCGCCTTCTGGCTGAGCATCCCGGAGGGCTTGTTCACCACCAGGATGTGGCTGTCCTCGTAAATGATATCCGGTTTTGGATAATATCCGGTACTGGGCATTTCCGCCTTCTTGCCTGAAAATTTTTCGATTGTCTCGTCCGAGAGGAAGAGGCGGATCTCATCCCCCTCGCACAGCCGCTCCGACCCGTCACATTTTTTTCCGTTGAGCGTTATGTTTTTCTTGCGCATCATCTTGTACAGGAAGCCCTTGCCGGCCTGGTTTAAATATTTTGCCAGCAGCTTGTCCAGGCGCTGCCCGGCCTCGTTTGGGGTCACATTCAATGTCTGCATGGACGGTTTTCTCTCCTGTCTGTCAAAATTTTCTCATCGCATGGAGCAGCAGCCGGTGGGGAACCAGCTTGCAGAGAAGCCGGAAGGCCTTCATGGTAAACCCGTAGACCGACAAGTCCCGCTTCATGATGCTGTCCATGACGGCCGTGCGGACCACGCTTCGCGGGTTGGCCATCACGAGCCGCTTATATAGCGGGATCTGCCCGGTGGTCTCCGCGATGTCGAAGAACTCGGTCTTCACCGGGCCGGGGCAAACCGCCGTCACCGCGATATCCCGGTCCCTCAGCTCCTCGTTTAGTGCCCTGGAGTAGCTGAGCACAAAGGCCTTGGTGGCCGCGTAGACGGCAAAATCCGGCTGCGGGAGAAACGCGGCCGCGGAGGCGAACATGATGATCCGGCTGTTGTGCGCCATGTAGGGTAAGACCATGCTCGTCACGGCGCAGAGCGCCTCGCAGTTGAGCCGCACCATCCCCGTCTGCTCCCCGCCCGGCAGGGAACCCACCGGACCGATTTTTCCGTATCCCGCCGCGTTGACCAGAAACTTTACATCCGGCGAGGCGGCCTTTAGGGCCGACGCCAACACCTGTAAGTCCTCCTCCTTCGCGAGGTCCAGCACGAAGGTTCTAAGCCGCACCTTGCACTGTTTGGCCAGCTCGTTTAAACGCTCCTCACGTCTGGCAATGACCCAGAGCTCGTCAAACCCCGGAAAACGCTCCGCAAGTAAAAGCGCCGCCTCCCGGCCCATCCCGGAGGATGCGCCCGTGATAACCGCAATCTTCATCGTCTCAGCCTCCTTAAGCTTCCTTCAGATAATCCAGCATCTCGTAGTAGTCGTTGATGTAGTAGTCCGCGAGGGCGGCCTTCTCTCTGCGCATATGCCGGGAAAATTCGTCCTCCACGGCGAACACCGTCATGCCGGCGCTCTTTCCGGCCTGTATACCCGCGGGAATGTCCTCAAACACCAGGCACTCCTCCGGCCGCACGCCCAGCCTTCCGGCCACATTTAAATAGATGTCCGGGGCCGGCTTGCCAGCCGCCACCTCGCAGGCCGTGGCCACCACCTGAAAATACCGGCGGATCCCCAGGGAATCCAGCACCGCGTCCACCATGGCCCGCCCGTTGCTGGTGGCGATTCCCGCCTTCATGCCCAGATGCGCCGTCCGGTCCAGAAAATCCTTTACTCCCGGCTTTAGCGGCACCTGGCTGCGGTATTTTTCGATGGACATCTCCGTCCAGGCCGCCTTGATCTCCTCCAGGGAGTCCGGTATCTGAAACCGCTCCTTAAAGTAGGCCGCAGTCTCGGAGAAGCTCATGCCCTCGATGGCCTTCTGGAGGTCCTCCGGGCACTCATAGCCGTAGCGCGCCAAAAACTCCACGTCGATGGCCTTCCACATCCACATGGAGTCCACCAGCGTGCCGTCTAAATCAAAGATAACCGCTTTTTTATGTTTTAATCCCATATCTTCCTCAATCTTTCTTGTCCTCATCGGGGTGATCAGTCGTCAAATGCTATTATAGCGGCATTTAATCGGCGCGGCAATCGGAAAGTGCCGCCAGCTCATCCTCCGTCAGCGGCCGGTATTCTCCCGGCGCCAGGTTTTCATCCAGAGTCAGCGGCCCCATGGAGAGCCGCTTTAGGTAGGTCACCTGGCAGCCCAGGGCCTCAAACATGCGCTTCACCTGGTGAAACTTTCCCTCATGGATCGTCAGCCGCACCTCATCCGCTCCCAGAATCTCCAACTGGGCGGGCAGGGTTTTGGTGCCGTCCTCGAGCACGACCCCCTCCCCCATGCGGGCGCAGGCGTCCGGCGGCAGTTGGCCTGCAATCCTGGCATAATACACCTTGTCCACATGCTTTTTCGGGGACAAAAGGTTGTGGGCCAGCGCGCCGTCGTTGGTGATAAGCAGCAGACCCTCCGTGTCGATGTCCAGCCGCCCCACCGGGAACAGATCACTTCTAAGGGCGCCTGTGATCAGCTGGGTCACCGTCTGGTAGCGCCCGTCCTCGGTGGCGGACACCACCCCCTGGGGCTTGTTTAGCAGGTAATATTCCATGCGGGCGTAGGCAACTGCCGCCCCGTCCAGGCTCACCAGGTCCTCCTCCGGCCGGATCTTCAAATCCGACTGGCGGACCACCTGGCCGTTCACAGAGATCCGGCCTTTCCTGGTCATCTCCTTCACCTGGCTTCGGGTGCCGCACCCCATCTCCGCCAAAAATTTATCCAACCGGATCGAACTCTTCTTCTGTTCCGCCATCCGTATCACTCCTCTCGTCACTGCCAGCGCCAGCCGGGATAATATTTATTCTTCAGGGTCGTTTTGTTCCCCTTGGCCCAGCCCAGCGGGAATCCGCCCGCGCACACCAGGCACCAGCCCTCCACGGGCCCCTCGCCGGACTTAAGCGTCAGCGTCTCCCCCTTTAAATAGCGGATCACCCGCTCATCTTCCATAGAAAGGTCCACGCAGGGAGAAAAATGCTCTTTCTTTAACGCCATCGCAAGTGCCTGCGATGGCTCAAACCGCCCCCGCTTCAGCTCGCCCAGCAGCAATCCGGTCCGCAGAAACCGCAGGGACGGGAGCTTTGAGATCCCCTCCGGCAGCAAATATACCCCCTCCGGGCGCACCAGAAGGCGCTCCTGAGGTATCGGGATCTGAAGCTGGCCTAAAAACGCGGTGAGCTCTGCCAGGTCGTCCGGGGCTTGGGCCGTTCTGCGGCCGCGCGCAGAGCCGGACGCAGCACGGACGCAGCGGATATCCGCGGATGGCGCGTTTCCGGCCTTGGCCGCTTTACCCTGCACGTTCCTGTCCTCACGCGCTTCCTGCCGCGCTTCCCCGCCGCCCTTTCGCATGAGCGCCAGGAAATGTCCCTCGCCCTTGATTTTATGTGGGAACAGCCGCATGCATCCGGACAGCCCAAAGCTCCCGCACGCGCCAGGCACCCGCCCGATATCGAGCGGAATCAGCTCCAGCTCCGGGAAGCGCTTAAGTGTCTCCTTTACCGTCCCCTCATCCTCGTCCTCGGAGAAGGTGCAGGTAGAGTACAGCAGATAACCGCCGGGCCTTAGCAGCTTCACCGCCTCGGCCAGAATCTGCCGCTGCAGGGGCGCGTAGTAGGCAGGCCCTCTGGCCGCCCAGTCCTTCACCATCTCGTCGTCCCGCCGGAACATCCCCTCGCCGGAGCACGGGGCGTCCACCAGAATCTTGTCAAAAAACTCCGGGAACGCCTCCGCCAGCCGCTCCGGTGTCTCCCCGGTCACGCAGATGTTCGGCACCCCGGCCAACTCCAGGTTCTTTAAAAGTGCCCGCGCCCGGGAGGTGCTCACATCGTTCGCCAGGAGCATCCCTTTTCCCTCAAGGCGCGCCCCCAGCTGCGTGCTCTTCCCGCCGGGCGCCGCACAGAGGTCCAAAACCCGGTCCCCCGGCTCCACCGGAAGCATCTCCCCGGGCGTCATGGCGCTGGGCTCCTGAAGATAGTAGAGTCCCGCATAGTAGGCGGGGTGCTTTGACGGCCTGTCCTGGCCGCCGTCGTAGTAAAATCCTGCGGGCACCCAGGGCACCGGCTCCAGGTCCCAGGGCAGCAGCTTTTTAAGGCTTTCCGGAGAAATTTTCAGCGTGTTGGCCCGAAGTCCGGGCTTCCACTCCTCCTCAAAGCTCTTTATATAGTCATCATATTCTTCATCCCCAAGCAGCGCCCGCATCCTCTCCGCAAACGCTGCCGGAAGCAGCTCAGATTTCATGAATCACAAGGTTCCTTTCCGCTCCCCGCTCCGCGCTCTCCCGCGGCCCGGGACATATAGTTTCGGTTCAGTTTAGCATATTTCCAGCCAAAATTACAGAGCTTTTTCGAAAAACCTGTGATTTTCAGACGGAGAAAGTCTTCTTGACAGGCCTGTCCCTCTCTCCTATAATATTCCTTGCGGCCCTTTGCCGCAATCACTGAAAAGAGGGTCAGACAATATGACATTTATTATGGATATGATCAAGGGAATCATGATCGGCATCGCCAATATCATCCCCGGCGTCAGCGGCGGCACCATGGCCGTCTCCCTGGGAATCTACGACAAGCTCATCGGCTCCGTGTCCAGCCTGTTAGAGAACTGGAAAAAGAGCCTGCTCACGCTCCTTCCCATCATCCTGGGCTGCGGCATCGGCATCGTGGGCTTCACCTACGCCATCGAGTACCTGTTGAGCGAGCACACCTTTGTGACCTGCATGGCCTTTGTGGGGCTGATTCTGGGCGGCGTCCCCGTGCTGGTGGGCACCCTGCGCCGCGAGATGCGCCACCGCCGCCGTTCCATCGGCCTGGGCGGAGGCCTCGCCTTCATCCTGCTGTTCGTGGTTGCGGTGTTCCTGCCCATGCTCAGCACCGGTGAGGAGGTATTAAAGACCTTCTCCCCCACCCCCATGACATTGATTTCTCTATTTTTGGTGGGCGTTATCGCCTCCGCAACCATGGTGGTCCCGGGCGTCAGCGGTTCCCTGGTGATGATGATCCTGGGCTACTACTACGGAATCATCAACACCATCAAAAACTTCCTGGAGGCCTTAAAGGCCCTGGACATTGCCGGACTCCTGCACGGCACCCTGCTTTTAGCGCCCTTTGGAATCGGCGTGCTGCTGGGGATTTTCCTCATCGCCAAACTGATCACCTTCCTGTTTAAGCGCTACGCCGTCCAGACCTACTGTGCGATCCTGGGACTCATCGCCGCGTCCCCCTTCGCCATCTTCTACAACACCGGCCTGTTTCAGGAGCTTAAAAACCTCACCCCGCTCACTGTAATCCTGGGCGTGGCGGTGGCCGTGGCCGGCGCGGTGATCACGTTCCTGCTCGGCGAGCGGACTCGCTGAAAACATAAAGAGGAGGCAAATAGGCCTCCTTTTTAGTACCGGTATGTAAATCGATTCTTCTCCAGGTACTTTAAAATCCAGTAGGGGTCCACGCTCAGCTCATCGTGGTGGTCCGTCCGGAGGTAAATTCCCACATGCAGGTGCACATCGAAGTTCCCGGTGGTGCCCTCCACCTTGCTGTAGCCGGTATCCCCCATATACCCCAGAAGATCCCCGGCGCGAACCGGGTCCCCCTCCTGCCAGTTCCTGCTGTAGCCGTACAGGTGCGCATAGTATAGGTAGGCGCCGCCCGGGCTGCGGATTCCGATGCGCCAGCCGCCCAGCTCCAGCCACCCCACCTTCTCCACCACCCCGCTGCTCATGCTGACCACCGGGTAAAAACCTCTTGGCATCT
The DNA here is from genome assembly GCA_900555045.1 of uncultured Clostridium sp. Classification (GTDB taxonomy): domain Bacteria; phylum Bacillota; class Clostridia; order Lachnospirales; family Lachnospiraceae; genus Enterocloster. Next base: position 10,997 of record USJW01000033.1, on the reverse strand, counting down.
TCTCCCCCATGATATCGCAGCCCTCATGGCCGCGCCCGCCGCCATCTCCGCCGTCCCCGCCATTTTTCCCGGATTTTCCCTGGGCGTCCCCGCCCCCATCCCCGGCTCTCTTCTGGGCGTCCACTGCCCCATTCCCTCCGCTCTTGTACGTCCTCTTATCCATCCAGCCGTCCAAATAGCACACATCCGGCACGCCAGGGTCGCTGCTCCTTGGCACCGGGAAATATTTGAGATCCCCCAGCACCGTCTCGTAGGCCTGCTTCAGCTTCCGGTAGTCCGCCGGCCTTCTGGCATAGAGCAGCCGGGAGCTGTAGTCCGTGGACGAGAGGTCCCTGAGGTCGTAGTCATTCTGGATCATCAGGGTGGTGAGCATATCGAAGTCCAGCTCATTCTGCCCCGCAATGAGCTTTCCCAGCCGCATGGACCTGAAATCCGTGGACTCACAGGTGTAGGCGCCGAGCTGGTAGTAATCGGGGTTTTCCGCCAGATACTGGGTGATCGTGCACTGGAAGACGGCGAGCAGCAAAATCACAAACACAATCATACAGGCACCGCCTTTACAATATATTGTATAAACCATTGTATTCAGGTGCCTATGAAAAAATCCATCCGACGGCTGCTGCCCGTCCTCTGCCTGCTGCTTCTCCTAGCCCGCCCGGCGCTGGCCTTCACTGGCGCCAGGGACGGGCTTGTGCTGTGGGGGACCGTCGTTCTCCCCACCCTTCTGCCCTTCATGATCTGCGCCGGCGTCATCGTGGCCTTAGACGGCGTAGGACTCCTCACAAAGCCCTTTGCGCCCTTCTTTCGGGGGCTGCTAAAGCTTTCCCCAAACGGCTGCTTTGTGCTGATGAGCGGCCTCCTGTGCGGTTATCCCATGGGGGCCAAGACCGACAGCGAATTTCTGGACAGCCGCCGGATCTCCCGGTCCCAGGCCCGCTACCTGTTAGCCATCGCCAACCACCCCAGCCCCATGTTCGTGCTGGGCTACGTGATGGACCGCATTGCCCTGGTTCATGGGGGCGCGTCCTGCCCCTTCTGGATGCTGGCCGCCGCCTTATATCTCCCCATATTCCCCATCGCCCGCCTCGCACAGCGCGTCTACGGCTACCACGGGGAGGAGGACGAAGACCCAGGCATGGCGGGGGAGCTCCCTGCCTCCCAGCCGTCCCCATTCTCCTTCGACGCCCACATGATGGGCTGCTTTGAGACCATGGTGAAGATCGGCGGTTATATCATGCTGTTCTCCATCCTGGCCGCCTATCTGTCCGCCCTGCCGGCCACAAACCCGCTTCTGCGCCCGGCCCTTTTGGGAGCCGTGGAGATCACCACCGGCATCCAGGCCATCGCGGCCACGGTGCCCGGCTTCCCGGCGGCCCTTCTGATCGCCGCCGCCACAGCCTTCGGCGGGTTTTCCGGCATCTTTCAGACAAAGAGCGTACTAAAAAATGCCGGACTCTCCATCCGGCATTATATTCTGTGGAAAGCGTTCCACTGCGCTCTCACGATTCTTCTGCTCATCGGCCTCAAAGCCCTGAGTTAGCCCAAAGCCTACTGCTGTTCGTGCTCCTCCGGTGCCTCCTGCGCCTCGGGCTCCTCCTGCACGATTCCGCCGGCCAGCTCGTTCCGGTTGGTGGACACGATGTCGTAGCTGGACTGCATGGAGGTCATGAAGGCGTCGAAACGGCCCTTGGCCCCTTCCATGGTGTGGTTGATGATGGTCTGCAGGCTGCGCAGCATGTCGTCGGTGTACTGGATAGAGCCCTGGCGGATGGCGTTCGCATCGCTCATGGCCTGCTCCACGATGGCCTGGGCCTGCATGTTGGCCTCCTCCACAACCTCGTTGGCGTGGGCGTAGGCGCGCTGCATGATTTCGTGCTCATTGACCATCTCGCTGGTCTGGGCGTTGGCCTGGGCCACCAGGGAGTCCGCCTGCTTCTTGGCATCCTCCATCATGGCATCCGCCTGAGCCTGGGCCTCACCGATGATGGTGTCCTGCTGGCTGATGATTTTCTGGTATTTCTTGATCTCGTCGGGGATGCGCAGGCGCAGCTCCACCAGAAGCTCCTCCAGCTCCTCCTTGTTCACGATGATCTTTGTATTGGACAATGCCTGGTATTTGCAAGTGTCTATGTATTCCTCAATCTCGCTGATCAACTGCTCAATTCTGCTCATCATCTTTCCTTATCTCCTCATTTCCCTGAATCATCTCATCATTATCGTTTATCTTCGGTACTGCAGAGGCTACCCTATCTGGCGGACATCTTGTCATGCACCCGCTTCACCACCGCCGGCGGCAGGAACTCGGTGATGTCCCCGTCGAACTCGGCAATCTCCTTGACGATGCTGGAGCTTAGGTAGGAATATTTCAGGTTGGTCGTCAAAAAGACCGTGTCAATTTCCGGCGCGATCACACGGTTGGTCTGCGCCATCTGCAGCTCATATTCAAAATCCGTAATCGCCCGCAGGCCGCGCACAATCACACGCGCGTCGTTCTGGCGGACAAAATCGATCAAAAGTCCTGCGAAAGACTGCACCTCCACGTTGGGCAGATCCGCAGTCACTTCCTTTAACATATTAACACGTTCTTCCACAGAAAACAACGGAGACTTTGATTTATTATTCAAAACTCCGATGATCACCTGGTCGAACATTTCGGATGTGCGCCGGATAATGTCTAAATGTCCCAGTGTCACCGGATCAAAGCTTCCGGGGTATACCGCTTTATTCATTTTCTTCTCCCTTGCCAACGAAGACATGCTTGTTGGTCTTGTACTCTTTACTCTTAATCAGATCGTATCCCAGCGACTTAAGCCAGGAAAAATCCGTCTCCTTGGACGCCTCTATGACAATCTGCGTGTTGCCATCCACCATACGCGAATCAGCCAGGTATTCCAGTACCTGGCGCTCATAGCCGTGATTGTAGGGGGGATCCATAAAAATAATATCGAAGGCGTCGTACTTGCCCTCCAGCCGCCTAAGGCCCGCGAGCACGTCGCAGTTCATCACCACGGCCCGGTCCTCCAGCTTCGTCTTAGTTAAATTCTCGCGGATCACGTCCACCGCGCTGCGGTTGTTCTCCACCAGCACGGCCAGCTTCGCGCCGCGGCTGAGCGCCTCGATGGCGATGGCTCCGCTCCCGGAAAACAGGTCCAGGAACAGACAGTCCGGGATGGACGGCTGCAGCATGTTGAACAGCGTCTCCTTGATCCGGTCGGTTGTGGGGCGGGTGTCGAGCCCGTCCAGTGTCTTTAAAAGCAGCCTTCTGGCGCTGCCTGCAATTACTCTCATGCTCACTCCTGAAATCTACTTATGAATTTTTGTTCCAAACAAGTATAATATGAAAACCGGAGTTGTACAAGGGTTTTTTCGCGATTTTCATGCATTTTTAAGCATCCCATATTTTAACATTTTTCGAAAAACCTGCTAGTGTATTATTTTCGCATAGACACATAATAGGATTGTAGCACAAAACAAAGTCATGCAGCACTTATAAAGCGCATGACAAAAAACATCAAAGGAGGACTGTTATAATGTCTAACAATTCTAACAGAACAAATGTACCTGAGGCAAGAGAGGCAATGGACAAATTCAAGATGGAAGTTGCAAATGAGATCGGCGTACCGTTAACCAACGGCTACAACGGCAACCTGACTTCCGCTCAGAACGGTTCCGTAGGCGGATATATGGTCAAGAAGATGATCGAATCCTACGAGCGTCAGCTGGCCGGCAAATAGGACCTGAAATTTTCGTAAGAAAAAAGGCAGTGGAATGAGAGCTCCCCGGGCCGAAGGAATCTTCGGTCCGGGGAGTTTTCCTTTGATTCAGTCCGCGTAAACCACTTTGCCGGTCCGCTTCTTGGGCGCCTTCTCATCGTCCGGGTAGCCCAGGGCCGCCAGGCCGTAGACCACATGGTCCGCCGGTATGCCAAACTCATCCAACACGCTGCGGATTTCCGGGGCGTCGCAGATATTCTGCAGCTGGTTGATCCAGACGCTTCCGATCCCCAGAGAGTGGGCCGCCAAAAAGATATTCTCCAGCGCGCAGGCGTCATCCTCCTTGCCGAAGGGACTGTCCTTTAAGTTGGACGGGATGATGAGAGCCTGCGGACGGTACATATCGTAGCCCTCGCGGTTTAACTCCTTCGCGATGGCCTCCGCCAGCTTGTCAATGTTCTCTCTCTTTCGCACCACCGTAAACTGCCACGTCTGCAGCCCGCGCCCGCTGGGCGCGTGGAGGGCCGCCTGTACGAGCAGCTCCATCTCCTCCTCCGGGATGGGTTTATTCAAAAATTTCCGGGTACTTCTCCTGGTAAGTATGTTCTCCAATGTCTGATTCATGCACAACACTCCTTTCCCAATCACTTCTCTCCCGTCTATTGTATCACCTCGGACATCCCGTGTGCAAGCGCCTACAGGTTCAGGCGCTCATAATTTTCTCCCAGATAGTCGTCCAGCCTGCGCTTTAACAGCCGATGCTCCTCCATGGTGAGCTCTGGGTCCGCGTCCAACAGCCGGTTGACCTCCTCGGAGACGGATTTTAAAATATTGGCATCCGTAAAAATGTCCGCCAGCTTGAACTCCATGTCCCCGCTCTGGCGCATCCCGAAGATGTCCCCCGGCCCGCGCAGCTTAAGATCCTCGGAGGCGATGTAAAAGCCGTCGTCCGACCGGTTTAGAATATCTAACCGCTCGCTGGTCCCCTCCTCGTCGGAGCAGTTGACCATGATGCAGTAGGACTGGTCGCTTCCGCGGCCCACACGTCCCCGCAGCTGGTGCAGCTGCGCCAGTCCGAACCGCTCGGCGTTCTCGATCATCATCACGGTGGCGTTGGGCACGTTCACGCCCACCTCAATCACCGTGGTGGACACTAAGACCTTAATTTCCCCGGCCGCAAAGCGCTCCATGATCTGGTTCTTCTCCTTGCCCTTCATCTTCCCGTGCAGATACTCCACCGTCACCGAGGCCGGGAACTCCTTCCGGAGCTTTTTTGTGTAGTCCAACACGTTCTCCGCCTCGATCATCTCGCTCTCCTCCACCATGGGGCAGATCACGTAGGCCTGATGGCCCGCTTCCACCTGTCTGGCAATAAAGGAGTAGGCCTTTGGGCGGTAGGCCGTGTTCACCACGCAGTTTTTGATGGGCTGGCGCCCCTTTGGCAGCTCGTCGATCACCGAGATATCCAGATCGCCGTAGAGGATAATGGCCAGGGTGCGGGGGATGGGCGTGGCGCTCATCACCAGCACGTGGGGCTCTCCGCCCTTGCTGCTGAGGAGCTCCCGCTGTCCCACGCCGAACCGGTGCTGCTCGTCCGTGATCACAAGGGCCAGGTTGTCGTAGTGGACCTTCTCCTGGATCAGCGCGTGGGTGCCGATGACGATGTCCGCCTCGTGGGAAGCGATCTTCTCGTAGGCCAGCCGCTTCTCCTTCGCGGTCATGGAGCCGGTCACAAGAACCGGCACCTTGTCGATGCCGTGGGCCTCAAACAGCGCGGTGATGGACTCAAAGTGCTGCTTCGCCAGCACCTCCGTGGGGGCCATCAGCGCCCCCTGATACCCGTTTTGGGCCGCCAGCAAAAGCGCCAGCACCGCCACGATGGTCTTTCCGGAGCCCACGTCCCCCTGCACCAGCCGGTTCATCACCAGGCCGCCGCACATGTCGGAGAACACCTCCTTTAAGGTCCGCTCCTGGGCGCCGGTCAGGCGGTAGGGAAGGCTGTCCTTAAAACGGTCCACCTCCGCTTTCCACTCCATGGCGTAGGGCGAGCGCTTGTCCGAACGCTTCTCCTTGAGCTTTCTCACCCCCACCAGGAACAGGAAAAACTCGTCGAACACCAGCCGCTTTCTGGCGTAGAGCAGCTCGCTCTGGTCCGCCGGAAAGTGGATGTGCTCCACCGCGTAGTTGATCTCCGCCAGCTGATATTTTTTCCGCAGCTCCCCGGGCATGTACTCCCGCTCCATCTGCCGGTTTGCCAGTGCCTGCTGCTGGGCCTTCACGATGGCCTTGTTGCCCAGTCCCCTGGTTTGGCCGTAGATCGGCTGCATGGAGTGCACCAGCGCCCCGTAGGCCTCGGGCGTAAACACCTCCGGCTGCTCCATCAAAAGCCGCCCCCGCTTTCGCACCACCCGGCCGCGGAACACATAGATCTCCCCCGGCTTTAGGTTGGCCCGCATGTAGGGCATGTTGTACCAGGAGACCTGGAGGGAGCCCGTCAGGTCCTTTAACTGCAGGGACACCACCTGCATGTGATTAAAACGCAGCAAGTCGGCATGTTTGACCAATGCCGACTGTACCGCCATAACTGTATTTTCTTTCAGCTGCCCGATGGGGACCGGCTCCTCGAAGGCGTCGTAGGCCCTCGGGTAGTAGGCTAAGAGGTCCGCAACCGTGAACACTCCCAGCTTTTCAAAGAGCTTTGCCGTCTTCTCGCCGATCCCCTTTAGGGAGCTGATTGGCTCCTGATTTAGCATAGCGCGTCAAGCCCCAGCTTGATGCAGCCCATGATTCCCTGATCGTCGTGCAGGCTTGCGGGCACAATATAGTTGTCCATATCCGCCAGCTCCCTCGTGTTTAGGTAGCCGCCGATCATCTCCGTCACCTTTTTGCGGATCAACGGGAAGAGCTGCTCCTGGTGCATGACGCCGCCGCCCAGAATAATCTTCTGCGGGGACAGAATCATGATGTAGTTGACCAGCGCCTGAGCGATGTAGTAGCTCTCCAGTTCCCACACCTCCGGGCGGTCCACCAGCTCGACGGCCTTCTTGCCCCAGCGCGCCTCGATGGATGGTCCGCTGGCAAAGCCCTCTAGGCAGTTCTTGTGGTAGGGGCAGATTCCCCCGTTCGGGTCCTCCGGGTGGCGGGACAGCAGAATGTGTCCGCCCTCGGGGTGCAGCATGCCGTGTAACAGCTTGCCTCCCACGCTGACGCCCACGCCCACGCCGGTGCCGATGGTGATGTAGATCACGCTGTCAAGGCCCTTGGCGCACCCGTAGGTCAGCTCGCCCAGGCAGGAACCGTTCACGTCCGTGTCCAGGCCCATGGGCACGTCCAGCTCCTTTTTGAGAGCGCCCAGCAGATCAAAATGCCTCCAGGCGAGCTTGGGAGTGTCAAGAATCTGTCCGTAGGTGGGGGACTGCGGTTTTACGTCCACCGGCCCAAAGGCCGCCACGCCCAGCGCCTCGATCTCTTTTCCCTTAAAATAATTGACAATGCCTGCAACCGTCTCCTCAGGGGTGGTGGTTGGGATGGACACCTGCTCCAGAATACTGCCGTCCTCCCGGCCCACGGCGCAGACCATCTTTGTTCCCCCTGCCTCCAGTGCTCCGATTAACATATGTACTCCTCCTTTTTAAAGAAAGCTGCCAAATGTCCGGCAGCTTTGATTCATGTAATTAGTTTTTCCTTCTCCCCAGAACCCGCAGGATGTACAGGAACAGGTTGATGAAATCCAGGTACAGCTGAAGCGCGGAGAAGATGGACGCCTTGGCCGCCATCTCCGGCATCTGGCCGTAGTACTCGTAGTACGCCTTGATCTTCTTGGTGTCGTATGCGGTGTACAGCAGGAAAACGAAGATTCCCACGGTGCAGATGGCGATCTCAAAGGCCTCCAGGTTGATGAACATGCTGAGAACCCAAAATCCGCATAAGAAGATCAGTCCGCCGGTCATGAAGGGGCGGATTCCGCTGAAGTTCACGTTGGCGAAATAGCCGATTAACGCCATCACCCCGAAGAACAGGGAGGTGAGTAAGAACACGGACCAGAGGATCATCAGGTCAAACACATAGAAGTACGCGGAAAATACGATTCCGTTTAAGATCGCGTACACGAAAAACATGATTCTGGCTGTCGCCACGCTCATCTTGTCGATCCGGGCGGACAGAAACAGCACCACGCCCAGCTCCGCGAACAGCAGCACATAGGGCCATGCGGGCACATAGTTTAAGTAAAAGATCGCTCCGGTCACCGCTCCGCCGACCGCCACGATAAAGGTTACCAGCAGCCCGGCGAACATCCAGCCGAAGGTCTTGGCCGTGTACTGGCCCAAAGTGCCGCTGTAGGCATTGGCCTGTGAATAGGATTGATTCATCATTTCATCGTTCATATGTTTTCTCTCCTTATTATGTTTTTAAAAGAACATCAGATTTAAGATGATGCCGCCGATCCAGTTGAGCAGCGACAGCACCATGCCGATGGTGCCCAGGATGACCGCAGTCTTGGCCATGCTGTATTTGGAAGAGTTCCTGGCTCTCTGTCCCATGGACATGCCGACGCCGGAAAAAATCAGGCCGATGATCGGAATCAGAAGGCCGGTGACAATTCCAAGAATGGAGCAGATGAGCGCCGGGACCGCAGGGCCCGCGTGATCCGGCACCTGTACCACGATCGGCTGTCCCTGATCCCCCATCCCGCCCTGAGGAATGGGCTGGTGGAGCAGGCGGATCAGCTCCTCCAGGCTCTCCCGGTAAAACTTTTTCGGCAGGCTTCCGACGAACCCTGTCATCGCGTTCTCGCGGAAGGCTCCGGTCCAGGCCTCCAGGTGCAGCATCCCGTTCTCGTAGGAATACTTGAGGAATCGGGCCATGGTCAGGAACCCGTCGCCCTCCTTCCACACCTGCTCGCCCTTGCGCGTCACCCGCAAGAAGCCGTTCTTGGTCAGATAGTCATTCATCAAAAAATCCACAAAATCGGTGGGTTGATTCAGCACCTCATCCCGGATCCATCTCGCCATTGGCTCTCCCCCCTGTTCTCCGTCTTTTCTCTCTATTTGTTAATAAAATATCACATTTCCCATTAAATTACAAGTGCGTTTTCCGGCTACTCAACGGAAATCAGATAATAGTAGATGGGCTGGCCGCCGAACTGCAGCTCCACCTCCGCCTCTGGGAACGCCTCGCCGGCTTTCTCGGCCAGAACAGCTGCCTCCTCCTCGGACACATCGCTGCCGTAGTAGATGGTGACCAGCTCGGAGTTCTCGTCGATCAGCTCCTTAAGCGCGTCGAGCGCCGTGGTCTCCACGGATTTGCCCACGGCCAGCATGCCGTGATCTCCCAGGCCCATGATATCGCCCTGCTCGATGTCCATGCCGTCGATGTTGGTGGTGCGCACCGCGTAGGTGATCTGGGCGGTCTTCACGTTGCCCATCTCCCGCTCCATGTTTTTCACGTTCTCCTCCACCGGCAGATCCGGCATGAAGTTGACGAGCGCCGTGATTCCCTGGGGCACGGTCTTGGAGGGGATCACGTACACGTGTTTGTCCTCCACCAGGGAGCTGGCCTGGTTGGCCGCCAGGATAATATTCTTATTGTTTGGCAGAATGAAAATATTGTCCGCGGGCACGTGGTCGATGGCGTTGAGCATGTCCTCGGTGCTGGGGTTCATGGTCTGGCCGCCCTCGATTAGGTAGTCCGCGCCGATCCCCTTAAAGATCTCAGAGAGGCCGTCGCCGCTGGAGACCGCGATAAAGCCATATTTCTTGTGCTCTGTGGGAACCTCCTCCACAGGCTTTTCTGCGGCCTTCTGCGCCGCCTCCTTCTGCTCCTTCGCCAGCTTCTCGGCGTCCTTGATCAGCCGCTCCTGGTGCTCCTCGCGCATGTTGTCGATCTTCATGCGGGAGAGGGAGCCGAAGGTCAGCGCCCGCTCAAAGGCCAGGCCCGGATGGTTTGTGTGGACGTGAACCTTGACGATCTCGTCGTCGGACACCACCACCAGGGAATCGCCGATGGACTCCAGGTAGGACTTAAACGCCGTCTCATCCTCGTCGGTGAACTCCTTCTCCAGGTTGATGATAAACTCCGTGCAGTATCCGAAGCGGATATCCGCGGTGTCGATCTCGGAGCGGTTTACTGGCTGCGCGGAAGGCACCTTTGCGCCCGACTCTGCGGGTTCCCCGATCTCAAAGTCTGTGGCTTTTCCGGTCAGGCCGTCGTATCCGCCCTTGACCACCTGCATGAGGCCCTGGCCGCCGGAGTCCACCACGCCCGCCTGCTTGAGCACCGGGAGCATCTCCGGCGTCTGGCTGAGCACGTAATCCCCGTGGGCGATCACTTCCTCCACCATCTTCAGTATATCGTCGGTCTGGGCCGCCAATTCCATCGCCTTGTCCGCCATCCCCTTGGCCACGGTCAGAATCGTGCCCTCCTTGGGCTTCATGACGGCCTTGTAGGCAGTCTCCGTGCCGCGGACCATGGCGTTTGCCAGGGTGGTCGCATCGACGGCCTCCACGCCCTTAATCTCCTTTGTGAAGCCTCTGAACAGCTGGGAGAGGATCACTCCGGAATTTCCTCTGGCGCCGCGCAGGGAACCGGAGGAGATGGCTCTCGCCAGATCCTTCATATCCGGGTTCTCCAGTGCGGCCACCTCCTTTGCCGCCGCCATAATGGTCAGGCTCATGTTGGTTCCCGTATCTCCGTCCGGCACAGGGAACACATTCAGTTCATTGATCCACTCTTTCCTGGCCTCCAATTCCCTGGCAGCCGCCAGAAATGCGCGCTGCAAACTTGCTGCGTCAATTGTATTTATACCCACGGGTTGCGTCCTCCTTAATCAATCACTCTCACACCTTCCACGAAGACGTTGATCTTCTCAACCTCCATGCCGGTGAATTCTTCTACTTTGTACTTCACGCTCTCGATTAAATTGTCAGCAACCGCTGAGATGCTGACGCCATAGGAAACGATCACATGAAAATCCACGGAAATCTTGTTGTCGTTGATCTGAACATTGATTCCGTGGGTCAGGCTTTCGCGCTTTAAAAGCTTTACAAGGCCGTCCTTCATGCTCACTGCCGCCATTCCTACGATTCCGAAGCATTCCACCGCGGTAGTGCCTGCATACAGAGCAATCACATCCGGGTTGATCTGAATCTCGCCCATCTTATTACTGATTCGTCCCTTCATACACGTGCCTCCATTCTAAATTTATGTTTTTTTACGGGCAAACTGCCTGAAAAAGGGCAGGCTTCTCCCATAAAGTGATGTGCTAAAAAACAGTATACACTATTT
>USJW01000032.1 GCA_900555045.1 uncultured Clostridium sp. | reverse complement strand
TTCCTAATAAAAAAGCTGAGAAAACTGAACCTGTATAACATTGATATCGAATGAAAATTTAGTCGGGAAATTTGTTTCGCTACTCGGTAATGATGAATACATCACTTATGCAGAAATGTACAAACAGAAAATGAAAAAATAATTCCATAGTCACCAGGCAGCTATATCTACCTTTCATCACATTTTGAAAGTATATAAAGTTTGTCTTTTTTATTGACTTTTATGGCAAAACCGGATATAAATGGGATACAGTTCCGATGGATGGCGTTACGGTTGACAATTTGGACAAAGAGAGTTTCGATATTTTCGGCGAGAGGCTCTGCGAAGCGGTCGCATGACAGAAGATGATCTGAATATGAGTAACGAGCAGCTTTTGGATAACCTCGGCCTTCTTGAACATGGTAAGCTGAAACGAGCAGCAATTCTCTTGTTTCATAGAAATCCAGAAAAGTGGGTTACGGGTGCATATATCAAAATCGGATATTCTCTTCCTAAAGCAGCCGTCAGAGATGTGGTATATAATGCGATTATCCATTCCAATTATGCAGCGCTAGTTCCAATACAAATCCGGATACATGAGGATGCGGTATATATCGGTAATGACTGCGTTTTCCCAATTGGATGGACCGTGGAAACATTGATGGAGCGTCATCGGTCACAGCCCTATAATCCCAATATTGCCAATGGATTTTTCCGGGCAGGATATGTAGAAACGTGGGGACGGGGGATAGAAAAAATATGTGAAGCTTGTAAAAAACACGGTGTTCCGATACCAGAATATATGTAAAATTTACGCCTTTAATGAGCGCTAAAATGCCAAAGAAACAAAGTGGCACTTTGGATGGCATTTTGGAAGAAAAAGTATTATTTGTAATAAAGAAAAATCCTTATGTAACGCGGTCGTAAATCAGGACAATGGATTGAAAAGTAACATTTCGTTCTGCGCGCCCAGCCTGCGCCCTTCGACCTGGGTTACCTATTGACCTGGTGAGCGCCATCACGGGGGAGGTGAGAAAGCAGTACGGCTTCATCTACGTGGACCGCCAGGACGACTGGAGCGGGAGCTTTTGGAGAGCATGGGGCTGCTGACGCAATCTTTGTTAACTGCAAATTTGGAATATATGTATATCTGTGATATTATGGAATTATAAACGCGGTTTAAATGCAGGACAAAGGTCCATTTTGGCAGGAATAGTAACAGTTCCACTGAGGCTAAATTGCGTTTTTCAGGAATCTGAATTAGTAAAGAGCAGAGGGGAGACCTTTTATGGAACCATCAAAAGGTGATTGGAAACTTTACAGAGAAAAAGTTGCTGGATGGCAGGAATATTACATGGAAAGACTCATTCAGGATTATATCACTTATTTAAGCAGCGATGAGCATGCGTCAACAAAGTTTTGGGAGATGGAAAAGCGTATCAAACAGGATAAAAAAACGCCAGGGGTATGCATAGAACTTAAGAAAAGTAATATGGTGTTTGACCTGGTTCGCCTTTTACAGGGTGAAGTGATTGATTTTGATGATTTGGATGAATTTTCTGATGAACTAAAGGAAACTGTAAAGTTTTTACAGGAAAGTTTTCGGTAACCTTTAATTCCTCTGAGGCCCTTGGAAGATTGGGGGATACACATTCATGAGGCATATAAAAAATCGCACACGCATGAAAGAAGAGGGAAAAAAGTGTCATATCTTTGCTATCAATTAAAAATCGAGTCAGCATTTAATCCGAAAGTTTATCGAATCCTAGAGCTTTGCGGAACTCAAACCTTCGCAGATTTGAGCGACGGAATTCTGGACGCATTTGAATTTGACAGAGATCATTTATATATGTTCAGTCTGAGCAGAAAGCATTATGATCCCAGTGGAATCTATCATCCCATGGCAAAGCGAGGGAAACATGCGGACCGGATTAGGCTGCAGGATGTCAATCCGGTTGTAAGAAATAAATATCTTTATTTATACGATTTTGGCGACGAGTGGATGTTTTATATTACTGTAATAGAAGTCAAGGAGACAGATCAGAAAATACCGCCTAAGCTGATACAGAGCCAGGGGCAGCTGTGTCAATATCCATCTTGGGAGGACGACTGGGAAGACGATTGGGAGGATGATTTGGTCATTACTCTGATTGACGAGGAAGATGCGGTGGTCAAAGAAAGGCTGATGTCAATACCGGCGATCCTTCAGAAGCTTTGGATTCTTCTTGTCAAAGAGGATTTACCAATGGCTGGCGATAAGGAGATAGAATTACTGGACCGTTTGCAGAAAGCCGGACTGGTTGAGGTGGATGAGAGTGAGACACATCTGTACCTGAAGGTTAAGCGAGGAAAAGTTGATTATAAGGAGTATGGGATTTGTGAGAATCTACAGAAACGGTATGATTTTGAACGCATGTTATTGGCATTGACAGGGATTTATGGAGTGGTTGAAACGAATACGCTTCATGAATTTATTCCTGACTGTTCTAAGGAATTGTTTGAAGACATAACGGAAAAGCTTAATCATTGGAAGTTTTGGAATTGCATGACCGCATCGGATGGGAAAGTTTACATGAGCTCTTATTGCAATGAAATCGCAGAGGAGATTTTGCAAGGGAGGGAGAAATATCCTGTAAAGTGCTACTGTACCTTGGATCAGAAGGCGGAGGATATTTTGCTGTCAGAGGACTGGAGAGGGGCCTGCCCGGTTTATGGAAAAACATATAGCTACTTGCTTTGGGAGAGAAGATGGAGTCCGGAAGATACCCAAGCGTTTATGGAGCAATTGATAAAATGTGTTGCCATGGGATATACAGAACAAGAATATTTTGAATGGATCCATGATGCATTGGAAGAAAACAATATTTCTTTAACGAAGTCTATGAGGAAGATATTTCGTGAATTCCGTAATGAGTTTCCGTCTGCTGTATTGAAGGGATATACCTGGGGAGAATATGAGGAACACATCAGAAAAAATGGATATCACCAACTATCGCTGTTTGAGGAAGAATTACCGTTTCAGTGAGCACAAAATTCCCTCAAAGGCCCCAATTTATGGTATAATTGAAACCAACGCAAAAGAAAACGATAGGGGTAGATAAAAACATGCCGTTCTTTGAAAGTGTCAATGACAAATTTTTTAATCCGTTTTGTTGTCGGAACCGGGAGATTTATTTTGAGTGTATCAGTCTGCTGATCGAGAAGTCGAAAGAGATCCCGGTGCTGTATGAGACGGATGCCAGAAATTGTCTGATTCTTTATCTGCAGAACTGTCTGTATTCGATTGAGACCGAGAATATCGGAGATGAGGTCAGCAGTGGGCGGACGCCCCAGGAGAATGCTGCCTCGATTCTCCGGTATTTTCGTGCATGTGGGTGGATTACGCCTCAGGAAATCGGGCGCAGCGGGGATAATATTGCTTCTGTATCGGCCTATTGCCGGAAGTTGGTGGATGCGATACACAAGATTTTCGACATGGATTCTAACAGTGCGATTACCAATCATATTTTTTCGATTTATGAAATACTAAAGTCATCTTTTGGAAAGGACAGCGCCCGTGCGATTCGGCCGTACTCCAATATTCTGCTTCCCCTGATTGAAAATGAATGCGATCTGAAGAACGAACTGCTGATTTTGAAGGACAGTGTACAGGAGATCATGCGTGCGGTGACGAAAATGTCGGACGCCAATAGTCTGGGACAGTTTTTGCTCAAAGATGAGTTGCTGAAACGGTTCTTTAATGATTATTTTTTTGTGAAGAAAAGCGGCCTGATTCCGTCCTATATTGCCAGTATTGAACGGCTGCTCCGAAAATTGCGGGAGTCTGAACTGTATGACCAGATGGTGAAGGAATATATGAAACTTAAGAATGTAGATGAGTTTCTGGCAAAGGAGAAAATTAACCGTCAGTTTGCGGAGCTGGACAGCTTTATTAGCCTGGAATATGACCAGGAGATGGGGTATATTGATAAGAAAATCAATACTTATTATAATCTGTATTCGGTTCGCATGATGATGGTTCTAAGTAATGGCACGAATCTGGAAAGCTTGCTGAATCGCTTTCTGCTGCTTTTAAAGGGGTTGAACGAGGAGGAACGGGATTCTGCGATCCGGCAGATTGCCCAAAGCCAGCGCCTGATGCATGTAGGCTATATTGGCCGGAAATCCTTTGAACGGCGTAAAAAGGCAAACCCGAATACGAAAAATGCAGGGATCCCCTCAGATGAGCTGTCGATGGATGAGAAAAAACGCTTGACAGATGAACTGCTGACAGCGATACCGGACCGGTACAGTATGGATCATGTGAAGGATTATCTGGATGAGAAGGTCCCCGATAAGGGAGAGGTATCAGTGGAGGAATGGGGAGTCCGGTCGCGGGAGGACGCCATGATGATTGCGGCGAGCATCATTTATTCTGGCTCCGTGGGATTTCCTTATGACGTGGCTTTCGAAGAAGGAATGGTGGAAACAGAAGTTGCGGCGATCAGCCGGATTAAGATAAAGAGGAAGAAAAATGAGTGATATCAGTCTTCATATAACGGTTAAAGAGGAAAACATGACTCTGTTTAAGAGAAGTGTCCGGAAATTGTTGGAGTCTACCTTTATTCTCAGGGACAGGGAGGATAAGCTGTATGCGTTCGTATCCCGGGAATCCAACCGGCAGGACATCTCTGAATATCTTCGTATGATCGGTTTTGATCTCCTGGTGGACGACAAGACCGGTGTGGCAATGCTGACCGCCAGCGAGGAGGATGCGGAGACGGTTGGACTTAAACGGGCGAATGTGGTGACGTTTACCAACCTGCAGTATCACCTGCTTTTGGTTCTCTGGAAGGTATACCTGGAAAACCTGGGTTACAGTGAGGGGAATTTTGTTGCCAAGGGAGATTTGATTGATAAAATCCGTGATTATGGGGTTGTTGTTGTCCGGACGGAATTGAACGCCGCGTTTAAGCTGTTTAAAAAGTATAGCTTGATCAATTACGCTGAGGATGAGGACGGAGAGGATATGAAGATCCAACTATATCCGTCACTTCAGTTTGGATGGGATATTC
The DNA here is from genome assembly GCA_900555045.1 of uncultured Clostridium sp. Lineage (GTDB taxonomy): Bacteria > Bacillota > Clostridia > Lachnospirales > Lachnospiraceae > Enterocloster. The sequence continues at coordinate 37,665 of USJW01000032.1, read as the reverse complement.
CTCAGTTCAAGGCGGTTGCGGGTGAATACCTGAAAGAAGAGGCAGATGTGGAATCAGATGGGCAGCTGCAGGCGGAGCCGGAGGATTTTGAGGAGGAAGAAGAATGATTTTGCTGACGAAGGTTCGCCTGATTAATTGGTATGGTTTTGCGAATATAACGGCACCCATTGGATTTTTTACGCTGATTGCCGGAAAGAATGGCAATGGGAAGTCAGCCATGCTGGATGCCATCAAATACGCGGCTTATGGGGATACGGTATTTAATAAATCTTCCGAGGGCAAGGGGAGCCGGACGGTTTCTTCCTACACGAGAGGGCTTCTGGACGCGACAGCGGGAACCTACATGCGTCCGGCTGAGAAGGTCCCAAATGTATACAGCCATATTGTGCTGGAGTTTTTTGACCAGGTGGAGGAGAAATCCTTTCTGCTCGGGGTGGTGATTGAGACGAACGCCTCCAGCAATTACCAGACTTACCGGTATGTGGTCGATAAAAAATCACTGGATGAGATGGACCACACCTATGAGCAGGATGGTGTCACAATGCCGTACAGTGCTATGGCGCTTCAGAAGCGATATAAGCTTATGCTGTTAAACCGGGAACAGGGCCTTCCGCGGTTTATGCAGATGACGGGTCTTAAGCTGGGACTTAGCCAGATGCCGACGTATCTTCGCAAGCTCCGGGGCATTATGTCTTATGATCCGGAGGCAAAGATCGACCGCTTTATCCGGGAGAGTGTTCTGGAAGAGAGAAATGTGGACTTTACCAAACTGATTGAAGCAAAGAATAATATTGAACGGCTGAATGGCACCTTTCATGTGGTACAGGAGGAGATTGAGGAACTGAACCAGATTTTGGGGGAGTACGATACCTTTGAGAGCGAGACAAACCGGCTTCTGTCAGATGATATTAAGATTGTTTACAAGAAGAAAAAGGGAATTCAGGCGGATATAGAGCGTTTCATTCAGAACAGGGAACGGGCGGAGAAAAAGAAGGAAGAGGTGAGCCATACTCTTCAAATTTTGGATGAGCGCCTGAGTGAGTTGGAAAATCGCTTGGTTCAGGCGAGAGTCAGCTTAAGCCAGATGGATGGCGCAAGGATGATCGAAGAAGAACGGAAACGGCTGGCGGCACTTACAAAAGAAAAGAGCGAGTGGCTGTCCAAGTGCCGGGAACTGGATGATTTCCAGACAAAGGTCAGCGAAATTCTTCATGGCTTGATGCAGGAAGGGGAGGAAGTAGCGCAAAAGGATATTTTGGCTTCCCTTTGTGGCAGAGAGTTTTCTGCGTCGGAGAAGGAATGCGCGGTGGATGGGCTGAAGCAGATCGTAGAGCGGGCTTATGATGAGAAGATCCGCGAGATCGACCGTCTGGAGCAGGCGGTGGAGGAGCTCAACCGGAAGCTGAATATTCAGGAGAAGATTCTTGAGGATTGCCGGAAGCACAAGAACGCATATGACCGGATACCGGAGTATGTGGGGCTGCGGGATGAGATCAACCGGGAGTTTGAACAGAGAAAGATTGACAGCCGGGCGCAGTTTGCCTGTGAGTATGTAATCAGCTTGTCGGATGAGAGCTGGCGGGACGCTATCGAGGCATTCCTCGGCCCGCGCCGGTACAGTATCCTGGTGGAACCGCAGTATTATGATATTGCGGATGATGTTTTAAACCGTTCCCAGTACAGGTATGCCCATTTATTTAACACCAAGCTGCTGATGCGCAAAAATATTTCACCGGAGGCGGATTCGGTGGTACATATGCTGGAAATCAAAAATGAAGTGGCAAAGAAATATTTTGATTTTCAGCTGGGCCGGATGCACGCGGTAGAATTGCAGGAGGTCCGCAATTTTGAAAATGCCATTTCCAAAGAGGGACGTGTGTCCGTTGCCATGGACAGCTATTTCCTGCGTTTGGAGCGGATTGGTTCCTACTATCTTGGGCAGAGAATCTATGAATTGAACCGGATTCGCGCGGAGAAGGAGATTCGGCGCATTCGGGATGAGAAGCGGGTGCTGTTGGAACAGCACAAGGAATTGGAGCGCAGAAAAAAACGACTGAATGGAGATAAAGCCTTTTTCCGTCCATATGCTTACGAGGCGCCTTCGAAGTATCAGGAAGTATCCGGTCTATGCGCAGATTCCGAGAAGCAGCTGAAACGCCTGGAGAAGGCGCTTAAGAATAATCGGGAATATATGGAACTGAGCCAGCTAGTAGAGCGGCTGCAAGATGAACAGAGCCATATGAAGCAGACCAGAGCGAAGTTCGACCAGGAAAGCAGCAGTCTGGAGGTGGAGATCCAGATGTGTGTGGAAAAAGGCAAGCAAAAGAAGGCGGAGCTTGAGGTGGAAGAAGCCCGCTTTCATGAGTATGAGATAAACGCTTATACCGTAGTTCAGAAGGCGGTGGAGGCCTATGAGAAATTCCTGGCGGGCAGTACCCAGGGGGGACTTCTGGCTCAGGAGACCCGCGGGCGTATCACCAGAAGCATAGAACAGCACAAAAAGGAGCTTATTTCGCTTCAGACTGCCTACAACAGCAAGCACACAGACAGCGGTCTACCGGTGGGAATGGAAGGAAGGGAACTTTACGCGGACAGAAAAGAGCGGATCTGGATGGATAACCTGCAGGAAATCCGCCAGGAACTGGAAACGCAGACCAGACGCTATGAGGATATTTTTAAGAACGAGTTTGTTCTAAATATCCGAAAATATTGCGAGAAGGCCCGGGAGGATCTAAAACAGATCAATGGGGAGTTAGCGAAGCTGGATTTTTCGGCCAAATATCAGTTTGATGTTCATTATGTGAAGGATGGCACGGAGTACGCCAAGATTATTGAGTATGCCAGATATTTAGATGAGCGGGAACAGTTGGGAAGTTCGGATGGACAGATGACCTTTGGTATATTTACCTCGTTTTCAGACGAAGAGGGAGAGCAGCTGGAGAAGGAGCTCAGACAGATTATTAACCGGATTATCGAGAAAAACAGTGAGGAAACCATCGCCCGTTTTGCCGATTACCGGAATTACATGACCTACGAAATCCTGGTTAGCAATCAGATCCTGGATCGTGCGAAACTGTCGCGCCAGACGGGATTTAACTCTGGCGCGGAGGTGCAAATTCCCTATCTGCTGATTCTGTCCTCGGCGCTGCTTTTGATTTATAATCAGCGGGTCAATTCCACCAGACTGGTGTTTATTGATGAGCCGTTTGCCAAGATGGACCCAGGCAATGTGAAGCTGATGCTGAATTTTATGAGAAAACAGGAAATGCAGGTGATCTTCTGTTCGCCAGATAAGACGGAAACCATTGGAAATGAGTGTGAAGTTTTACTGCCGGTGCTGCGCGTGCGCACGGACAGCATGCAGCTGGGGATTGTTCAGTTTCATGAGGAGAAGGCCTATGGCAGGGTATAAAGAGAAAATGTTGATTCTGTTGGTGGAAAAATACAGGAACAGTAAGAAAGACAGCGGAACCAATGTGATTCGCCGGCGTACCAGCATCTCGCCGTCTGAGCTGTATAAAAAGTACAGTAGAAATGACGGAGATGTGGAACAGATCGAGAAAATCAACCAGGCGGCGCAGGAGTGCCACCAGGAAGGGTATGTGACATTTGAGAAAAATGGTTTCAGCAGTGAGATCGCAAAAATTTACCTGATGGATGAGAAGGTCGATGAGATTGAGGCTTATCTGGAGTCAGCTTGCGGGTATGAATCCAAACACAGGAAAAAGCAGCATGTGGAACAGATAATAGCCCGATACAACGGAATCTCACCGGCGGCGGACCGGGAATGCCAAAAGCTTAAGGGGGCACTGGCTCAAAATAAGATTCCAAAGAATTATCTTCAGACGGAGGAGATACTTAAGGCACTTACGTTTATTGAACGAAACCGGGTTCCGCTTTATGTGAGAGAGGCCTCTATGCTAATCTATGGTTCTTCGAAGTATTTTGAAGAGAACACATTAGAAAGCGTGTGCCTCCTGCTGCGCGCATATGAGGAGATGCCCTGTGAAGAGGGCGAGCTGCCGGATGAAATCCTAGGTAAATATTACATCATTCCGGAGAAGCAGAAGATTTGCTTGAAGGGGGACATCACGCTGAAGATTGGGGGAAGGTTGCTGGAATTGGGAGCTCTGACGGATGGCATTGAGTTTTTCACGGAGGACTTAAAAGCGCTTGAACAGGTGGTGGTTCACACGCCGGAATTGCGGACAGTGGAAAATAAGACATCGTATTACCGCTGCCAGAATCCGGAGGTAAGCTTTTTTTATCTTGGGGGCTATGCGACCCGGTTCCAGAGGGATTTTTTAAAGAAGGTGTACCAGGATAACCCGAAGGTACAATACCGGCATTTTGGCGATTTAGACGCAGGCGGCTTTTATATTCATGAAAATCTGTGCCGGGTGACAGGGATTCCTTTTGATCTCTATCGAATGTCCACGACAGAGCTGAAGGATGAGCGGTTTCACAGCTGCCTTCAACCGCTGAGCGAGCGTGATCGGGGGCGGTTGGAATCTCTGGCTGGAAAAGCAGCTTACGCGGAGGCTGCGGCATATATGTTAGCTCATAATGTGAAACTGGAGCAGGAGATTATCAGTTATTATGAGAATGAGGGGACTTTGTTCGGGGACCGAGTTGGAGATTGGAATGAAGATAAAAAAATATGAGATCTACAATTACTGGAAGGATAAAGCAATAACAAAGGATTTTGAGGTGAAGTTGTGGAGGGAGTGTACAGATGAGGATGAAGCCGTAAAAATCGTTGAGTTCTCAGATGGAATAGGCTGCTGGGCTTGCGGCATCCTTCCATACAAGACGGCCGATACAGAAAAAATCGAAACGTTGTGGAATCGCGATCATTTACTGAATAGAGCGCATATACTTGCACACTCAAAAGGCGGGGAAGACGCGCCATCTAATTTATTTTTACTGTGCCCTAATTGCCATGCAGAATCACCAGATACGACAAATCCAAAAAATTTCTATGCTTGGGTTTATTATAGGAGAAGGTATGAAAATTGGACCCAAATTTATGAAAGGGAATTGAAGAAAGCGGCCAATATCAAAAAGATTGATGTTGAAGAATTAATGAATCGTTGTTGTTCACTGAATATGGACATTGATACGATAGAAAAAATGCGGAAGCAAATGGCGGAGAAATGTGCACTGCATGGCGTGGCAGTATCAATGAGCTCGAAAATGTTAAGTCTTATAGACATTTTATCAGAAAACACGGAAGAGAAGGGGGAATAATGGCCGCTGTTTGCATTTAGATCAATCAATTAAAGTATAAAAAGATGGGTCTAGGTAACTTGATATTGAAATCGGTGAAAGGTAGAGAGCGGTAACCACATGAGCATTTTCAATAAAATGAAAGAGCCCGTTTTTCTGAAGGAGCTGGAGCCGAAGCTGTCGCCGGAGGGGCAGGAAAATATTTCGGAGATTTTTACAAAGTGGTTGTTGTGCTGGCCAATCCCAAGACCGTCTCCGGCTTTGGGCCGGTCAAGGCGGAAAAATATGGGGATGATATTTTGAGAATTGTAAAGAAATATGGTGTAAATCATGGCTCTGTGCAGTGATTTTTCCTGTTTCTGATGAAAAAATGGGTGAAAATCCATATCACAGATTTTATCGCTGATATCAGGGATATCTACGGCCTGAATTTTGACCGGTATGACATTCCGCCGATTATTAATCAGTCAGGCAACAGAAAAGATTTATTTGAGCAAAGAGCTGTACTATGAGGAGCTGTAGCCGTCCATTGAAGGTATTTAAACAGCTGAAAAATATAAAGGCTCAGATTCTGCAAAATGTTCACAGCACACCAAACAACAATAGAAGGAGGTACATACAATGGAATTTTTTGAGGTAATCAGGAATCGCTATTCATGTAAGAAATTTGATGGCCGGGCGGTCGAGAAGGAAAAGCTGGATGCAATTCTGGAGGCGGGGAGACTGGCCCCCACGGCAAAGAATTTGCAGGAGCAGCGAATCTACGTTGTCCAGTCCGAGGAGGGACTGGCGAAGATTGACAAGGTGACTCCCTGTAGATACGGCGCGTCCACGGCCCTGGTGGTGGCGTTTAACAGGGAGAATGTGTTCACGTATCCCGGAGGAAAGCGCAATTCCGGCGCTGAGGACGCCTCGATTGTGGCAACCCACATGATGCTGGCGGCAGAGGCGGCGGGGGTTGACAGCTGCTGGGTCAACTTCTTTGATCCGGAGGTGACGGCGCGGGAGTTTGGGCTGCCTGAAAATGAGGAGGTGCTCATGATTCTGGACCTCGGCTATGCGGCGGAGGGCACGAAGCCTCTTGCACCGCATTCGCAGCGCAAGGAACTCTCGGAGACGGTGAGCTATATTTAGAAATGGAGGAGTTCAAAATGAAGAACGTGTTAGTTGCCTATTTTTCGGCAAGCGGTGTGACCGCAGGTCTGGCAAGGACGTTGGCCGGAGCCATCGGGGCGGATCTGCATGAGATTCAGCCGGAGACGCCCTACACCCGTGCGGACTTGGACTGGATGAATAAAAAGAGCCGCAGCAGTGTGGAGATGAACGACAAAGCGTTTCGGCCGGCGATCGCAAACAGAGTGGAGAATATGGAACAGTATGATGTGATCTTTGTGGGGTTCCCAATCTGGTGGTACGTGGCCCCAACCATCATCAATACATTTCTGGAGTCCTATGATCTGACGGGAAAAACAGTTGTACCGTTCGCCACATCCGGAAGCAGCGGGATGGGAAAGACCAACGCGGAGCTTAAAGCATCCTGTAAGGGCGCGGATCTGCGGGAAGGGAAGCGGTTTCATGCAGGAGCGGGCGCTGAGGAGCTGAGGGTGTGGGCGGAAGCGTTTTTGCGGTGATGGATTTCTGGGGCAGACGAGCATATTACCGCATCACCATTGGGGTGGCGGCACGTCTGGTCAGCAGCAACGAGTCATAGCCGGACTGGGTTGCCGGATTACTCCGTGGCCATAACATTTGTTTCGTTAAAAAATCAAGCCAGACAACATGGGAAAAATCCCCTGTTTGCCTGGCTTTTGCCGTTCGCTCCTGTATTTTCCCGTCCCGCAAGACTTATAGAAAGAAAGGATCCGGCCAATTACACGATACAGATGCCTGTTCCGCGCTTTTTCGGCCCCCACAGATTTATTTATTAATCAACTGAATCGCAAACCCTCCAATCTCCTCCTGAAGATAAATCACATAGATCGCCCCGTCCTCCCTTCGCTTTGCGGAGGCGTGGTTCACCTGAATCCCTTTCTCATCCCACCATCACCCTCTGCCCGTCCTCCTCCTCCGCCACAAACTGATACCCCATCCCCCGGATATTTTTCAAATACACCGGGTGACCGGGGGCTTCCTCGATCTTCATGCGGAGCCGGCGGATGTGGACCATGACGGTGTTGTCGTCCACGAAGGAGTCGTTCCAGACGTACTGGTAGATCTGGTCCTTGGTCAGGATTTTGTTCAGGTTGCTGAGGAAATATTTCATCAGCAGGCACTCCTTGCCGGACAGGAAGATCTCCTCGTCGTTCTTGAACAGCCGCATCTCGTCGCAGATGTAGCGGAAGGGGCCGGCGGTGAGCTCGTTGGCCTTCGCGGCCGAGGAGAGGCTGGCGCGGCGCAGGCAGGCTTTCACCTTGGCGCAGAGGACCATGGTGCTGAAGGGCTTGGTGATGTAGTCGTCGGCGCCCAGGCCCAGGGCTAACACCTTATCCACCTCCGCCTGGCGCCCGCTTAAGACGAACAGGGGAGTCAGGACGCTGTTGGTTCTGAGCTGGTGGATCACCTGGAAGCCGTCCATGTCGTCCATCACCAGATCCAGGATAATCAGAGAGTAGGAGGTGGACTGGGCCATGCGCACGGCCTCGACACCGCCGCCCGCCTCCTCGGTGGCGATTCCCTCGCTGTTCAGCACACGGCATATGATGCGCCGGATTGCTGGATCGTCATCCACTACAAGAATGCTGTTGTGTTCCATACTGCTCCTCCCTCGCTGAGGCTCCCGGCCGGATCATTCGCGCACGAAAACGCCGCAGATCCCGGCCGGACGGCCGTATTCAAAAATCATTAACATCATTATAACACAAAAACCGGGGGAAACACCCCGTTTTTTTTACCTTACAAAAATTTAAGATAACCCATGCTTGTAGTTAAGATTCATAATGTATGATCGTATCAAAGCAAAAAAACGTACATTATGTACAAAATATGCGAAGGGAAAGAGAGGAATAGTTATGAGGAAAAGGTCTGTAATGAAACACGCGGCATTAGCGATGGCAGTGCTTATGGCGGCGGCATCCGCGATGGGATGTTCGTCCGGCGGCGGCAGCACCACGGCGGCTCCGGCAAAGACGGAGGCACCGAAGGCGGAGAGCAAAGCGGAGGATAAGACCGAGGCGGCTGGAAGCACGGAGGCGGCGGCCGACGACTGGAAGTGGGAGCGCAAAGTGACCATCGTTTGTCCCTGGGGCGTTGGCGGCGGAGCCGACGGAACCTTACGTCCTCTTCAGCCGATCTTGGAGAAGGAGCTGGGCGTTCCGGTTGAGATCGTGAACGTGGAAGGCGCAGGCGGCGCAAACGGCATCGATTTCACCTACAAGCAGCCGGCGGACGGCTACACCTTCGTGTTAGGTACCCAGTCCCATATCATGCTGGACTTACAGAAGATTCTTCCGGTGGACTTTAAGGCAGAGTTTAGGCCGGTATCCAAGCTGGTTCACTCCATCAACATCATCGCTTCCTCCAAAAAAGCGATGGAAGGCAAATACACCAACTTCGACGAGTTCGTGACATACGCCAAGGAACATCCCCAGGAGCTCACCTGCGGCATGCTGACCGCAACCGGCGCGGACTCCGTATCCTTAAAGCAGACCCTGGCCGGCGGCCTTGGCTGTGGGATCACCGAGGTGGAACAGTACGTGAAGGTGGTCAACTACTCCAGCGGCTCCGAGCTCAGCTCCGCCATGGTGGGCGGCCACATCAACATCAACATCACCGGCGCGGATGAGATCAAGGGCCTCATCGATTCCGGCGACATCGTTCCGTTAATCTCCATGTCCGAGAAGCGCATGTCCTCCTATCCCAACATGGAGTGCACCGGAGACCACAAGATCGACTCCTACGTGGGCACATGGCGTGGAATCTTCTGCCGCAAGGACACCCCGGATGCAGCCGTGAATTCGATGGCGGCGGCGCTCAAGAAGGCGTGGGAAAGCCCTGAGTACCAGGAGTTCTTAAAGAACGCAAGCTATCTCGACCGCGAGGGCTACGCTGCGGCCGACGATTTCCAGAAACTGATCGACAGTGAGTACGTGACCTTTGAGGAGTATCTGAAGGGAGCGGGGTTAATTAAGTAATTTCAGGAAGGGGAATGGAACAATGGCACTCGAACTGATTGTCAACCTCCTGCTGTTGGGGTTCGCTGTATTCTGCTACTTTTATGTGGGTGCTACAATGCCCGTTTCCGCAGCCAATGAACTGGGAGCGGAGCAGTGGCCGCAGGCGCTGCTGCTTCTGCTGATCCCGGCAATCTGCTGGAACATTTACAAGTTTTTCAAACGGAACCGGAAGGAGGATGTGATCGCTTCCTTTAAGGACTTCTTCCCGAGCATCGTCCGGTTGGCGAAGAGCAAGCTGTTCTTCGGCATGGCACTGGTGGTGATCATGGCACTGATGTACGAGCCGGTGGGCTTCATGGCCACCTGCCTGTTGTTCCTCATCGCCTACGGGCTGCTTTTGGGGCAGCGCAATATGGTGCTGCTGCTTACCACCTCCGTGCTGATCACGGTGCTGCTGTACATCGGTTTTGCGGTTTTCCTGGGAGTCATGCTCCCCAGAGGACAGGTTCCGTTCTTGCGCAACTTCGCCCTGTTTGTGGAATCCCTGATCCCGGCGATTTAAAGGAGGTCAAGCATGCTGGATTTATTGACAAGCGGCCTGTCAGTGGTATTTGCGCCGCAGATGTTTCTTCTGATTATATTTGCCGTATTTCTAGGGACTCTCTTCGGCGCGTTGCCGGGCGTCTCCGCCACCATGGCGGTGACGCTGGGAATCCCGTTTACCTACCGGATGTCACCGGTGAACGCCATCGCCTTTCTTGTGGCCATCTACTGTGCCTCCATCACGGGCGGCGGCATGACGGCAATTCTGTTTAAGATCCCCGGGGTGCCCTCCAGCGCCCCGACCACCTACGACGGCTACCCCATGGCCCAGCGCGGCGAGGCGGGCAAAGCCCTGGGCGTGCAGCTCATCTGCTCGGCCATCGGCGGCGTGTTCGCGGCCATCTGTATGCTGCTCTTAAGCCCGCAGCTGACCCAGGCGGCCTTAAGCTTCGGACCGTCGGAGCTGTTCGCCATCTCCTTTATGGGCCTGTCCATTCTGACCAGCCTGGAGACGGACAATATCTGCCGCACCATTATCTCCGGGCTGATCGGACTGCTCCTCGCCTGTATCGGCTTAGATCCCCTGCTGGGAGTTCCGAGACTTACCTTTGGCACCCGGTTCCTCACCTCCGGCATCGAGATGATCCCGGTGATGATCGGCTTCTTCGCCGTCACTGAGGTGCTAAAGCAGACCAACAAGCCCGCCAAGCTCCAGTCGGTGGGCGACAGCAAGTCCAGTGTGTCCGCGAAGATGCCTTCCATCAAGGAGCTGCTGTCCGTGAAGTGGATTATCGCCAGATGCTCCGTGCTGGGCACTGTGGTCGGAATCCTGCCGGGAGCCGGGGCGACCATCGCCTCCTTCCTGTGCTACTCCACAGAGCAGAAGCTGTCCAAACACCCGGAGAAGTTCGGAACCGGCTGTATCGACGGCATCGCGGCTCCTGAGACCGGCAACAACGCCGCAACCGGCGGCTCCATGGTTCCCCTGCTCTCCTTAGGTATCCCCGGAGGAAACGCGGCGGCGATCATGATGTCCGCGCTGGTGTTAAAGGGCGTCACCATGGGCCCGCTGCTCCTGGTGAACCAGCCCCAGTTCCTGGCAGCAACCTTCGCTTCCATGATGGTCTCCAACATTATCATGGTGTTTGCAGCCATTTTGATCGCAAAGATATTTGTCCAGATTCTGAAGGTGCCCTACAGCATTTTGGGCCCGACCATCATCATGATGGCCACCATCGGCGCGTACGCGACCAAGAACACCGCGGTGGACGTAATCCTGATGGCGATCTCCGGACTGATCGGATTTGTGTTTGTGACCTGTAAATTCAACAGCTCGGCCATGATCCTCGGGCTGGTGCTGGGCGTGATCTGCGAGTCCAACCTGCGCCGCGCCTACACCATCGCCTCCGGCACCACGCTCTGGCAGGAGACAGTGAACATCGTGAGCCGGCCGGTGACCGGAATCATCCTGGTGATCTGTCTGGTTGTGCTCCTGAGCCCGGTTGTGAAGCCGATGCTTGCAAAAAAGAAGAATTAGCGGATACCGGGCCTGGCGGGGCGAATATTGCCCCCGCCGGGCCTTCGTCCAGTGCAAGGGGCCGAAGGCGGAGCCCGGGGCGATTGCTTTGCCGTGAGGGCTTCCATGATCGGGCGCGGCATGGTATAATGAAAGGAATATCCGTGCGGGAGGGGGATTTCCCGGGCGGGCGCCGCGCGGCTTGGCGGCGGAAAAATGGCTGTGGGGGTAGGATATGAAGGTACTGCTGGAAGAGAAAAAGAAGGTCATACTGACGCTTCTGATGGGGGGCATCCTGATGTTTTTGGCCACCATCATGTACAACACCTACTCCGCCTACACCATCATGGTGGTGGAGCAGCAGCAACAGCACCTCCTACTGATCTCCCGGGCGGTGGCGCAGAACATGGAGCTCTACATCTCGGACCAGCTGCGGGACATCCGCAGCGTGACCCAGACGCCGGGCTTTTTGGAGTCCATGGAGCACTACTATGAGACCAGTCAGACGGCGCGCATGAAGGAGTACATCTACTCCTACATGGTGGCCCACCAGCAGGATCCGGCGCGGATTTACGTGCTGGACCGGAACGGGGAGGAGATTTTCCACTACAACCAGTACCCCTTTGTGGCGGAGCTGGACGAGGAGAGCCTGGCGCTTAAGGAGAGTGTGAAATCCCGGGAGAGCGGCATCGGAACGGTGTTCCCCATCGACAGCGGGCGCTGCGGCATGACACTGGTGACCAGCGTGTACGGCGGAAACGGATTTTTGGGCACAGTGGTCAGCGTGATGGACCTGGACGTGCTCTACAAGCAGTACGTGGCAAACCTAAACTTCCGGGACCAGGGGGACATTGTGGTGAAGGACGGGAGCGGAAATATCATCATGCACCCGGACACGCGCATGCTTCAGTTCAACTACGAGCGGGACATCCCGGAGCTTGAGACCATGCCCCAGTACGAGAGCCTTCGGGATATGCTGGCAAAGCAGTACTCCCAGGAGGAGGGCACGGCGGTTTTTGACTCCTACTCCGGCGGGATTCTGCCCAGGGAGCGGCTGATCGCGGCCTTCTCCCGCATGAATTTAAGCGGCAATTCCTGGTATGTGTCCACAGCCATGCCGTACTCCAAGGCGGTGGAGCTGGAGAACAGCATGCTGAGGCGCTTTGGGCTTCTGGCGGCCACGGTGCTGGTGCTGGTGATCGCCAGCGGCGTGATCATCTACCATCTGCTGCGGAACCGCCAGAAGTTAAAGCTGGAGACGAAATATCTGAAGGAGATCAACTACACGCTGGAGGAGCTGCACCAGAGCCGGGAGGAGGCGCGCCACTACCAGAAGCTGACCACCATCGGCACGCTGGCCGGGGGCATCGCCCACGAGTTCAACAACCTGCTGACGCCGATTCTGGGCTACTCCGAGTTCCTTAAGGAGCAGCTGGGCAAGGACAGTCCCTACTGGGAGGACATCGCGGAGATCTACAAGGCCGGCACCCGCGCCAAGGAGATCGTGGAGCAGATTCTCCCCTTCAGCCGCAAGGAGACGGATACGACAGCCTTCAAGTCCGTGAACCTGGATGTGATCATCCGGGACGCCTTAAAGATGATCCGGCTGATCATCCCGTCCAACATCCGGCTGGAGGAACAGCTGGACGACGGGGATGTGAACGTGTACGGGAACGCCACCCAGCTGCACCAGGTGCTCCTAAACCTGTACTCCAACGCCTGCCAGGCCATGGAAGAGGACGGGGGCGTGCTGACCGTGGGGACCCGGAGGATCCGCAGGGAGGAGCTCCCGGACAACTGCCGGGAGATGGCGGACGGGGACTACGTGGAGATCAGCGTGGCCGACACGGGCTGCGGGATGAGCGAGGACGTGATGCGGCAGATTTTCAGCCCCTTCTTTACCACCAAGGTGGCCGGGGAGGGCACCGGGCTGGGGCTGTCCGTGGTGAAGGACATCCTGATCAACCACAGCGGCGGGGTTAACGTGGAGAGCGAGCCCGGCGAGGGAAGCCGGTTCTGTATTTACCTGCCGGTGACCGCGGGGGTCTGCGAGGCGCAGCTCAAGAAGCAGCCGGAGCGGCGCGGGGATGTGAAGGAGGTTTCCATCGCGCTCATCGACGACGAGGAGAGCGTGGTGAAGTATTTGAACAAGCGGCTTCTGAGGAGCGGCTACCGGGTGGACGGCTACACGGATCCCCAGGAGGCGTTAGACGCCATGGTGAGCGGCAGCAGCGACTGGAACGTGGTGATCGTGGACTACATGATGCCGGGGCTTAAGGGGACTGCCCTCGCCAAGCGGATGAAGAAGTTGCAGCCCTACCTGTGCATCATCATGATCACAGGACTGGTGGACCGGGAGGCCTTAAAGCTGCGCCAGGAGGGCGTGGTGGACAACATTCTGATCAAGCCGGTCAACTTTGACGAGCTGGTGACGGTGATCGATAAGGGCTGCCGCAAACAGTTGGATATGATCGAGTATTAGAGGGTGGAGAGGTTATGAGAAAAAGAAACAGGATTGCCATGCTGGCGGTGGCCGCCGCGGTGCTTGCGGGCTGTGGCGCGAAGGAGCCCGCGGTGCAGGAGAAGACGTACCCCAAGGAGGCGGTGGAGCTGATCGCTCCGGCCGGGCCCGGGGGCGGCTACGACCTGACCATCCGCGCCCTGGCCCAGTGCCTTCAGGAGACGGGGCTGGTGGATGTGCCGCTGCCGGTGACCAACAAGCCGGGCGGCGGCGGTCGGGTGTGCCTGGAGTACATGCATGAGAGGCGGGGGACGGACGACATGTTGGTGGTGTACTCTCCGCCGCTGTGCCTGATTCACTTAAACGGGAGCACAGAACTCAACTACCGGGACAACACTACGCCCATCGCCAAGCTGGCGGTGGACTACGGCTGCTTCGCGGTCAAGGCGGATTCACCCTACCAGACCCTAAACCAGGTGATGGAGCAGCTCAAGCGGGATCCGGGCTCCGTGAAGATCGGCGGGACCTCCTCTGTCTACTCCATGGACCACGTGCAGTTCTTAAAAATTGCCCGGGCCGCCGGGGTCACGCGGCTGCAGGAGATTCCCTACGAGGGCTTTGAGAACGGCGGCGTCATGGCGCAGCTCATGGGCGAGCGGGTGGACGTGATGTCGGCCGGAATCAGCGATGTGCTGGGGCTGATGGACAGCGGGGACGTCCGGGTCCTGGCGGTGACCGCGCCGAAGCGGCTGGAGGGGGAGGCGGTCTCGCAGATTCCCACCTGCAGAGAGCTGGGGATCGACGCGGATTTCTCCAACTGGCGGGGCATATTCGGCCCGGAGGACATGCCGGATTACGCGGTGGACTACTGGGAGGAGATTTTGCAGAAGATGGCCGGTACGGACCAGTGGAAGGCGGTCTGCGACCGGTACGGCTGGACCGTGGATTTCCAGAACCGGGACGATTTCATGAAATTTTTGGACGAGGTCAGCGGGGAGTATGAGGTGCTGCTGCGGGAAGTCCGCTGATTTTTGCATAAAAAAAGACATGGGCGGGGACACTCTGATGAGGAGTGTCCTTTAGCTGTGAGAAGGGAGAATTACAATATGAACAAGCTATACGAGGAGTTAAAAACATACCTGGACAAGGCCATGGCGCTTAAGACGGCCATGACGCTGTTTGAGTGGGACAACGAGACGCTGGCGCCCAAGGAGGCGGGGGAGCTGACCAGCAATGTGATCGGCACGCTGTCCGGCGAGTACTTTGCGGCGGTCACATGCCCGCGGGTGAAGGAGCTTGTGGCGGCGCTTAAGGAGGAGAAGGGCCTGGACGAGGCAGAGGCCGCCAACGTGCGGGAGTTTGCCGACGAGCTGGAGCAGTTAGACTGCGTCCCAAGGGATGAGTACCAGGACTACGCGAAGCTGACGGCCAGGGCCAGCGCGGTCTGGTCTAAGGCCAAGAAGGACCAGGATTTCGACAGCTTTGCCCCTACCTTAAAGAAGGTGATCGAGTACCAGAAGAAGTTTGCAAAGTACCGGGCGAAGGACGGCCAGAAGCTGTACGACGTGATGCTTGACAGCTTTGAGAAGGGCTTTGACATGGAGAACCTGGACCGGTTTTTCGATCTGCTAAAGCGGGAGCTGGTGTCGTTTTTAAAGAAGGTGACGGCCAGCAAAAAGAAGATCGAGAACGGCTTTCTGTCCGGCGGGTACCCGGAGGAAAAGCAGGAGAAGCTGGGGCGCTTCCTGGCGGAGTACGTGGGCTTTGATTTTGACCGGGGCGTGATGGCGGTCAGCGCGCACCCGTTCACCACCAATCTGCACAACAAGGACGTGCGCCTGACCACGCATTACACGGACCGGGTGGACAGCTCCCTGTTCTCCGTGATTCACGAGTCCGGCCACGCGCTCTACGAGCTGGGGATCCGGGACGATCTGACCCTGACGCCCGTGGGCCAGGGGGCCAGCATGGGCATGCACGAGTCCCAGTCCCGCTTCTTTGAGAATATCATCGGCCGCAGCAAGGCGTTCTGGAAGCCCATCTACGGGAAGGTGCAGGAGATGTTCCCGGATGAGCTGGGGGACGTGTCCTTAGAGCAGTTTGTGGACGCGGTGAACCGGGTGGAGCCGGGGCTGATCCGCACGGAGGCGGATGAGCTGACCTACAGCCTGCACGTGCTGATCCGCTACGAGATCGAGAAGCAGCTGATCGAGGAGGATTTGGACGTGGAGGAGCTGCCGAAGCTCTGGGCCGACAAGTACGAGGAGTACCTGGGCGTGCGCCCCGAGAACCCGGCCGAGGGCGTGCTCCAGGACATCCACTGGGCCCAGGGCTCCTTCGGATACTTCCCCTCCTACGCGCTGGGCAGCGCCTTCGGCGCGCAGCTGTATTACCATATGAAGAGAGAGATGGACTTCGAGGGGCTGCTCGAGGCCGGGAAGGTGGACGTGATCCGGGAGTATCTGCGGGAGAATATCCACCAGTACGGGAAGCTGAAGGACAGCCGGCAAATCCTGCGGGATGTGACCGGGGAGGACTTTAACCCGGAGTACTATGTGAAATATTTGAAGGAAAAATATGGAAAATTGTATGAGGTGGAGGAGTAGAAGGCGATACGGCAGATGAGCGGCTGCGCCATGGCAGCTGACTTATTTGAAATCCGGCTTTCCCGGGATGGGGGAGCCGGATTTTTGGGCGGAGGGGGGCGGTGCGGTTTGACATGGTGTGGCGTGGTATACTGCCCCGCAGTGCACTGCACTGTCCCGCACTGCCCCGCCCTGCACCGCAGTGCCCTGCCCTGCCCCGCCCTGCACCGCCCCGCACCGCTCCCATCCCATCTCATCCCATCTCATTCCATCTCATCTCATCTTACCTCATCTCACCTCATCCGCCGCCACTTCGTCACCTAAAAATCGCCACCGCTCCCCCTTCCGTTTCCACCCGCGCGGCGGTCCCCATGCATGGCCGGGGGGCGCGTCTCATATACTGGTAACAGCGCAGAGGTGAGGCGGGAAAGGAGTGAGGCGGCTGTGAACAGACGGATTCTTGTGGGGGTGCTGACCGGGCTGATTGTGCCGTATCTGGCGACGCTAGCGTGGACAGGCACGATCCACGGCGAGGAGCTGCGCCACGAGCAGCAGGCGGGGGCCGCGGGGGAGAGGCGGATCCTTCTGGACCGGGGCGGCACGGGCTATTATATGGACGTGGAGGAGTACCTTCCGGGCGTTCTGGCCCGCCAGATCCCAGTGGACTATGAGCCGGAGGCGCTTAGGGCCCAGGCGGTGGTGGCGCGGACCTACATTTATAAGCAGATGGGTGGCTCCCCGGGGAGCGGGAGCGCGGGGGAGGTACCGGAGTCGGCCCTGGACATGGATTACCTGGAGACGGCCCAGATGAAGGCGCTCTGGGGCAGCGCCCAGTTCCCGGTGATCTACGAGAAGCTGGAGGAGGCGGTGCGCTCCACCGCGGGGATGACCATGGCCTACGGGGGCCAGTACATAGACGCCATGTTCTGCCGGGCCTCAGCCGGGAGCACGCGGGCCGGGGACGCAGAGCACCCCTATCTGCAGCCGGTGGACTGCCCGGAGGATGTGGAGGCGGAAGGCTACCTGCAGCTTCAGTCCTGGAGCAAGGGGGAGTTTGCCGGGAAGATAAGCGCCATCCCGGAGTCGGCCCAGGGGGCCAGGCCGGTGGAGGAGTCCCAGATCCCGGAGTCCATCCAGATTGTCTCAAGGGATGAGGCGGGGTATGTGACCCAGCTGCAGATCGGCGGCCATGACTTTACGGGCGAGGAGGTGCAGTACGCCCTGGGCCTGCAATCCTCCTGCTTTACACTTGAGCCCTACGGGGACGGAGTCCGGGCCGTGTGCAAGGGCGTGGGGCATGGCTACGGCTTGAGCCAGGCGGCCGCAAACGCCCGGGCGAAGGAGGGGTGGAAGGCGGAGGATATTCTCACGTATTTTTATAAAAATATTGATTTGATTTCTGAATAAGAACCCTCGGTTTGGTAAGAATAGTACCGAGGTGATAAACGTGAGAGACAAAATAAACCAGATGCTCAAGGATAAGCTGTTTCTTGTCATGCTAGTGCTAGGCCTGCTGACTATTGTAGCCGCAGCAGGAGTGTTTACCATTCAGAGAGGAAATGGGAAGGAGACCAACCCGTACCTGGAGGTACCGGGGCCGGACGCCATCGCCCAGGAGGAGACAACAGAGGAGATCCAGGTAGCCGGAGCTTCAAGCGCGGCGCCGGTGGAGGAGACAAAGGAGGAGGCAGTGGCCTCCGCAGAGACCAAAACACCGGCAAACAATGCCGGGGATGACCTGGCCGCAGAGGCCGGAGCGGGCAAGGAAGCCGCAAAACCGCTGGTCTTAAACTTTACAGACACCAGCAAGATGACATGGCCGGTCCGCGGAAATATACTGATCGGGTACAGTATGGATAAGACCACCTACTTCCCGACGCTGAAGCAGTTCAAGTGCAACCCCGGAATCGTCATCCAGTCCGATGTGAGCAACCCGGTTGTGGCCCCGGCCAACGCCAAGGTGACTGCCATCGGCAGCAATGAGGAGATCGGCAACTACGTGGAGCTGGACTTCGGCAACAACTACACCGCCACCTGCGGACAGTTAAAGGAAATCTGTGCCGTGGAGGGTGAGTACCTGGAGGCAGGCCAGACCCTCGGCTATGTCTCTGAGCCCACCAAGTATTATTCCGTGGACGGCGTCAACGTATTCTTCGAGCTCATGCACGAGGGAAAGCCCGTTGATCCGGTGGATTTCATGGAATAGGCAGGACAAAAGCAAGCGCTGCGCACACCGCACCCGGGAAGGGAGCTGCCGCACAGCCGGCAGGGTTTATGCCGGCTGTGGGCGGCTCCCTTCCTTTTTTTGAAATTTTGCCTCCCTCCTCATGCCCGCACGGGCAGCCTGTCAGAGATTTTACGGTTCTTAAGAAATTTCAGATTTTTATAATAATTTGTTCACATCCGGTTCAGAGGACCGTAGTAAACTGTATTAAGAACAAGGAGGAGAAGAAGGAGTGACAATATGAATATATTATTTTTCCTGACTCCTAAAAGTGACGTGGCGTACATAAGTGAAGATGATACGTTGAGACAGGCTTTGGAGAAGATGGAACATCACAAATATTCCGCAGTTCCCATCATCAGCCGCACCGGCCGGTATGTGGGAACGCTCACGGAAGGGGATCTTCTGTGGGGGATCAAGAATCAGTTTAATCTGGATTTAAAGAGCGCGGAGCGGATTCCGGTAACCGCGATCAGACGCCGCCTGGACAACCGTCCCGTGAAGGCGGACGCCAATATGGAGGACCTGGTTGGCAAGGCGCTCAACCAGAATTTCGTCCCGGTGCTGGACGACCAGAAGTGCTTTATCGGAATTATCACCCGAAAAGATATCATCAAATATTTCTATCAGAAGTGCGCAAGCCTTCAGGCAGCCCTCCCGGCAGCCGGCGAGGCGAAGGCCAAACGGTTCGTGGCTCCTGTGAATGCGGAGAAGAAGGAGACGGCGGAGGCGTTGGTGCTGTAAGACGAAGGAAAAATTACATAGCGGTTGAACAAAGAGCCCCCCGGGCAGAAAGAAAAATAACTCTTCTGCCTGGGGGAATTTACATGGATTGGGAAAATATGGGGAATTGATTTCTGAGCCGGCACCGCTTTTTGCTGCCGTTCCTATTGCCAAGTGCCAACCGCATCCTGTATAATAAAACCAATTATATAAGCTCATAATATGGTTGAGCGTTTCTACCAACTGCCGTAAATAGTTGATTATAATTTCAAAATTATAGTCAACGGTTTACGGCATATTTTAATTTGATCAGGAGGAAAAGCGATGCATTATCAATATCTGGATATGGACACCTACAAGAGAAAGAGCCACTTCGCATATTTCAACAGCCTTGCATACCCGTATATTGGGCTCACGGTCAACGTGGATATCACGGACCTGCTGCGGACGGTCAAGCGGGAGAAGCTGCCCTTTTTCCTGACAATATGCTACTGCGTCTCCCGGGCTGCGGGCGGCGTCCCGGAATTCCGGCAGCGGATTGTGGACGGGCGGATTGTCCAGTACGACCGCTGCCGGACCTCCCACACGGTGGCGCTGGAGGACGGGACCTACTGCTACTGCACCCTGGAGGACACGCTGCCGTTTCCGGAATACATCGCCTACGCGGTCCGGGAGCAGGAGGCCGCGAAGCAAAACCGCTCCATCGAGGAGAATAAGGAGGACACGGCGGACTACATCTTTATCTCCACGCTCCCCTGGGTCTCCTACACCTCCCTTATCCAGCCGGTCCCGATCCCGGCGGACAGCAATCCCAGGATCACCTGGGGAAAATATTTTTCCCAGGGGGACCGGACGCTTTTGCCCCTGTCGGTGCTGTGCCACCATGCATTGGTTGACGGGATGCACATCGGGAAATTCTATGAACTGCTGGACGAGCAGATCTGCGCATTGGAGCTTTAGAGCGGTGGTGAAACGGACGGCAATCTGATTAAGGCGGTTCATGGACGTTTTATTGATTTTGAGTACAAAAATAGCCAGACAGTTGGTAATCGGTCAACTGACTGGCTAGGTACTAAATTCTTTCGTCCATATTTATTCAATTATCGTCCATTTCACTGCCCTATTTGGACGAAAAATTATAATTTAACAGCGTCCTTTTGCACATAAAAGGTTCCCCGCCCAGTTCCGTATTTCACAATGACTCCCTCATCGGTAAGCCGTTTCAGTGCTCCTAATACAGCGGAACGGCTTCCGCTGGGACAAGATGCAATCACTTCTGTGCCGGTAAACTTACCGACTTTGCCAGTTACATAGGCTTTTACCACATCATAGACCGTGCTTCGATTGCCGCTGGATACCAGACCCACTCTGTCTTCAAACTCGGTGTAGCAAGCAAGAATCACTTGAAGCATATACTTAATGAACGGCGTGGGGTCATTCTGTTCTTCATGCCATCCTGCGTCAATTCGTTCCAGCACATCGTAATAGGCATCTTTGGTTTCCTCAATCTTCTTTTCAACACTAATATACTTGCCCACTTCATAGCCGTTCTGGTAGAGAAGTAATAAGGTAAGCAGCCGACTCATTCTGCCATTGCCATCATTAAAAGGATGAATACAAAGAAAGTCGCAGATAAAAGTGGGAATCAGAATCAGAGGGTCAATGACTTCCATGGCTAATGTCTGACGATAGCTTTCACAGATGGCCTCAATTGCTGGTTCTGTTTCATAAGGAGCCAGAGGAATAAAGCGTGTCACGACGGTTCCATCCGATTTGGTCTCGTTGATATAGTTCTGCGTATTCTTAAATTGGCCTCCATATGACAAACCTGCATGTTTTAATAAATCACGGTGCAGCTGCAGAATATAGGCTGGTCTGACAGGAATATAGTTATGGCTTTCATGGATGGTATTCAGTACATCCCGATACCCAACAATTTCACTTTCATCCCGGCTTCTCGGCGTGGTCTTATCATCCATTAATTGTTTGATTCGTGTGCTTGTGGTGACAATACCTTCAATTTTATTAGAACTTTCGGTACTTTGTATCCGTGCAATTTCAACCAGACGCTCTAACTCCACAGGCTTCTGTCGCACATATAGTTCTTGCCGCCCCTTATACTCATGAATTTTTGCAATATAGGAAAGAATTTCGTTATCCCACATCCGATCTGCCAATTTCATATAATCAAATGTTCTCATATTCGTCCCCGGCTTTGATAGAATTTTTTCGTCCAGCCTTTTATCCTTTCGTCCATATTATAGCCTAATCTGGACGAAAAATTCAATAGCTGGACGAAAAAAATAAATGTACAAGCAGAGTTATGCAAGAGCAGAAACACCGTCCACAGCTTTCATCAACTGAACAGCCCGGACAACAGCGGCTTATTGCAACCCCATCGCAGCCTGTTCCCACCCCATTCCCACCTCCTTCGCACCCCTCTTCATGCACACTCTCACATAAAAGCGCCAACGCTTTAAATAAATAAAGCAAAAGCGGTTGACATCCCGCTGAAACTGCCGTAGAATGTGTTATAATTGCACAAAAACAGCAGACAAATAAATAAAAGAATGTTATACTTTTAATGTCTTGCTGAGAGGGGCGCGAGCTGCCCCGGAATTTAGGAGGTCAGACCATGATTTGGGCGAGAGAAGAGACGAT
Organism: uncultured Clostridium sp.; assembly: GCA_900555045.1. Classification (GTDB taxonomy): domain Bacteria; phylum Bacillota; class Clostridia; order Lachnospirales; family Lachnospiraceae; genus Enterocloster. Next base: position 15,611 of record USJW01000032.1, on the reverse strand, counting down.
GTCCCGCGAGGAGATGGAAGCGCTGCAGTTAAGCCGTTTGAAGGACACGGTGAAACGGGTTTATGAGAACGTGCCCGCGTACCGGGCGAAGATGGACGCGGCCGGCGTGAAGCCGGAGGACATAAAGAGCCTGGCGGATTTGAAGGAACTGCCGTTCACCACCAAGCAGGATATGCGGGACAATTACCCCTACGGGCTGTTCGCGGTGCCGAGAAAGAAGCTGCGCCGGATCCATGCGTCCAGCGGAACCACCGGAAAACCCACGGTGGTGGGCTACACGTCCGCGGACCTGGAGGTGTGGCGGGAGTGCGTGGCGCGTCTGGCGGTGGCCGCCGGGGCAACGGAGGACGATGTGGCGCAGATCTGCTTTGGCTACGGGATGTTCACCGGCGCGCTGGGACTGCACAACGGCTTGGAGAAGGTGGGAGCCGCCATCGTCCCCTCGTCCACAGGCAACACCCAGAAGCAGCTGATGTACATGAAGGACTTTGAGACGACCCTGCTGGTTGCGACTCCCTCCTACGCCATGCGGATCGCCGAGGTGGCGAAGGAGATGGGCCTGGAGCCCAAGCGGGATTTAAAGGTAAAGACCCTGGTTTTGGGGAGCGAGCTGATGACCGAGGCCATGCGAAACGAGCTGTACAAGGTCTGGGGCGAGGATGTGAACCTGACCCAGAACTACGGCATGAGCGAGCTGATGGGGCCCGGCGTGTCGGGCGAGTGCCTGAAGCTCAACGGCATGCACGTGAATGAGGACCACTTTATCCCGGAGGTCATCGACCCGAAGACCGGCGAGGTGCTGCCGCCCGGGGAGAAGGGCGAGCTTGTGATCACCTGCCTGACCAAGGAGGCGCTGCCGCTGATCCGCTACCGGACCCGCGACATCACGCGGCTGATGTATGAGCCCTGCTCCTGCGGCCGGACTACGGTGCGAATGGAGAACCTGTCGGGGCGCACGGACGACATGTTAAAGATCCGCGGCGTCAACGTGTTCCCCAGCCAGATCGAGGAGGTGTTAATCAACACCGAGGGCATCGGCCCCAACTACGAGATCGTGCTGGACAGAAAGAACCACAGCGACCTTCTGACCATCAAGGTGGAGGTGGAGGCGGAGGCCATGATGGACTCCTACGCAGCGCTTGAGAATCTGGACCACAGCCTACGGGAGAAGATGCGCCTGATGCTGGGCTTAGACGCCAAGATTCAGCTGGTATCGCCCAACACCCTGCAGCGGTTCGAGGGCAAGGCCAAGCGCGTCACTGATCTGAGAAACGACCCGGAGAAGCTGTGATAAACGAGAAATAACTGTCCCCGCCGCGCGGAGGCAGGAGTGATAGAAGGAAAGGAAGGTATTAACGTGTCTGAAAAAAAGATTTTACTGGGCAATGAAGCCATCGCCAGGGGGGCGTACGAGGCGGGAGTGAAGGTCTCCTCCGCCTATCCCGGAACCCCCAGCACGGAGGTGAGCGAGAGCCTGGTCCAATATGATGAGATTTACACCGAGTGGGCGCCCAACGAGAAGGTGGCCACGGAGGTGGCGATCGGCGCGTCCATCGCGGGCGTGCGCTCCATGTGCTGCATGAAACATGTGGGGGTGAATGTGGCGGCGGACCCGCTGTACACGGCGGCTTACACCGGCGTCAGAGGCGGCCTGGTTTTAGTTGCGGCGGATGACCCGGGGATGTACAGCTCCCAGAATGAGCAGGACACCCGCATGGTGGCCCGGGCGGCCATGGTTCCGGTTCTGGAGCCGTCGGACAGCGCCGAGGCCAAGGAGTTTACGAAGTACGCCTTTGACTTGAGCGAGAAGTACGACACGCCGGTGATCGTGCGCAGCACCACCCGCTTATCCCACTCCCAGGGACTGGTGGAGCTTGAGGAGCGCGCGGAGCCCTTTGACATTCCCTACGAGCGGGATATGGCCAAGTACGTGATGATGCCCGGAAACGCCATCAAGCGCCACCTGGTGGTGGAAGCCCGCTTAAAGCAGATGGCGGAGGACGCAAACGAGTTTCCGGTGAACAAGGTCGAGTACAACGACCTGTCCGTCGGCTTTATCACCGCGGGAATCGCCTACCAGTACGTGAAGGAGGCCATGCCCGGGGCGTCCGTTTTAAAGCTTGGAATCGTCAATCCCCTGCCGAGAAAGCTGATCGAGGAGTTCGCGGCCAAGGTGGATAAGCTTTACATATTTGAGGAATTGGAGCCGGTGATCGAGGAGCAGGTGAAGGCCTGGGGGATCGAGAAGGCTGTGGGCAAGGAGCTGTTCACGGTCCAGGGCGAGTACAGCGCTAACATGATCCGCGAGCGGGTTCTGGGCCAGAAGCTGGACGTAAATCCGGCGGCGCAGGTTCCGGCGCGCCCGCCGATTCTCTGCCCCGGCTGCCCCCACCGCAGCGTGTTCTCCGTGCTCAATAAGCTAAAAATCCATGCGACCGGCGACATCGGCTGCTACACTCTGGGCGCGGTGGCTCCTTTGAGCGTCATCGACACCACCATCTGCATGGGCGCCAGCATCAGCACCCTGCACGGCATGGAGAAGGCCAAGGGCCGCGAGTTCGTGAAGAATTTCGTGGCGGTGATCGGCGACTCCACGTTCATGCACACGGGAATCAACTCCCTGGTGAACATGGTTTACAACCAGGCGAACGGCACGGTGGTGATTCTCGACAACTCCACCACCGGCATGACCGGGCACCAGGACCACGCGGCCACGGGAAAGACCCTAAAGGGCCAGGTGGTTCCGGCCATCAGCATCTACAATCTGTGCAAATCTCTGGGAATCGAGCACGTGTACGAGGTGAACGCCTTCGACCTGCCGGGACTGGAGGAGGCATTCAAGCGGGAGACGGCCAGGGACGGCGTTTCGGTGATCATCACCAAGTCCCCCTGCGCGCTGCTTAAGGGTGTCAGGTTCCCCAACAAGTGCAGGCCCATCCCGGATAAGTGCAAGAAGTGCGGCGCATGTCTGCGCCCGGGCTGCCCGGCTCTGACGAAGAACGAGGACGGCACGATTTCCATCGATGAGACCATGTGCAACGGCTGCGGGCTGTGCAGCCAGCTGTGTAAATTCGATGCGATTGAGACGGTAAAGGCGGGTGAGTGATATGAGCGAGAAGATGGCGACGAAAAATATTATGATTGTGGGCGTGGGCGGACAGGGAACGCTGTTAACCAGCCGGATTTTGGGGAAGCTGGCCACACAGGCGGGCTATGACGTGAAGCTCTCCGAGGTCCACGGGATGGCGCAGCGCGGCGGCAGCGTGGTGACCTTTGTGCGCTACGGCGAGTCCGTGGCGGAGCCCATCGTGGAGGAGGGGCAGGCGGACGTGCTGATCGCCTTTGAGCGGCTGGAAGCGCTGCGCTACCTGCATTTCTTAAAGAAGGACGGCGTGGTGATCGTCAACGACTGGCGGATCGATCCCATCACCGTGGTGACGGGGGTGGCGTCCTACCCGGACGGCATTTTGGAGAAGTTAAAAGCGGAGCGGGAGACCATCGTGGTGGAGGCCACGAAGGAGGCAAAGAAGCTGGGCGCGCCGAAGGCGTTCAACGTGATCGTGCTGGGCGCGGCGGCCAAGCACATGGGCTTTGCCAAGGAGGACTGGGTCTCCGTGATCGAGACCACGGTTCCGCCAAAGACCGTCGAGGTGAACAAGATGGCCTTCGAGGCGGGTTACGCGCTGTAGCGCAGAGTGAGGCAAGAAATACGGCCGGGAGGGAGTCCCCTGTCCGGCCATGATGGGGAGAGGATATCGGACATGATATGGAATGAGACAAAAGAGTGCATGAGCAGGGACGAGATGACGAATCTGCAGAGCGCGCGGCTGGTAAAGCTGGTGGACCGCGTGTACCACAACGTGGAGTTTTACCGCAAAAAGATGCAGGCGGTGGGGCTGGAGCCGGGGGATATCCGGGGGATTGAGGACCTGGATAAGCTGCCCTTCACCACGAAGGACGACTTGAGGGAGACCTACCCCTTCGGCCTGTTTGCGGTTCCCAACTCCCAGATCGTGCGAATCCACGCATCCAGCGGCACCACGGGGAAACCCACGGTGGTGGGCTACACCCGCCGGGACATCGACGTCTGGAGCGAGTGCGTGGCCCGGTGTATCACTATGGCCGGATTGGGGAGAAACGACATTATCCAGGTGGCCTACGGCTACGGCCTGTTCACCGGCGGCCTGGGCGCCCACTATGGGGCGGAGAAGCTGGGAGCCACGGTGGTGCCCATGTCCACCGGAAACACCAAGAAGCTGATCAACATGATGATCGACTTCGGCGTGACGGGGATCATGTGCACGCCCTCCTACCTGCTTCACATTGCGGAGACCATCGAGGAGATGGGGGTCCGCGACAAGATTCAGTTGAAGGCATCCTTAAACGGCGCGGAGCCGTGGACGGAGCGGATGCGCCACAAGATCGAGGAGAAGCTGGGCATCGAGGCCCACGACATCTACGGACTCAGCGAGATCATGGGGCCGGGCGTGGCCACGGACTGCCAGTTCCACAGCGGGCTGCATGTGCATGAGGACCACTTCCTGCCGGAGATCGTGGACGCGGAGACGTTAAAGCCGGTGGGCGACGGCGTGACCGGCGAGCTGGTGTTCTCCACCCTGACCAAGGAGGGGCTGCCGCTCATCCGCTACCGCACCAAGGATTTGACCAGCATCGACCACTCCACATGCGAGTGCGGCAGAACCACCGCGCGCATCGCCCGGTTCAAGGGCAGAACCGACGACATGCTGATTATCCGCGGCGTGAACGTGTTCCCGTCGCAGATCGAGTCCGCGCTGCTGGAGATGGGCGGAACCACGCCGCACTATCTGATGATCGTGGACCGGGTGAACAATCTGGACACCCTGGAGGTTCAGGTGGAGGTGGAGGAGCGCTTCTTCTCCGACGAGATCCGCGCGCTCGAGAATCTGACCGGCCGGATCGAGTACGCGCTGCAGCAGGCCATCGGGCTGGCCGTGAAGGTCAAGCTGGTGGAGCCCAAGGGGCTGGAGCGCAGCATGGGCAAGTCCGTCCACGTGATCGACAAGCGCACCCTGGAATAAGACTTCCTGAGAAAGAGAGGAAAAATTATGTTTGTGAAACAGTTATCTGTGTTTATGGAGAACCGGCAGGGGAGACTGGAGCAGGTGACCGATGTTCTGAGGACACAGAACATCAATATCCTGTCTCTGAGCATGGCCGACACCACGGAGTACGGCATGCTGCGCATGGTGGTTTCCGACCCGGAGCTGGCAAAGAAGGCGCTGCGCGAGGAGGGCTTCTCCGCCATGCTGACCGACGTGCTGGCCGTGAAGCTGGAGGACCAGGTGGGCGAGCTGCACAAGCTGACCCATATTCTGTGCAGCCAGGGACTGAACATCGAGTACATGTACGCGCTGGCGAGCGCTGACCGCAGGGCCATGATCGTGAAGGCATCCGACGGGGAGACCGCAGGGAAGGCCATCGAGGACGGCGGGCTGGTGCTGTATAGCAATGAGGAGATGTGCAGGTAGAAATATTATAGAAGAAGAGGAACAGCAGAGTGAAGGGCAGTCGGCCCTTCGCTTGCTGTTCCTCTTTTTTTGTCGGCGATTTGGTTTGGCGCCTTATCCGGAAATAATCCGCAGCACCTTCCCCGCTGTCTCCCCCGTGCAATGCCCGTCCATATAGGCGATTTTTCCGTTCACGATGCAGCAGTCTAACCCGGAGGCGCAGACCGCCGGGTTCTGGAAGGTGGCGTTGTCCCGGAATTTTCCCGGATCGAAGATGTTTAGATCCGCGTAGTTCCCCTCCCGAAGGACGCCCCGCGCCTCAAGGCGCATCCGGGCGGCGGGCATGGAGGTCATCTTCCGGACGGCCTCCTCCATGGTTAAGAGGCCGCGCTCCATCACGTACTCCCGGATGATCTTCGGGAAAGCGCCGTACATGCGGGGGTGGGGCGTGTCGGTCTCGGCGTAGATGGAGTCGGAGATCACGATGGAGTAGGGCAGGCGCGCCACGGCGTCGATGTCCTCCTGGCACATGCTCATGTTGATGATGGCGGTTTTGCCGTCCTCGTCGTGCATCAGGTGCGCGGCCAGGGCGAAGGGGTCCTCAAAGCCGAATTTTTTCGCGGCCTCGGTCACGTTCAGGCCGACGAACTTTTTGTTGTGCTCCCGGGCCACGCCGGAGATCAGGATCCGGTCCCAGCCCAGGGTGATGCAGTAATTGTCCCAGTCGCTGTACTCCACACCCGCCAGCTGCCGGAATTCCCGGACACCCTCAGGCGTTCCCAGTTTCTGTAAGGCAGCGTTTAGGTCCCCCGCCACAAACACCGGCGGGAGCATGGTGGTCAGAGCGGTGGAGCCGCCCTCGTAGGGGTAGAAATCCACGGTCACGTCCTGCCCCGCGGCCCGCGCCTCCTCGATTAAGGCGATGGCCCGGTGGATCTCCCGGCCCCAGTTTTTCATGCCGCAGGACTTGAAGTGGCTGATCTCGACCGCGCAGCCCGCGGCCTTTCCGATCTCGATGACCTCCCGAACGCTGTCCACTAAGCTGTCGCCCTCCCCGCGAATGTGGAAGGTGGCGACGCCTCCGCGGACGCCCACGGGCTTTAGAAGGCGGCCGAATTCCTCGGCGGTGCTGTAGCACTCCGGCAGGTACATGATCCCGGCCGAGATTCCGGGGGCGCCCTGGGCCATGGCGGACTCGATGAGCGCCCGGGCCCGGGCCATCTCCTCCTCCGTGAACGGGGTGTCCGAGAAGCCCTTCACGGTGATCTTCACGGAGCCGGTCCCGATCATGGCCGCGAAGTTGACCGGGAGGGGCCTGCTATCCAGCGCCCGCAGATAGCCGCCGTAGGTGCGGATTTCGGGGAAGGCGGGGCCCAGAACCGCCTCGTCAAAGTCCCACATTTCCCTGGCGCGCGCCTCGTCGGGGCTGCAGGGCGTCATGGAGATCCCGCAGTTTCCCACCACGGTGGAGGTGATGCCCTGGGCCAGCATGCAGTCCCCGTAGTGTTCGTTGTTGAAGGGCTTTATGTCGCAGTGCCGGTGGATGTCGATGAACCCAGGCGTCACGGCTTTCCCTGAGGCGTCGATCACGCGGTCGGCCGGAGTGCAGATGCCCCGCCCGATTTCTGTAATCCGGTCATCCTCAATGAGAAGATCGGCGGTAAACGGCGCGTTTCCCAGGCCGTCGTACACATTGCCGTTTTTAATCAGTAGTCTGCTCATTTTTCCCCTCGTTCGATGCGTTCAGATAGTTGTAGACGGTAAAGCGGGAGATGCCGAAGAATTCCGCCACCCGCTCGGCGGCCTTCTTGATGAGAAAGGCGCCTCTCTCGTCCAGGTTGTGCACGATCTGGATCTTTTCTTCTTTGGACAGCTCCTCGGCCGTCTTGTTTAACTGGGTCAGCTCGTCCTGGATCATCGTGTCCAGGAGCTCGTCCACGTTGTTGGCAAAGACCTCCCGCTTGGCCGGGTCGCTTTCCTTGGGCATGCCGATCTCCTCCAAGGACTTCTGGGCCGCCACGATGTCCGTGATGTCCAGGTTGATGCAGAGGCTTCCGACGATCTTCCCCTTCACCACAAAGTATTTGCTGGAGGACTTTAAAATCTTGCCGTCCGGCGTGTGGTTGATGTAGCAGTACTCGTCCTTGGGAATTTCCTGCTTCCTGAGGAGCGCGAGACCCGCGTTGGTGCCGCCGCCTCCCACGCTTCTTCCCGTCACATGGCCGTTCCAGATGGCCACGATGGTGCTGTCGTACGGCCTGGTCAGGTCGTGGAGCACGACCTCGCAGTGTTCCCCGAACTGGGCCGCAATCATCTGCCCGATCTCACAGAGCATGTCAAAGTGTTCTTTTACATAGTTCATAATCTATCTCCCTGTCTGTCTTCCTGCGCGGTTGGCGCAGGGCAAATATTCAACTTTTTGTTGATTTAATTGTAGCAAAAATCTATATTTGTGTCAAGTTTAAACTTTTTGTTGATTTTTGAAAAGAAACGTGATACATTGTAACTGCATTTAGTTCGAGTCTCATGATGAGACGGGCAGAAGAGAGGAGACGGCATGGAAGGATGGCATTTCCTGGGGGAGGAAGAGGTAATTTCCCCGCAGCTGGTCGTGAACCGGACCGGCCTGGTGAACAATATTGAGAGAGCGATTGCGCTTGCCGGCGGGGCGGAGTATCTCTGGCCCCATGTGAAAACCCACAAGACCGGACAGATTGTGCGGCTTATGGCGCAGCGCGGGATCGTGCGCTTTAAGTGCGCCACAATCGCTGAGGCGGAGATGGCCGCGGCCTTCGGAGGAAAGCATGTGGCCCTGGCCTATCCCTTGGCCGGCCCCAACGTGGGACGGTTTCTGAACCTGATGAGGGCGTTCCCTGACGTCAAATTCTACGCCATCGGGGATAACCTGGAGAGCTTTCGCCTGCTAAATGAGGCGGCCGGGGGGAGCGGGCAGACCGTGACGGTGCTCATCGATGTCAACATGGGGATGAACCGCACCGGGGCAGAGATTCCGGCGGTGGCAGAGCTCTATGAGAAGGCGGCAAAGTTTCAAAATCTCAAGCCCGCCGGCCTTCACTGCTACGACGGACACCGCACGGAGACGGACTTTGAGGCACGAAAGAGGGCGGCAGAGCCGGGCTTTTCCCAGATCATGGAGATCAGGGAGGGGTTAAACCGGAAGGGACTTTCCTGTGACGTGATGATCATGGGCGGCACGCCGTCGTTCCCCTGCTATGTGGCCTTTGGCGGGGAGGGAATCTATTTCTCCCCGGGAACCCTGTTTTTAAACGACTACGGCTACGCAAAGAAGTTCCCGGACCTGCAGTATGAGACGGCCGCGGCCGTGATGACCCGGGTGGTCAGCCTGCCGTCCCCCGGCATGTTCACGCTGGATTTGGGGTACAAGGGGATCGCCTCGGACCCGGATGGCGTGCGCGGCGTGCTGGATCACTTTCCGGCCCACCCGTGCTTCCAGTCGGAGGAACACTGGGTGTTCGCCATGGATGAGGGTCACGAGGCAGAGTGCCCGAAGATCGGGGATGTGCTGTTTGTGATCCCCACCCACATCTGCCCCACGAGCGCGCTCTACCCCCACATGCTGGTGGTCGAGGACGGGCGGATCGCCGCGGAGTGGGAGGTGACCGCGAGGAACCGGAGGATCACGTACTGACCGGCTATTTGCCCGAAAAAGAATGATTGGATCAAATGGAGGAAGACAACATGGATGTATACGCAAAGATGAAGGAAATGAAGATCGAGCTGCCGGCTCCGCCGCCAAAAGGGGGAGTCTACACGCCGGTCCAGGAGTTTGGGGACAAGCTGCTCTACTGTTCCGGCTGCGGCCCCGACTTGGGGGACGGAAATACGGTTCTCGGAAAGCTGGGGAGAGACTTGAGCGTCGAGCAGGGACAGGCTGCGGCCAGAAACTGCATGCTCAACCTGTTAGCCAACCTGGAGGAAAAGCTGGGGGACTTAAACCGGATCAAGCGGTTTGTGAAGGTGCTGGCGTTTGTGAACTCCGCGGACGATTTTGACATGCAGCCCGCGGTGGTGAACGGGGGCTCCAACCTGCTTCGCGACCTGTTCGGCGAGGAGAAGGGCGTGCCCGCCAGAAGCGCCATCGGCGTCAACGCGCTGCCGGGCGGGATCGCGTGCGAGATCGAGCTGCTGGTAGAGTTCGAGTAGCTGGCGGATCGCAAAACGGCGACTTTTAGCGCAGCTGTAAGCGGCAAAATTGGGCTGCGCAGAGGGGAGGCAGATGATAAATGGAATTAGAACGGTTGACCACAGAACAGAGAAATCAGAAGACCATGCAGTTGGACGACATGTCCGCGGCGGAGATCATCGAGGTGATGAACGGGGAGGACTTAGGCGTTGTTGAGGCGGTGAGAAATGCGCTTCCCCAGGTGAAGCTTCTGGTTGAGGCGGCGGTAAGGGCGCTGTCGTGCTCCGGGAGAATCATCTATGTCGGGGCCGGGACCAGCGGGCGGCTGGGAATTCTGGACGCGGTGGAGTGCCCGCCGACCTTCGGGGTCTCCTACGACACGGTGGTGGGCGTGATCGCCGGAGGGGAAAACGCCTTCGTGAAGGCCAAGGAGGGCGCCGAGGACGACGAGGAGGGGGGAGCCATGGACCTAAAACGGATTGGCCTGACCCCAAAAGACCTGGTCATCGGGCTCACCGCCAGCGGGCGGACCCCCTACGCCATCGGCGCGGTGCGCTACGCAAAGTCCCTGGGCTGTGTGACAGGGGCTGTGTCCTGCAATGAAAACGCGGAGATTTCCGGCGCAGTGGACGTGGCGGTGGAGCTGGCCACCGGCCCGGAAATCATTGCCGGGTCCACCAGGCTGAAGGCGGGGACGGCGGAGAAGATGGTGCTAAACATGATATCGTCCGCCAGCATGATCCTGACGGGCAAAACCTACCAAAATTTCATGGTGGACTTAAAGCCCACAAATCTCAAGCTGGAGGAGCGGGCCGTGGGGATTGTGATGAAGGCCGCCGAATGCAGCCGGGAAACGGCCGAGCGGACGTTTCGGGCGGCAAACCGCGAGGTGAAGCCCTCGATTGTGATGATCCGCGCGGACTGCTCCTACGAGCGGGCGCTGGAGCTCTTGGCGTCGGCAGGAGGCAAGGTAAAGAGAGCATTGGAGAAGGTAATTTAAAAAATTATATAAAGGAGAGGTACAAGAAATGAAAGACTATGGCAGTTTAGCGGAGGCGATTATACGCTTTTGCGGCGGAGCGGAGAACATTCTGCACGTGACCAACTGTATGACCCGTGTCAGACTGGAGGTCGCCGATCAGGGGAAGGTGGATCAGGCCGGGATCAAGGCGCAGAAGGGCGTGCTGGGACTCTTTATGGACGCGCAGGTTCAGGTGATCGTGGGCCCCAGCGTCGCGTCCAAGGTGGCAGGGGAAGTGAAGCAGCTCCTGGCCGGTGACGGGGAGACGGAGAAGTCCAACAAGGAGCTGGCAAAGGAGATCGCGGCCCGCAACAAGCAGGTGGTGAAATCAAAGCAGAAGGAGACCAAGGGAAAACTTCTGTTAAAGACGGTGAGCAATATCTTCATCCCGCTGTCCCCGGCCTTCATCGGCAGCGGACTGATCGCGAGCATCCGCTCCATCATCAGCGCATGCCTGACCAACGGAATTCTGACCCAGTCCGCACTTTTGACTCAGTGCACGACCATCCTCAAGGTCATCCAGGCCGGCGTCCTGTCCTACCTGGTCATCTACGTGGGCGTCAACGCGGCGCGGGAATTCAAGACCGATCTGGGACTCGGCGGAGCGGTGGGCGCCACCGTCCTGCTCACGGGCGTGTCGGCGGATGCCCCGATTTTTAACATATTTACGGGGGAAGCGTTAAAGTCCGGGCAGGGCGGCGTCATCGGTGTCATCGTGGCGGTGTGGATCATGTCCAAAATTCACAAGAAACTGAACGACATCATGCCGGAATCCATCAGCCTGGTTGTGACCTCGTTTTTGACGCTGGTCTGCTCCGGCCTGGTCTCCATTCTGGTGATCATGCCCGTGGCGGGACTGGTCTCCGACGGCATCCTGATTGTGGTGACGAAGCTTCTGGAGGTTGGCGGCGTATTCGCGGGCTTCATTCTGGCTGGAATCTGGCTGCCCATGGTTATGATGGGACTCCATCACTTTATGACGCCCATTCACATTGAGCTGATCAACCAGACCGGCGTGACGGTTCTGCTCCCGATTCTCGCCATGGCGGGCGCCGGCCAGGTGGGCGCTGCGCTGGCCCTGTGGGTGAAGTGCAGAAAGAACGGACCGCTGACCGGCATCATCAAGGGCGGTCTGCCGGCCGGTATCCTTGGAATCGGCGAGCCGTTAATCTACGGCGTGACGCTTCCTCTGGGCAAGCCGTTTATCACCGCATGCCTCGGCGCAGGTGTGGGCGGAGCGTTCATCGCCTCCTTCGGCAATATCGGAGCGACCTCCCAGGCGGTCAGCGGCATCCTGATGATTCCCCTGATCGCGGACAATCGGGGCTACATCTACGCGGGCGGCGTTCTTCTCGCGTACGCGGCGGGCTTTCTGTTCACCTACCTCTTCGGCGTGCCGAAATCCGCGGAGAGAGAGGCGCACGATCTGGAAGACCTGGAAGTGGCATAGGAGGCATGACGCATGAGCTTTGGTGTGACGGTCTCTCTGACTGAGAAAAATTCAGAGCAGCTGAGACAGTATTTGAGCAGAATGAAGGAACTGCGCGCGGAGCTGGTGTTCACCACTCTGCGCATCCCCGGGGATGACCTTGCGGGGTTTAAGAAGAATTTTCAGGAGACGGGAGCCTACATCCGGGAAAATTTCACGGAGTTTGTGGCGGACGTGTCCCCCAGCGTGTTCCGGAACTTCTCCCTTGAGGAGCTGAAACAGTGCGGCGTGACGGCGCTCAGGATCGACAACGGCATCCCGGAGACGGAGATTGCGAAGCTGTTAAAAGAGTTTAAGATCGTTCTCAACGCCAGCACCATCAACGACGCGTTCATCGAGGAGCTGTACCGCTGCGGCTACAGCGGCCAGATCGAGGCATGGCATAACTATTACCCGAGGAGAAATACGGGGCTGGACGAGCGGTTCTTTGAGAGCAGAAACGCGTGGATGCACGAGCGGAAGATTAAGATGGCCGCCTTCATCCCGGGGGACGCCGAGCTTCGGGGCACCATCTTTGAGGGGCTCCCGACGCTGGAGCGCCACCGCAGCTGCTCCCCGGTCCTGGCGTACCTGGAGATGGTTTGCCGCTATCAGGCGGATACGGTGATCCTGGGGGATTTCGACCTGCAGGAGGAGACGTTTGAGAAGATGAAGTATCTGCTTAGCCAGGGCGGACTGCGGATCCGGGTGGAGCGCGTGGCGGAGAAGAGCATTCTTGGAATGTCCCATCACAACCGCGTGGATATTGCGGCGGACGTGATCCGGTCCAACGAGTACCGGAGAATCAACAAGAAGCACTTTTCCCCGGCCAATACCGCAGAGCGGCCGGCGGGGAGCGTGACCATCGACAACGAGGGCTACAGCCGGTACATGGGGGAGCTGCAGATCGTTTTAAAAGATCTCCCGGCGGATGAGCGGGTGAACGTGGTCGCGCAGGTCGCGGCGGAGGATTTGCCGCTCCTTCCCTATCTGAAGGACAGCACACGGCCGTTTGTGTTCGTGGAGGCAGAATAAAAATAAAAGCAGGGGCGCAAAGCCCTCCGCGCGTGAGCGTTTGGAGGGCTTTGCGCCCCTGTAAGTTTTGTGTTACTGGTCGCAGGTATCCTGGCGGATGTCGAACTCCGGGTTGAAGGCGTAGAAGTTGCGGCTGTCCAGGTGATCCTGGGTGATCCGCAGAAGCTCGCCGAAGCGCTGGTAGTGTACCACCTCGCGGGCGCGCAGGAATTTGATGGGCTCGCACACATCGTTGTCCTTCACGACACGCAGGATGTTGTCGTAGGTGGTGCGGGCCTTCTGCTCCGCGGCCATGTCCTCGTGCAGGTCGGTGATCACATCGCCCTTGGACTGGAACTGGTTGGCGTTGAAGGGGACACCGCCCGCGGCCTGGGGCCAGATGCCGTTGCCGTGGTCGATGTAGTAGGGGCCAAAGCCCTGCTCGACCAGCTGCTCCGCCGTCAGATTGCGGGTCAGCTGATGGACGATGGCAGCCACGATCTCCAGATGGGCCAACTCCTCGGTGCCGATGTCGGTCAGCGTGCCGCGGCACTCCTTATAGGGCATGGAGTAGCGCTGGGACAGATAGCGCATGGAGGCACCCATCTCGCCGTCGGGGCCGCCGTACTGGCTCATAATAAACATTGCCATCTGCGCGTTGGGCTCCTTGATGTTCACCGGAAATTCCAAACGTTTTTCATATCTCCACATTAGTCGCATCCTCCTTCCCAGGGCCACGGATCACTGATCCAGGACCAGTATGTGGTGTCGTTGCTGTCCGGCGCAACTAAGGGGCCAAACTGCTCGGTGAAGGCGTTTACGGCGTCGGTGTAGAGAGCCACCGCCTGCTGGTAGTAGGCCATAGCGCCCTGATCGCAGGGGTGAGTGTCCAAAAACAGGTTGGCGTCCACCACCGCAAAGCCGGTCTCATAGACCTGCTGCATCAGCTCCTCGCGGGTGCTTAGGGCCTGGCCGGAGACGGTGTAGTCGCCGCCCTCCTGAAATGTTCTGTAATCTGAAGCGGTACTGATCATCTGCCACACCTCCCGTAATCAAATTGAAGGTCCAGATCCGGGAAGATCGTGCCCTGCAAGAGCGCATGGTCTAACGGATAGGTGGCCTGCCACTGCTGCCAGGGCACGTAGGCCATGGCAACCGGATAATTCTGCTCCAGCGGTCCTACGCCTGTGTTCGGGCAGAGCGGAGCCGGGGTGGGAGCCGGTGCGGGCGGGAAGGGGAAGCTTGCCGCAGGGGCGGCTGCCTCTCCTCCGGTCCGGAATGCGGGCTCGGTGGTCCAGTTCTGGTCATAGAAGGGCTGAAGCGGCATGGGATCGGGCCGCATTGCACCGCAGTGACCGGAACAGTTCGGGCGGCCGCAGAAATTGCAGCACTGCCCGCTTACATCTGTATAAGAATCCATAGGTTAAATACTCCTTTCGTTTTGTTTTTCTACTATAGTTTATGAAGCGCGGGGAATAGGGTGCCAAATGGGCGGCGTCCTATTTATATTTCCTGCCGGTCCCTTCTATTATAGAGAGCTCCGGGGCCCGGGCCATGCCGGGGGATGCACACTTTGTCTCCCTGTCCCATATGATATAGTACAACCAAGTAAAAAAGGAGATTAAAATATATGTGTTGCTTTAATTTTTGTAGATGTGGGTGTGGATGCAGATGGAATAACAATTGGGATCCCTGTGCGGGACAGCGCAGCCGCGCGTTCCAGGAGGGCTTCCGCGAAGGGTTCCGCAACGGCTACTGGGCCGGATACAATGACGGAATCTGCGGCAGATCCGCAGCTTTCGCAGATCCGGCGTCCGGCAACGGAAACGGATGCGGGTGTGGATGCAACCGCTGATTGCAGTTAGACCGAATGGGGAGACGGCTTCGCCGCCTCCCTATTCCGATCTTTATACTATCTTTATTTGACATCTGCTTTCCATCTGTCTTATAGTGGTAACTAGCAAGTACACAAAGGAGAATGGGAAAATGGAATTGATCGATCAGGTGCGTGAGCGTTTTCGGAATGACCGCTTTGCCACGGAGAATGGGGCGGTTATCGATGAGATAGCGGATGGTTATGCAAAATGTTCGTTGGAATTACAACAGATACATATGAACGCCATCGGCGGTGTGATGGGCGGAGCGATTTTTATGCTGGCGGACTTCGCGTTTGCGGTGGCCTCCAACTGGCAGGGCACCTTCCACGTGTCGCGGACCAGCCAGATCACATATCTGGGAACCGCCAAGGGAACGCGGCTGATCGCGGAGGCGACCCGGGTGAAGGAGGGGTTCAACACCTGCTATTACCTGGTGGATGTGAAGGACGAGCTGGGCACTCCGGTGGCGCATGTGACCATGGACGGATTTATCAAGAGATAGAGGTTGGAATAGGAAGGCTCCGGGCTTTTAAACGGCCCGGAGTTCTATTTTTTTCCGGGGTCATGCATCGTGCCG
>USJW01000031.1 GCA_900555045.1 uncultured Clostridium sp. | reverse complement strand
GCCCATATAACGAACTAATAAAAGAGACTGGTTTTCGCTTATACCAGTTACGTGAAACTGAAAAACTAAGCATGGATGAGTTTGTGGCAAAATTAGGAAGCGAATTCCGGAATGGTGCTGTGGCGGATATATCCAAATCACAATATGGACGTATCGAACAGGGACAATGTTTCATGAACATAGAACTCTTAATTGCGTTTTGTAAATTTTACAATGTTTCCGCCGACTATGTTTTGTTTGGAGACAATGCAAACGGTAATGTTCTTGTAAATCTCCTTGAAGAAACTGATCCGCGCTCGATTTGTGTCTTTTTAAAGCGTCTAACTTCCACAATTACTATAAACTTCGATACCAATTAGAAAACTATCTTTTGCCCTGCATGAAAATGCGGGGCATTTTTATGGGACAAAACAGTCCATAAAACCGCCTGTAAAGTATGCTCGAATACATTATAATTAGCTTATCATTAATTGGAGCGCGCAACCTAATGATAGAAAATAATGTACTACGAGGAGGAAAAAATGCAATTAGAGAAGAAAATGGCTGCTTTAATTTCGTTAATTACAGCAGCGCCAAAGGGAGAGTTCTTTTCCTTTGAAAATGGCACATTGCAGACCTATGATGGTAAGGCAATCCGCGGCAACCTCTATTTGGATGGACGCCCAGCATTAAATTATTCCATCACTGAACCAAAGAATATCAGTATTTTATTTGCGACAGGCAGTCCGCCACGAATTGCTTATGAACCATTTATTTTCAGTGGGAGTGACAGTGTTGAGGAAATCGCAAAAGTTGCAAAAGCCTACGCTATTGCTTCACAAATTGTTGCATACTTTGATAAACTTTTGGAATACGCGGAAAAAGGAGGAAAATTGTATGTTGCGACCCAGTGATTTGCCTATTACCAATTTTCCAGAATTAGCCCTGGCACAAACCGCTATGTGCGTAGGTGTCCGCGCTAACAGAGATTACCACAACGGCATTGCAGGAGATATAAGCGGCTATAGCTATGAATTAGTTTTGCCATCGCGGAAGTATGAGCACATTTCGTTAAAAGTGCCTGGTTCTGCCTTGATTAATCCCGAATTGTTTAATACTCCTGATACAGTTGTAATTATTGAACAGGTTCAAGATTTTTCTGCCCGCTGGTATAAGACGGCAACAATGACCGAGTATGCGCTATCATGTAAGGCTTCTGGATTCACAATCTCTAAGGAGGCAAAAGCATAGATGGACAAGCGACTGGAGAAATTTGACCGCTTGACTGATGGAGCCGTGGAGGGACTGAAAAAAGTCCCTCTCCATCTCCGTAATAACAAACGGTTTATATGCAAATTACTTGTAGTTACTTTAATTCTTGGATTCGGACTGATGTCTGTCCTCTGGATTCTTAGTGCATTTATAAATTTTATAGAATACCTCTATGAAATCTGGGTTGAAGACAAGGAATTTATTATCATAACCTTTGTTGGCATATGTATGCTTTTTGGTTCCATCACTTCACAGATAAGCAAACACCAAGAGGAAAAGGAACGTCGAAAACAGGAGGAACTGGCACGCCAGCGAAAAAATGCTTCTACGCAATATGCATACCTGCGTCTTTTCCTCTATAAGATTTTAGACGAAAGGCTATGCACTTTAATAGAGGTAGTGAAGCCTGTTGCCCCCAACCTACTAAATGCTGTCACCCCGATAACCATAGATGATAAGCACGCAATTATTTACTACAATTTTCAGGTTCACAAAATAAAGACCTTACCTTTTTCACAAGGAAGTGATTTTGTCAGCAATCTGATTTCTTCTCATATAATAGCGAAAGTGCAAGTGGAGGGAATAGAGGGAATCACTGCACCTGTAGGGGACAACCTTATTACCCCTGTTCATATAGATTCCGTAAAAGACCTTGGGTCAATCGCTATTATTGTTTTAGTATTAGACTGTGAAGCATACCGGGAGTTAAAGGAACAGCAGGGGCATTCCATGCAATCCCGTGAATTAGTTGAGCATATCTAGGAGGTGGCTTATGATACTCGGGTATAGCCTTGTAGATTGGGAAGAATACGGAATAAAGACCGCAATCCATACTGATATTTCCAAAAATCCTCATTCTCTGATTACAGGAAAATCAGGAAGTGGAAAATCACAGAGTTTTCTTTGGTATGCCTATCATATTTTACAGGAACAAGAAAGCATTTTGTATCTGGCAGACTTTAAAGCTGGAAAGGAATATGCCCCCTTGAAAGGTTGTTCCGCTTATTCCTATGCCGATAATGCGATTTCCATGATATATGACTACTATAAGTTATATACAGAAATGCGACAGCACCAAAACCCGGCGATATGTCATGTGACACTTGTCATTGAAGAATGGTTCGGCTTATTAGGCTACATAGAAAGCATAGATAAAAAGAAAAAGAATGATTTGATGGCTAGAGTTGGAGAAATTCTTGCATTAGGGCGTGGAATCGGAAATGGAATCGGAATTTTTCTTCTTGTCCAAAGAGCAGACAGTTCAAACTTTTCCGCTGGATCACGTGAGCAATTTCAAAACGTCCTTTGCTACGGGAGGATTAGCCGTGAGCAACGTCTTATGCTGTTTGCCGGCGAAATTTTAGACAATACACGGAACTATAAGACCGGTCAGGGAATCGCTCTGATTGACGGACAGGATGAGGCTACAGAAATTATCGTCCCTTGGGTTCCTGAACAAGATATACTGTTAAAACATATACGCAACTTCATGGACAGACAGCCCTCGATTCAGGAATTATTACACCAGATACAGTCAACCGGTGGCGTTGCGGAGCATAAGCCATAGGTTGACCGGAGCAGGGGGCGAAGCCTCTTGCTCCATGCCGAAGTTGCCATAGTATTACCACAACTTCGGTGTCAGTGTCAAAAACACAAAAAATCCTTTAAAATCAATGGTTCCGGCCTATCTCCGTTTGTGTCGGCTCTGTGTCGGAACCTAGAAAGGAAATACCATGACAACTAAAAAGAAAAACATAAAAAATAATCGGCGTAGCCGAAAATACCAATTAACATTTAATAACCCGGAAAAGCACAAAAATTGTACCCACCAGGCTATTAAAGAAAAGCTGTCAAACTGGGAGAATATCATTTACTGGTGTATGTGTGATGAAGTTGCAAAGGCTCCACATACTCATCTATTTGCACAATTCAAAAATCCGGTCTACTTTTCAAGTATAAAGAAAGCCTTTCCATCTGCCCATATCGAAGAAGCGCAAGGAACGGCAGATGAAAACCGGGCGTATATCCGCAAAGAGGGCAAGTGGGAAGATACAGAAAAAGAAACCACTAATTTAAAAGAAACCTTTGAAGAATGGGGAACCATGCCGCAAACAGGGCAGGGAAAAAGAAATGATTTAGCTACCCTCTACCAGATGATTAAAGACGGGTATTCCAATGTGGAGATTTTGGAAATCAATCCTGACAACCTCTTGAACCTACAGCACATTGACAAGGCACGCTTAGAGATACTTTCCAGCCGCTACAAGGCAGAACGGCGCATGAATCTGTTAGTAACCTATGTGAGCGGTTCAACCGGCTATGGGAAATCAAGGTATATTCTTGATAATCACGGAGATTCCAATGTGTACCGGGTAACGGACTACAAGCACCCATTTGACACCTATTCCGGGGAAGATGTAATAGTCTTTGAAGAATTTAGAAGCGATTTGCCTATTGGGAATATGCTGAACTATCTTGACATCTACCCCCTACAACTTCCGGCACGATACAACAACCGGCAAGCCTGTTATAACTTCGTGTATATCGTTTCCAACTGGAAACTAGATGACCAATACCATAATATCCGCTTAGAGCAGACAGAGACATGGAACGCCCTTATACGGCGTATTCACAAGGTAAGGATATACGCGGCTCCCGGTGAATGGCAAGAATATGATACTATTGATTATCTGCATGGATTCCAGCCGGTTGACAGGGCAAATACACCATTTAACAATTAAATCTGACAGGCGTTGGGACTTCACAATATACGCTGATAAAATTATTGCAAACAAAAAACATAACGAAAATAATCATACTTACAAATTATAAAATCATAGACCATATCAAATTTCAATCAAACAATCCCCCAAATAAAACTTTGTTCCCTGCGCCTGTTACAAGGCGGCGTATATGAATGACAACAAAAATACTTCGGAAATCTTCAATCTTTCTTTATTGAAGGAAGCCCTTGAATGCGGTATACTTGATACAGACAGTGTGCTTGATACGCTTATGTCAACAAAGAGAGAACAAGTCCGTAAAATACATAATTACGCCATCACACCGCCAGCAAAAGAGGGCGGACGGTGGCAGACCTGCTATAAGGGGTCAGACGGAAAAAGAAAGAATATCAAGGCACAGACGGAAGATGAATTATTGGATAAGCTGATTCCGATATACTTCCAAAATTCGCACATTGACAAAATGACTTTTTACGAACTGTATGAGGAATGGCTGGAATACAAACAGACCGTAACCAACAGCCCTAATACCATCAAGCGGCATAAACAGCATTACAGCAAATATTTTGAACCATCTGCCCTGCATAACAGGAAAATCAAGAGGATAGATGAATTACTGCTGGAATCAGAATGTAACCGCATTGTAAGGGAGTTTAATCTCCCCCGTAAAGAATGGGGCAACATCAAGACAATCTTAAACGGTATGTTTGAATATGCCATCAGGAAAAAATATCTGACTGAGAATCCCATGGACAAAGTTCAGATTCTTGTCAAGTTTAAGCAGGTAGTCAGAAAAACAGGTAAAACAGAAACTTATAATTCTGATGAACTGAATGACTTAAACCAGTATCTTGACCGCATGTATACAGAAACGCTTGATACCGCATTTCTGGCTGTCAAATTAAATTTTTTGCTTGGCTTGCGTGTTGGGGAACTGGTAGCCCTGAAATGGGACGATTACATCAATATCAACCATCTGCATATTGTCCGTGAAGAAGTCAGAAATCAGGTTACAAACCAATATGAGGTAGTGGAGCATACAAAGACAAACCGTGACCGATTCGTGGTTCTGGTTCCAAAGGCAATCAATATCCTGCAAAAGATAGGGCATACCGGCGATTACATTTTTATGAGGGACGGGGAACGGCTTACATCAAGGCAGATTGCCTATGTACTGGAAAAATATGCAGAACGTCAGGGATTGTCTACAAAGTCCACTCACAAAATGAGAAAGACATTTGCCAGCAACCTAAACGCCAGTGGCGTACCGCTGGACTGTATCCGGGAACTGCTGGGACATAGCAACTTGAATACCACTCTCGGATATATCTACAATCCATTGACGGAAAAAGAAACCTATGACCTCATATCTAAGGCTTTGTAAGCTGTCTACAACTGTCTACAGCCTGAAAGACACACAAATATAGCGGAAGTCCTTATAAATCAAGACTTCCGCTACCAATAAAAAGAGCGCGAGACGGGGATCGAACCATACCGCTTTTTCTCCAACTGGACAGAATGAGAAGTGTCTACAACTGTCTACAACATTTTGGAGAACGCAAAAGGCTGGAACCCCTTGTAAATCAAGGGAATTCCAGCCATTAAAAAAAAGCGCGAGACGGGATTCGAACCCGCGGCCCCCACCTTGGCAAGGTGGTGCTCCACCCCTGAGCCACTCGCGCATATGTCGTTGATCAACTCAACTGACGAAGGCTATTATAATAAAAAAACTTGGGAATGTCAACCCATAAAATTCATTTTTTCAAAAAATTTTTCCGCGGGATTTTCTGCACATTTTCTGGACGGGTCGAACGCATGAAAATCATAAAAACAGAGCCACTCTATTCATGGGCGGGGGACAGTGGTATAATAGGTAGATTAAGATACGGTTCCAGGACAGATGGCAATTCTGAGCGAAACCGGGCTTTTACGGCTTTGGGGCAAAGCTTGCGCTAAAGAGGAGGAAAAGCGGTACAGGTTTAGTGGCTGCGGTTCGCGGAAAACACGAGATCGCGAGACAAGAAAGGCGGTTGTATATGAAATTTGAAGTTGGAAAAAAGCTGGAATCATTTACCTGCAATACCATCGAGCGGGATGGCGTGAAACTGGAGGAGCTGACGGAGGGGAAGCCGACCATGTTTTTGTTCCTGCGCTACTATGGATGCCGGATGTGCCAGGTGGATTTGCATGACCTGGACGAGAATTATGAGGCGGTCCGCAGCGCGGGAGGCCGTGCGGTGGTGATTTTGCAGTCCAGCCGCGAGGTCATGAAGGGGGCGGCAAAGGAAAAGGCGTTCCATTACACCATAATCTGTGATCCGGATGAGAAGCTTTATAAACAATTTGAAGTCCGGACCGCATCGAAAAAAGAGGATTTAATAGGCGGAGACGCTCCCAGGAAGATCGAGCGGGCCGTGGAGCTGGGACTTGAGCACGGGGCCTATGAGGGGAATGAGCTTCAGCTGCCCGCGGCAGTTCTCGTGGACCGGGACATGATCGTACGGTACGCGCACTATGGTGAGAACGGGGCGGATATCCCATCGGTGGACGAAATTGCGCAGCTGATCAGGAAGACCAAATAAAATAACAGAGACGGCCCCGCGTGCTGGAAAAGGCATGTGGGGCCGGATTTGGTATTTGTGGAAAGGGAACCGGTAGCCGGGGGTAAAACTCCACCCGCGCCGCGCCCTACAAGGATAGAGACAAAAAACCCGGGAAACCCCACAAAATCAAGGCTTCCCGGGCAAAAAAATAGAGCAGGTGATGGGAATCGAACCCACGTATCTAGCTTGGAAGGCTAGTGTTCTACCATTGAACTACACCTGCATATGCCCAGAGCCGGAATCGAACCAGCGACACGAGGATTTTCAGTCCTCTGCTCTACCAACTGAGCTATCTGGGCGTCCTGTCAGTGGAACTGACAACGCTAATATTTTAACCATTAACCGGCCATTTGTCAATATATTTTCACAAAATAATTTAATTTATTTTTTGGGTCAAATACTTGACAATTACCGGATATTCCCATTGAATAGTGGTAGATGGCATATTTTGGAGGTGGCAGAGCGATGGAGATACGGGTGAATATTAAACAGATTGGAAAACGGAAAAATTCGGTGCAGGAGGTGCGCTATCAGCTGCCGTCCGAACCTGAGACCGTGGAGGAGCTGATCCGCGGCGTGGTGGAGGTGTGCGTCCGGGAGTACAACGACCGCTTGGAGGCGTCGGAGCTGATCCGTGTGATGACGAAGGAGGAGCTTGACGCGCGGGCGGAGACGGGAAAAATCGGGTTTGACGTCAACTACGGGGAACGGCGGGCGGAGACAGAGCCGGCGGTGAAAAATGCGCTTCAGTCCTTTGAGGATGGGATTTACCGGATTTTTCTCAATGACCGGTCCCTTGAGCGGCTGGATGAGCCCCTTCATATCCTGGAGGAGGACAGTCTGACGTTTGTGCGGCTTACAATGCTGGCGGGAAGGATGTGGTGAGATGGAAAATTTGGAGTTCAACTACAATACGAGAAATAATATCACGAACAGGCGTGAGGAGGAGCTCAAAAAGCGCACCGCGCGCCTGACCGGGGAAGACAAGTGCATAGCAAAGGATTTGGCGGCTTCCGGGCGGCACAGCTTCAACCCGCAGAGCAAGGAGGTGCTGGCGATCCTGGAGTCATTTTACCGGGATCCCGGCAAGAAGCCGTCCTCATGGTTCGGGAGAAAGAGCTTTATCCCAAGGATGCGGGCCCACGGGGCGTTGTTGGACGCCTACGTGCCGCGGGATATGCAGCCGTCGTTTTTGTATATCGTGGACAAGCTGAACCGCTTCCCCTACTCCAAGGGGTGGAACCGCAGGACCGTGCGAACGGCCGGATACGGGCCGCAGATGAATACGGCCTTTTGGCTGCTTTCTGTCTATGAGCGCCTGTTTTACTGTGGGACCAAGCTGGAGGATGTGATTTTGCGCCGTCTGGAGCCGGAGGTGCTGGATTACATAAAAGGGTCGCTGGTGAACTTTATGAGCGGCTTCAGCTACCTGTACGCCGCGGAGATTGACCGGGGAAACCGCGCGGTGATCGGGGCGCTTAACGACTTAATCTACAGTGAGAACAACACGGCGTACCTGGACCGGGAGATGATCCTGGGCATCCTGCGCTCGGACAACCGCGATTTGCATCGGGCTCTGGGCGAGCTTCTTCTGGCCGCCCGCCTTCAGGAGGGGGTGCGCCAGGCGATCTGCGAGGCCATGGACGAGGGCACGGAGGAGGCGTTTTTGAGCCTCCTTTCGGTGATCCAGAAAAACGACCTGATCCGGTTCTCGTCGGTCAAGCGGTCGGTGTCCACCTGGATCGGCATATTTAATGAGAACAGTGTGGACCGGGTGAGCGGGAAGCTGTTGGAGCTCATGGGGAGCTGTCTCGCGTCGGATGAATACTGTATACAGCAGCTGGAGACCAACGATTCCATCGCCATAAGCGCGGCGCTGTGGGCACAGGGGTTCCGGGAGATAGGCACGGCGCTGGCGTCCATGGAACGGCTCATCGAGAGCGGGAGCAAGAACCAGAAGCTGACCGCTTCCTATTATAATCAGATGCTGGGGAATGCCAGGTACTCCTGCAAGGTTGCAAAGCGGGTGATCCTTAGGTTTGACGGGGATCTGGAGCTGGCGGCATGCTTCATGACCGCGCTCACCAGCCATTACTCCTCCGAGGCCTACCGCCTGTTCTCACGGAAGGAGGGGCAGGCCTACTACTACAACGAGATCCAGGCGCCGTCGAAGCCGAGGGTGACGGATTATTTTGAGAGCCGCGAGGAGGCGGAGGCGCTGTACAGCTGTCTGGGGCGGATTCTGGAGCTGCTCCCCAAGAAGGGGGTGACCTACGATCCCTGTATATTCCCGTGGTACTCGGTGTTCATGGGCCCGTCCGAGGTGATCTCGCTGATGGCGGTCATCGCCTACGTCCTGCAGGACAGAGAGAAGATCACGGATATGGCGGGGAGGCTGGGGGAGGTTATGTCTAGCGGCTACACTCTGGGCAGAAGCAGGCTGGTCAACCTGCTCCTCTATGCGCCGGAAAACCAGAGGCAGCGGGAGCTTTTGATCGGGTACATGGGGAACGCCGAGGAGATGACCTCCGCCACGGCGTACAACATAGTGAAGCACCTGGAGCTGGAGGCGCGGGATTACGTGCAGCTGGAGGACATGCTCCGCTTTAAGCGCGCTGCGCTCCGGGCACAGCTGATCGACATTTTGATGAAGAGGGACGACGGCGGGCTCAAAGAGACGCTTCAGCGGCTGCTTCAGGATAAGAGGGAGGAGAAGCGCACCGCCGCCCTGGACATGATGCTGCAGATCCGAAAGGACCCGAAGCGCGAGGCGCTCGCGCGGGCGGTCTCGGGGCTGGAGGCCTCCATCGCAGAGCCGACGGAGAAGGAGCAGATCCTGATCGGGGAGCTGCAGGGCAAAAAGGACGGTGTGCAGGAGATAAGCGCTGAGACGGGGTACGGAATCTATGATCCTGGCAAGGAGTATGAAGCGCCGGAAGTGGAGCCGGACCGCGGCGTGATCTCCGGCTGCCTGGCGGTCTCCGAGCGGGAGGCGGTGGAGCTGATCAAAAAGCTGGATGATCTGATCGATCGGAACCGGGATTATGAGTATGAGGCGTCAAACGGGGAGCGCATGCTGCTCGGCAGCTGCTACACCTTGATGGCCGGGGCGGCTTCCGGAGGCTACCGGCTGGAAAATTATCCGCTGCCGGAGGTGTTCCGGGAATTTTATGAGAAAGAGATCAAAAATTATGGCGTGTTCATTGTCATGGAGGCACTTTTGATGCTGGAGGAGCAGGCGTACCAGGCGGGTGCGCGCTACTACCGGGCGATTTTCGGAAAAGTGCCCTTCAAGCCGCTGCCGTTCTCCTTGAAGTATCCCAACCAGGTGCGCCAGCTGCGCTTAAATTACCGGATGGAGTATCTGGATAAGAAGCTGCTGTTTAGGGAGGGCCTGGAGGTGATCCGGGCGCTGACGGGGGAGACGGCGGTTTCCGGAAAGCGGGTGTGCTACCGCTACAGAGGCTGGGGCAACCGCGAGTACAATACCTCCACCGGCGTGAACGGCCTCCCGCTTCTGGGGCGGTATTTCGAGGGATTGGGCTACTGGGAGACGGACGAGGAGTTCCGGGAGGCGTTTGGGACGGCCCTCCGGTTTGAGCGGCTGAGCATGGACGCAGAGAGCGGCAATTTCCTGTGGGAGAGACGGGAGCCCATGACGCCGCTCCGGTTTTTCTGGTTTGTGAAGGCATACCGGATGGGGATCATCTCCATGGATATGGTGTGCCTTGCGGTGATGCGGGATTTAAACCGGGAGGAGTGCCTGCGGGTGTTGTGCCAGTTTGTCAAGGGGGACAGCATTAAGACAGGGTACTACCCGGAGATCAGGGAGGTGCTGGGGGAGGCGTTCTACGAGGTTATGCGGGAGAAGGGCTGCGCTTACATGCGGGATGAGACCCCCGAGGGGGCTGTGTGCCGGGAGGTTTACAACCGCATCGTGCCGGTCATGGTGGACACGGAGCTTCGCCGGGGAGACAGTGAGACGGTGTTCTCCAAGAGTATCGGCGGGATCAAGGCCATTTTCGGGACGGCCTACCTGGTGCGGATTTTAAAGGCTCTGGGGAAGGACACGCTGGACCGGCAGGCCTACTACGGCTGGTACGGGGGCAACAGACTGTGCACCAAGCGGGAAAATTTGAGCAGTCTGCTGAAGTACTGCTATCCGGCGGAGGGCGAGACCGAGGCAGATTTAGCCGCCGGGCTTAAGGGGGCGAAGATCCGGGAGAGCCGTCTGGTGGAGGTGGCCATGTACGCGCCCCAGTGGATCGACCTGATCGAGGCCTACCTGGGCTGGGAGGGCTTAAAGAGCGGCTGCTATTACTTTATGGCGCACATGGACGAGCGCTTTGACGACCGCAAGTCCGCCATGATCGCCCGGTACACGCCGCTTACGCCGGAGGAGCTGCAGAGCGGTGCCTTTGACGTGAACTGGTTTAAGGAGGCCTGCGGGCGGCTGGGGGAGGAGCGCTTCAACCTTCTCTACAACGCGGCCAAGTACATCTCTGACGGCCAGAAGCACTCCCGGGCCAGAAAGTACGCGGACGCGGCGCTGGGGAGAACGCCTTTGGACGATCTGAAGCGTGAGATTTCGGCCAAGCGCAACAAGGACCTTCTGATGAGCGTGGGCCTGGTGCCCTTCGGGGAAAAGAAAGAGGCGGACGTGATGGACCGCTACCAGTTTATCCAGCAGTTCGCCAAGGAGAGCAAGCAGTTTGGGGCTCAGAGGCGGGCCAGCGAGGGCCAGGCGGTTCAGACGGCGCTCAAAAACCTGAGCGTGAACGCGGGGTACGCGGATGTGACCCGGCTGACCCTCAATGTGGAGTCGCGGATGGCGTCCCTGTACGCGTCGTACCTGGAGTGGAAGCCGGTGGACGACGTGGAGGTGAAGATTGAGATCGACGGCGAGGGAAAGAGCGCCGTTCTGTGCAGAAAGGGTGAGAAGGCCTTGAAATCCGTGCCCTCCAGGCTTGGGAAGGCGCCCTATGTGCTGGAGATCAAGGAGGTCAGCAAGAAACTCCGGGATCAGCACGCGCGGACCCGCAGTATGATGGAGGAGGCCATGGAGAGCCGGACGGAGTTCTCGGCAGAGGAGGTGGCGTTGCTGCTTGAAAACCCGGTGGTTCGGGCGATTTTGGAGCCCCTGGTGTTTGTATCCGGCGAGAACCGGGGCTTCCTCGCGCCGGCGGCGGACGGCGGCCTGGGCCTTTTAAGCTGGGACGGCAGGATAGCGCCGGTGATGGCCGGGGAGACCCTGCGGATCGCCCATCCCTTCGACCTCTTTAAGGCGGGCGACTGGCATGAATACCAGCGCTGTTTGTTTGAGAGAAAGGAAAAGCAGCCCTTCAAGCAGGTGTTCAGGGAGCTGTACGTGAAGCTGCCGGAGGAGGAGAACCAGAGGTATTCGCGCCTCTTTGCGGGCTACCAGATCCAGCCGAAGAAGACTGTGGGCTGCCTGCGGGGGAGACGCTGGGGGGCCGACTACGAGGAAGGGCTCCAGAAGGTGTTCTACAAGGAGAATATCGTGGCGCGGATCTACGCGCTGGCGGACTGGTTCTCCCCAGGCGACGCAGAGGAGCCGACGCTCGAGTGGGTGGAGTTCTCCGACCGGAAGACCTTCCTGCCGCTTACCATCGGCCAGGTACCGGACCTGATCTACAGCGAGGTGATGCGGGATGTGGACCTGGCGGTGAGCGTGGCCCATGCGGGCGGCGTGGATCCGGAGACCAGCCACTCCACCATCGAGATGCGCCGGGCCATCGTGGAGTTCAACCTGCCGCTGTTCGGCCTAAAGAACGTGACGCTGACGGACAGCCACGCGAGGATCAAGGGCGCCCGCGGGGAGTACACCGTGCAGCTGGGCAGCGGCGTGGTGCACCAGGTCGGCGGGGCGATGATCAACATTCTGCCGGTGCACAGCCAGTCCAGGGGAAAGCTGTTCCTCCCGTTTGTGGACGAGGACCCCAAGACGGCGGAGATCATGTCCAAGATCGTGCTGTTAGCTGAGGACAAAAAAATCAAGGATCCGTTCATTTTGGATCAGATCCGATAAAAAAACGGCCGCGCCGGGATTTTTACAAAATGTAAAAATCCGGTGCGGCTGTTTGATTTTGTGCATGCATGTTTTTCCTGCGCTGGCGTTCTACAGATAGGCCTTTCTCCCGCTGGCATCCGGAATGCCTTCTTCCTCCCGGTATTTGGCCACAGTGCGGCGGGAGATGGAGATGCCGCGCTCGGCCAGCTTTTCGCCTAACAGGCGGTCGCTGTAGGGTTTCTTCTTGTCCTCGGCCTCGATGATCTCGGACAGGGCGCGCTTGATCTCCTGGGCGGTCATGGCCCGGGAGACGGAGCCGTCGGGACCGCTCTCGGTGCCCGCGGACACGCTGCGGGAGAAGAAGTAGTTCATGGGGTACACGCCCCAGGAGCACTGGAGGTATTTTTTGCTGACCGCGCGGCTGACGGTGGATTCGTGGATGTCCAGCTCTGCGGCGATGTCGGCCAGGCGCAGGGGCGCCAAGTGGTTGGGGCCCACGGCGAAAAATTCCTCCTGGTGGGCCAGGATGGCCCGGGACACCTGCATGAGGGTCTTGCTGCGCTGGGCGATGCACTGCTTCACCCACTCGGCCTGGCGCAGCTTGTTGGACAAGTACTCCCGCACCTCCGGGGATTCCGGGTTTTGGCTCAGCTGGCGGTAGTAGCTGTTGATTCCCACGCCCGGGTACATGGACTCATTTAAGAGAATGTCGAAATGGTCCTTGAATTTCACGATGGTCACATCCGGGATGATGTAGCGCAGCTGCTCGCGGCTGGAGAAGGAAACGCCGGGCTTGGGGTTCAGGGATTTGATGATCTGGCAGCAGCCGGCGGCCTCGGCGGAGGTCAGGCGCAGCTTGCGGGCGATGGCCGGAATCTGGTTCTTCGCCACCAGCTCCAGGCAGTCGTTCACCAGGGATAAAAGCACCGGGGTGTTTAACCCGCGCCGCACAAGCTGTAGGCGCAGGCACTCCTCCAAATCCCGGGCGCAGACGCCGGCTGGGTCCAGCTCCTGGAGCATTTTTAAGTAGCCGTCGATGCGCTCCGTGTCCACGTGGAAGTATTCCGCGATGGTCTCTGTGGACTCGCTCAAATAGCCCTTGTTGTCCAGGCATTCCAGCATGAACTTGATGATCTCGGTCTCCTCCTCCGAGAAGTTCTCCGCCACCAGCTGGGACCACAGATAGTCCTGGAGCGTGTCGCCGTCGGAGCGGTCGATGTTCCAGCTGTCGCGGAAATCGTAGTCGTCGTCGTTGTTCTGACGCTGGTACAGGTAATAATTCTCCTCGTTGAAGGAGTTTAACCACTGCTGCTGTTCGATGGATTCCTGGCGGCCTCCGGCGGCCGGTTCCACGATATCAATTACAGGATTTTCCAGCGCCAGGTCGTTGACATAGGTGTTCAGTTCCTGCGCGGTCATCTGCAGGATCTTGGCAGACTGGATCATGTGCTGTGATAGTACCTGTGTCTGCCTGGCCTCCAGTTTTAAGTCCATAAAGTTGTCCCTCTTTCGTAGGTATTTTCTGTCTAACAGTATAGCACACCATGGCTTTCGAGGCAATCGAGGGGTTTGACTTTTGCGGGGCGGTTTTGCTATAATGAGGGGAACAAAAGGAGTCGGGCCGCGGGAGGCCAGGAGGGATCAATATGGAATACAGAGAGATGAAGATGCAGACGGGGACGGAGCGGCCCTCGCTGCTGGGATTTGGCTGCATGCGGTTTCCGGTGACAGCGGAGGGCGCGATCGACGAGGCCCAGGCGGAGGCGATGATCGACCGGGCCATTAAAGCCGGCGTCAACTACATCGACACGGCCTACCCCTACCACAATGGGGACAGCGAGCCGTTTGTGGGGCGCGTGTTAAAGAAGTACGACAGGGACAGCTTTTATCTGGCCACCAAGCTGCCGATCTGGAAGGTGGAGAGCCTTCAGGATGCCAAGGACGTGTTTGAGGAGCAGCTGGCGCGGCTTCAGGTGGACCACTTTGACTTTTACCTGCTCCACGGGCTGGGGCGGGAGCGCTGGGACAAGATACAGCGTCTGGGCCTGATTCCGTGGGCGGAGGAGCTGAAGCGCCAGGGAAGAATCCGCTATCTGGGATTCTCCTTCCACGACAGCTATGAGGTGTTCGAGGAGATTCTGACCAGCCGGAAATGGGACTTCTGCCAGATTCAGTACAATTACATGGACCGCCAGGTGCAGGCGGGCGATAAGGGCTGCCAGCTGGCGGAAACGCTGGGAGTTCCGTTGGTGGTGATGGAGCCGGTGAAGGGCGGCACGCTGGCCGCTCTGCCGGAGGAAATCTCCGGGATTTTTGGCGGGGAACCCGGGAAGGCCGGGGGACATTCGCTGGCTTCCTGGGCGCTTCGCTGGGTGGGGACCCATCCGGGCGTCAAGGTGATCCTTAGCGGCATGTCCACGCCGGACCAGCTGGAGGACAATTTAAGGACCTTTGAACACTTCGAACCGCTCTCCGCCGGGGAGCAGGCGGTCATCGAGGAGGCCGCAGCGGCCATCCGCAGGCGGGTGAACAACAGCTGCACCGGCTGCCGCTACTGCATGCCCTGCCCCTTCGGCGTGGACATCCCGCGGAATTTCTCCATCTGGAACGAGTTCGCCATGTACGGGAATGCCAAGCGGACCAAGGCGCGCTACCAGGTGGATCTGGCGGAGGAAGCGCGGGCGGATCAGTGCAAAAAGTGCGGAAAATGCGAGCAGGCGTGCCCGCAGGCCATCCACATCCGGGAGGATTTGGAGCGGGCCGCGAAGGAGCTTGGGGCGCTGTAGGCGCGAGAGGGGAAATAGGCCGCAGGCTTCTCCTGCGGTCTATTTCATCCAACTAAAGAGGGGCGGAAAATCCGGATTTTTGGATTTCCCGCCCCTCGGGCATTTTTATTAATTTACAGAGTTCACTCAGCTTGCCAGGAACCCTTTTCCGATGATCTCGCTGGAGTTGGAGATCAGCATGAACGCGGAGGGCTCCACCTGGCGGATATAGCAGCGCAGCTTGATCGCCTGGCTGCGGCGCATAGTGGTCATAATCACCGTCTTGTTGTGGTGTGTAAACGCGCCCTGCGCCTGGTAGATGGTGGCGCTGCGGTGCAGCGTGTTGATAATGTAGTCGCAGATCGGATCCGGGTCGTCGCAGATGATGTTGAAGCACTTGCACAGGTTGATGTTCTCGATCACGTCGTCGATCACCAGGGACTTGGCCGCCAGGCCGATGGTGGAGAACAGCCCGGTCTCCGGCCCGAACACGAAGAAGGAGGCCGCCACGGAGGCGATGTCCACCAACATGAGGACGGTGCCGATGTTTAAGCTGGTGTGCTTCTTTAAGATCATGGCGATGATGTCGGTTCCGCCGCTGGACGCGCCGATGTGGAACAGGAGGGCGGTGCTGATGGCCGGCAGGAAGATGGCGAACATCAGCTCCAAAAGAGGCTCCGTGGTCAGCGGCCGGGACAGCGGGCAGAGGCGCTCAAGCAGAGACAGCCCCACGGACATCACCACGCTGGCGTAGACCGTTTTTAAGCCGAAGCTCTTGCCGAGGAACAGAAAGCCCAGCACCAGAAGCGCCATGTTGACGATGGAGGTGAAATCACTGGCGGACCAGCGCGTCATGGCACTGATTACGGTGGAGAAGCCGGTGACCCCGCCGAAGGCAAAATGGTTGGGGAATTTGAAAAAGTAGACTCCCACCACCATAATCATAATACTTGCAGTTATCAGTGCATACTCAGCCAGAGTCTGCAGAATCGGATTTTTAATTTCTTTCATAATCCCATCCCTTTCCAAACAGGAAAGCGTCCTCCCTTTGTGACCCCTTTGTCACAGTATTTCTCATTGTCTATACATGATTATAGTCTTATTTCCCGCAAGTGCAATCACCTTTTTATCTGAAACAGGTACAATCCCTATGTTGTAGGGGACGGATAAAACACTCCGGACCGCCATACAGGATTTGGTAGAAAAAATTCAAAATTCTGGTTGTAACCACAAGATATATGGATTATAATAGAGCCCATGGCGCCGACGGCAGAGCGGCGCGGACATCAGAAATTGACGCCTAAGCTCCGGTCAAGGGCCGGGCGGCGAGAAGGAGACATACAGGAATATGGACGAGATGAAAAACCATGGCGCAGGCGCAGAGACGAGCGCGGCCAGTGCCATCGCGGACGCCTTTTGCGGGGGCGGATTGAGGGAATGCCTGGAGGAGATCAGCCGGGATTTCCCGGAGGAGGAGTACGCGCTTGCGATCCTCTCACGCAAGTTTGACGGCTTTAAAAAGCCCGGCATGGGGCAGGAGGAGCTGTTTGGCAGCCTGATCCAGTCGGCGGCGGAACTGACCGCGCGGGAGGCGCCAAAGTGGGAGTTTATCGCGGCGCGGATTTTAAACTGCCAGTTTGAGGAGGAGCTAAAGGGGCGTCTGGCCGGTTTGGGGATCTCGGATTTTTACGGGAAGCTCACCTACCTCACGGGCGAGGGGCTTTATGGTTCCTATATTTTGGAAAATTATACGCCGGAGGAGATCCGGCAGGCGGAGACGTTTTTGGACCCGGAGCGGGACAAGCTGTTCACCTACTCGGGGCTGGATCTTCTGATCAAGCGCTACGTGATCCAGAACCACAAGCGCCAGCCCTTGGAGACGCCCCAGGAGATGTACCTGGGGATCGCGCTGCACCTGGCCATGGAGGAGAAGCGGGAGCAGCGGATGGAGTGGGTGCGCCGGTTCTACGACATGCTGAGCCGCATGCAGGTGACCATGGCCACGCCCACGCTCTCCAACGCCAGAAAGCCGTTCCACCAGCTCTCCAGCTGTTTTATCGACACGGTTCCGGACAGCCTGGAGGGAATCTACCGCAGCATCGACAATTTCGCCCAGGTAAGCAAGTTCGGCGGCGGCATGGGCTTATACTTCGGAAAGGTCCGGGCCACGGGCGGCAGCATCCGGGGCTTTGAGGGCGCGGCCGGGGGAGTGATCCGCTGGGTGAAGCTGGTGAACGACACCGCGGTGGCCGTGGACCAGCTGGGTATGCGCCAGGGGGCGGTGGCCGTCTACTTGGACGCCTGGCACAAGGACCTGCCGGAATTTTTGCAGCTGCGCACCAACAACGGGGACGACCGCATGAAGGCCCACGACGTGTTCCCGGCGGTGTGCTACCCGGACCTGTTCTGGAGGATGGCGGCGGAGAATCTGGACCAGCCGTGGCATCTCCTGTGCCCCCACGAGGTCATGCAGGTGAAGGGGTACTGCCTGGAGGACAGCTACGGCGAGGCTTGGGAGCAGCGCTACTTAGACTGCGTGGCGGACCCGCGCATCTCCAAGCGCACGGTGTCGCTCAAGGAGCTGGTGCGGCTGATTCTGCGCTCCCAGGTGGAGACCGGAACGCCGTTCACCTTCAACCGGGACGCGGTGAACCGGGCCAACCCCAACGGGCATAAGGGCATGATCTACTGTTCCAACCTGTGCACGGAAATCGCCCAGAATATGGCGCCCATCGAGACGGTGGACACACAGATTTTAGACCAGGACGGGGACACGATCGTGGTGAACACCACCAAGGCCGGGGAGTTTGTGGTCTGCAATCTGGCCAGCCTGTGCCTGGGAAACATCGACGTGACGGACGAGGGACAGGTGCAGGATATCGTGGCCTGCGCGGTGCGGGCGCTGGACAACGTGATCGGGTTAAACTTTTACCCCCTCCCGTACGCGAAGATCACCAACCGGCGCTACCGCAGCATCGGCCTGGGGGTCAGCGGGTACCACCACATGCTGGCGAAGAACGGCATCGCATGGGAGAGCGAGGAGCACTTAAGGTTCGCGGACCAGGTGTTTGAGCGGATCAATTTCGCGGCCATCGAGGCCAGCAGCGCGCTGGCGGCGGAGAAGGGGAGCTACGAGTACTTCCCGGGCAGCGACTGGCAGACGGGCGCGTATTTTGACAAGCGCGGCTACGCCGGGGAGCGCTGGGAGGCGCTGCGCCGGAAGGTGGCGGCCCAGGGCATGCGAAACGCCTACTTGATGGCGGTGGCGCCCACCAGCAGCACCAGCATCTTAACCGGAACCACGGCCGGGGTGGACCCGGTGATGAAGCGGTATTTCCTGGAGGAGAAGAAGCACGCCATATTGCCGCGGGTGGCGCCGGAGTTAAACCCGCGGACCTACTGGCTTTACAAGGAGGCCCACCTGGTGGACCAGACCTGGTCCGTGCGGGCGGCGGGAATCCGCCAGCGCCACATCGACCAGGCTCAGAGCGTGAATTTATACATCACCAACGAGTACACCATGCGGCAGGTGTTAAACCTGTATCTGCAGGCGTGGGAGGAAGGCGTTAAGACAATATATTATGTGCGCAGCAAGGCCCTCGAGGTGGAGGAGTGCGAGAGCTGCTCCAGCTAATGGGACTGCGCGGGATGGAGAGAGTATGTCAGAATTAAAGAGAAGACCGTTATTTAACCCCCAGGGGGACACGGAGGTGAACCTGCGCCGCATGATCGGGGGGAACACCACCAACCTGAATGATTTTAACAACATGAAGTATCCGTGGGTCAGCGGCTGGTACCGCCAGGCCATGAACAATTTCTGGATCCCCGAGGAGATCAACATGAGCGCGGATATCAAGGATTATCCGGAGCTGACGCGGGCGGAGCGGCAGGCCTACGACAAGATTTTGAGCTTTCTGATTTTCTTAGATTCCATTCAGACCGCAAACCTGCCGAATATCGGGCAGTACATCACGGCCAACGAGGTGAATCTGTGCCTGACGATCCAGGGCTTTCAGGAGGCGGTGCACAGCCAGAGCTACAGCTACATGCTGGACACCATCTGCTCGCCGGTGGAGCGCAACACCATTCTGTACCAGTGGAAGGACGACGAGCATCTGCTGCGGCGCAACACCTTTATCGGGGATCTGTACAATGAATTCCAGGAGAAACGGGACGATGTGACGCTTCTGCGGGTCATGATGGCCAACTACATATTAGAAGGGATCTATTTCTACAGCGGGTTCATGTTCTTTTACAACCTGGGGCGGTGCGGGAAGATGCCGGGGAGCGTGCAGGAGATCCGCTACATCAACCGGGATGAGAACACGCACTTATGGCTGTTCAGGAACATGATCCTGGAGCTTAAGAAGGAGGAGCCGCAGCTGTTTACTCCGGAGAACGTGGCCATGCTGCGGGAGATGGCCGAGGAGGGCGTGAACCAGGAGATCGCCTGGGGCCACTACGTGATCGGGGATCAGGTTCCGGGGCTGACGAGAGACATGGTGACCGAGTACATCCGGTATCTGGGAAATCTGCGGTGGACCAGCCTGGGCTTTGAGCCGCTCTACGCAGGGTACGGGGAGGAGCCGGAATCCATGAAGTGGGTGGGGCAGTACTCCAACGCCAACATGGTGAAGACGGACTTTTTTGAGGCAAAGAGCACGGCCTACGCAAAGAGCACGGCGCTGGTGGACGATCTGTAGAAAGCAGCCGGAAGCTCCGCGCTCTATGGAGGCGGGAACGAGACATGCCCGGGGTGAATAGAATAGTATAAAAGCCCTGGGGTTTCGTATGGTATCGGAATGCTATGTGATTAATCTTTTTGGAGTTGACACGGACTATTACACCAATGAGTATGTGGGAAGGTGCTGGGAGATTGCGGCGGACGAGGAGTACCAGAACAGCAA
Organism: uncultured Clostridium sp.; assembly: GCA_900555045.1. Taxonomy (GTDB): domain Bacteria; phylum Bacillota; class Clostridia; order Lachnospirales; family Lachnospiraceae; genus Enterocloster. Next base: position 22,398 of record USJW01000031.1, on the reverse strand, counting down.
GATTTATGTGACAGGAAGGCTGAACATCAGCCAGCTTATCTGCGGCGAGAAACGGGGCTGCACGCTGGGGCGTGTGGGCCACTGCATCGTGGCGGTGCGCAACCCGACGGAGGCGCCGGACAAGGAAGCGTACAGGAAGGCCATCAAGCATGTGATCAACCGCACCCGAAGCCTGTTGGGAAATCCCAACATGAGTGTTGTGATAGAGGACGTGGAATATTATTTTTTCTGTCAGGTCTGAGAACGGACGGATTATGGACAAGGGTCCGCTGACAGGGGAGGAGATTTTGTATGGGAACGACAAATGAGACGGAAGACTTGCAGTGCGCGGCGTGGGAACTGGCGAAGGAACTGGTAAAAATTGACAGCTCCGACCCGGGCGCGTACGAGGGCGAGATCGGACGGTTTGTGTATGAGTGGCTGAAGCGGGAGAGCGGAAGGGCTGGGGTTGAGGTGGTTGAGGCGGGGGCGTCCGGGCCCAATGCCCGCCCCGGGAGCGTGGTTCTCTCGCGGCGGGAGGCCCTTCCGGGGCGTTTTAACGTGATGGCGCGGCTGGAGGGGAAAACTCCGGGGCCTGCGCTGGCATTTATCTGCCACATGGACACGGTGATGCTGGGGGAGGACTGGGACGCGGACCTTCCGCCCCTGGGCGCGGTGGAGCGTGACGGGCGGCTCTACGGGCGCGGGGCCTGCGACATGAAGAGCGGGCTGGCGTGCGCCTTGACGGCATTTTCCCGGATGCTGCAGAGAACGGGGCGTGAGAATGCGCTGCCGGAGCGGCCGCTCGTCTTTATCGGAACAGTGGACGAGGAGGACTTCATGCGGGGCGTGGAGGCGGCCATCCGCTGGGGCTGGGTGACGAAGGACGATTGGTACCTGGACACGGAGCCCACGGACGGCCAGATTCAGGTGGCCCACAAGGGCCGCCTGTGGTTTGAGCTGACCATGGACGGGATCACCGCCCATGCCAGCAACCCCTGGAAGGGGGCGGACGCCATCGCGGCTATGGCGGAGGCGGTCAGCCTGATCAGACGGCGCATAAGCGCGTGTCCCGCCCACCATGACCTGGGCATCTCCACCGTGACCTTCGGCCAGATCGAGGGCGGCTACCGGCCCTACGTGGTGCCGGACCACTGCCGCGTCTGGATCGACATGCGCCTGGTGCCGCCCACGGACACGGCCGCCGCGAAGGCCATCATGTACGAGGCGATCCGGGCGGCCGAGGAGGCGATTCCCGGGGTGAAGGGCAGCTACGTGGTCACCGGGGACCGTCCCTATGTGGAGAAGGATGAAAACTCCCCGCTTCTGGCCGCCCTGCGGGCTGCGTGCGCTGCGGCGGACGGGAAGGCGGCCGCGGTGGGCTCCTTCAACGGGTACACGGACACCGCGGTGATCGCGGGAACCCTGAGAAACCACAACTGCATGTCCTACGGCCCCGGCAGTCTGGAGCTGGCCCACAAGCCCAACGAGTATGTGCCGGTTGAGGACGTGAGGCGGTGCGAGAGAGTGCTGACGCGGCTGGCGGAGGATGTGGTTTTTGGGGGAAATTGACAATTCAGACAGGCAGGGACAAGTTCTGGAACACTTGGCCTTGCCTTTTCGTGGGTTTGGGAGGTATGGGATGGAGAGACAGTTTCAGTTAGGGATTGACCTGGGGGGCACCAATGTCAGAGCCGCGCTGGTGGACGAGGATGGGCAGATCTGTGAGCTCATGAAGGAGCGCACCTGCCATGACAGCAGCCGGGAGTTGGCCGGGCAGATTGTGGATCTGGGGCGCAGGATGCTGGGGCGGCACCCCGCCAGGGCGGTGGGAATCTGCGCGCCGGGCGTCTTTTTGCCGGACGGCACGCTCCACCACGCGACCAATCTGCCGGAGGGGATGGACCGGCTGGAGCTTTTGGATCAGCTAAAGGATGCGTTCGGCCTGCCGGTGTTCGGCGAGAATGACGCCAACGCCGCCGCCCTGGGGGAGTACGTGTTCGGCAGCGGCAGGGGAGCGAAATCCATGTACTATGTCACGATCTCCACCGGGATCGGCGGCGGATTTATCTGGAACGGCAATATTATAAAAGGGTTTCACGGGTTCGCAGGCGAGGTGGGAAGCGTGTGGGTGACGGAGAAATCCGAGGCCTTCAGGGCGTTAGCTCCCGGGGCCGTGGAAGGGTGGTCGGCCGGAGACGCAGTGCTGGAGCGGGGGCGCGCTCAAATTGACCCTGCGATTTCGGATGCAGGCGAGGTGTTTTGCCTGGCAAAAAATGGGAATCATGCGGCGGCTCAGCTGGTGGAGGAGATGGCTGTGGGCCTGGCGAGAATGTTCGCGGACATCACCTGCGTGGTAAACCCGGAGGTGTTTGTGCTGGGAGGGGGATGCATGAAGTCGGCGGACTGCTTTATGGATCGGATGCTGTCGGCGTACCGCCAAATGTTGCCGGAGTTTCTGTGGGACACCCGGTTTGTGCGCGCTAAACTTCCGGAGCCGGGACTCCTGGGCTGCGCGGCGATCGCAAAAAAAGGCATGATGTGAGGGGGAGAAGCCGCGGTTCTTGACGCAGAAAACCCTTAAAATATGGGGGATCTCCGCAGGACCGTTACATTTTTCCGCAATTTTTGGGGAAAGTTGTAACGGTGGCCAAAACCGCCGATCTTTGCTTTGCCTTTTCCTGCGGCATATGATATATTATATTCAGTTTTTAAAGCGAGGAGAAATGTTACATGAGAGAGACAGCATTAGTCATTATGGCAGCCGGAATCGGCAGCCGGTTTGGCGGCGGGATTAAGCAGCTTGCACCGGTGGGACCTAATGGGGAAATCATTATGGATTACTCCATCCACGATGCGCTGGAAGCAGGATTTGACAAGATTGTTTTTATTATCCGCAAGGACCTGGAGAAGGATTTTAAGGAGATTATCGGCAACCGTATCGAGAAGCTGGCAAAGGTGGAGTACGCGTACCAGGAGTTATCCGCGCTTCCCGAGGGATATGAGGTGACACCGGGCAGAACAAAGCCCTGGGGAACCGGCCAGGCCGTTCTGACGGTGAAGGGGCTGGTGAACTGCCCGTTCCTGGTGATCAACGCGGACGACTACTACGGCAAGGAGGGCTTCCGCCGGATCCATGACTACATGGTTAACGAGATGGATATGGAAGGGGATGTCTACGACATCTGCATGGGCGGCTTCGTTCTGTCCAACACCTTGAGCGACAACGGCAGCGTGACCCGCGGCGTGTGCCAGGTGGGCGGGGACGGCTACCTCACCACCGTGAACGAGACCTACAACATCCGCATGACGGAGAATGGACTGTTGGCAGAGGATGAGCAGGGGAATCCGGTGACGGTGAGCCCGTCCCAGCCGGTTTCCATGAACATGTGGGGACTGCCCACCAAGTTCCTGGAGGAGCTGGAGCACGGATTCCCGGAGTTTTTGGACAATTTGAAGGAGGGCGACCTGAAGGCCGAGTACCTTCTGCCCAGGATTATCGATCAGCTGGTGCAGTCCGGCAAGGCCCGTGTGCGCGTGTTAAACACACCGGACAAATGGTTCGGCGTGACCTACAAGGAGGACAAGGACGCGGTTGTGGCGGCGATCCGAAAATTGATCGCGGACGGTGTGTATAGCGAGAAGCTGTTTGGTTAATACAAATTTGGAAAAAGATGGATGCTGTTTGCGGCACCCATCTTTTTTTCTGTGCAGGCATAATTTCTCAAGTTGGAGCCTATACTATAAAAAAGCTTGAGCCCGCCGGCGGTGACTCACAGCAACGAAATCGAATCATCAGGTGGACAACTTTATCATGAAATTATGGAAACAGTTAAGCTCGCAAAAACAGGAAAATATCGACTATTTTGACACCAGGAAGGACTTCCGGGCGGATCTCTTTGCGTCCAGACTGAACCAGCTGATTCTGGAGGAGTTGGACCGGAAGGAGAAGGTGGGCGTGATGTTCCTATGCATCGGCACGGACCGCTCCACCGGGGACAGCCTGGGACCGCTAGTGGGCCACAAGCTCAGAGCCCGCAAGCTGCGCCGGGCCGCGGTGATCGGGACGTTAGAGCGGCCGGTGCATGCCATGAACCTGGAGCTGTACTCCCGCTACATCCGGCTCCACTACCCGGACTACGTGGTGGTGGCCATCGACGCGTCGGTGGGGAGCTCGGACCATGTTGGGTACGCCACCCTGGGGCGCGGCGCGCTAAAGCCTGGGCTCGGGGTCAGCAAGGAGCTGGAGGCGGTGGGTGACATTGCCATCACCGGGATTGTGGGCGGCTGCGGCAATTATGACCCGGTGATGCTCCAGAGCGTGAGGCTCTCGATGGTGATGCAGATGGCGGACTGCATCTGCGAGAGCATATTTCTTGTCGAACGATTATGGGAAAACGCGGTCATCGTTTGACAAAATTCGCCTGTAGGATGTGCTAAGCTTGTTTGGATTCAGAAAATAAGACAGTGGGGTGATTCTATGGGAGAATTATATGAGCCGTTTCCCAAACTGCCCAAAAACATCCGGCAGATTGGAGAACGGGATCAGGTTCTTAAATTATATTTGGAAGATTATGTAAATACCTATTTAAAGCGGCTTCACCCAACCGGAGGTTCGGACCTGCGCGTGGGGCTGCTTTTGGGGAATGTGGAGATGCATGAGGACACGCCTTACGTGTTTGTGGACGGCGCCCTGGAGATGGAGAACATCACGGAGGAGGGCGAGAAGGTGGCTTTCACGGAGGACGCCTGGAAGAAGGCGTACCAGGACGTGGAGCAGATGTTCCCGAAACGGACGGTTCAGGGATGGTTTCTCTGCGGGAGCCCCGGCTGCAACCTAAGCCCGCTCAACTACTGGCGGCAGCACGGGCAGTATTTTACCGGAAAACATCAATTGATGTACTTGAATTCCGGGCTGGAGGGCGAGGAAGCCATTTACATAACGTCCTCGGACGGCTTTTATAAGCTCCGGGGCTACAGTATTTTCTATGAGCGCAACCAGATGATGCAGGATTACATGATTCTGCGCCGTGACACGAAGCGGGTGGAGACCGGCGTGGACGACAAGGTGATCCGGGACTTCAAGAAGCGGATGGACGAGCGCAAGGTGGAGGCGGTCCACCACAAGAGCACGGTGGGCGTGCTGACCGGGTTGTGCGGCGTGTTGACCGTCACGGTCCTGGCGGGCGGCGTGGCCATGTTCAACAATTATCAGAAGATGCAGCAGATGGAGAGCGTGATCGCCTCGGTGGTGCCGGGCGGAAGCGTGCTCACCGGCGGCAAGCAGGTGGAGGACATGTCCGGCAAGGGCTGGGCGGATTCCGACAGCCCCGACTACGTGATCGAGGAGGCCAGGGGCCAGGTGTACCCGACGACCGCGCCGGCGGATGAGAGTAGAGCTGGATCGGGAGCGAGCGCGGGCGCGGATGCGGCGCAGAGCGCCGGCAGGGAGAGCGCCGGCAGGGAGAGCGCGTCGGAGGTGATTCCGGAGACGATGCCGTCGGGGAGTGGACAGGCAGGGGATGGAAGCGGGAGCCAGGGCGGAGCTGGCGGGCAGAATGTGAATGCGGCGGGGGCGCAGGGGGGAAGCGGAAGCCAGGGCGGAGCTGATGGGCAAAACGGAGCAGGTGCGCAGAGTGGAAGCGGCAGCCAGGGCGGAGCCAGCACGCAGGGTGGAGCCAGTAGCCAGGGCACATCTGGTTCGCAGGATGGCAGCGGAGCCAGCAGCCATAACGGAGCCAGCAGCCAGGGCGGAACCAACAGTCAGAGTACATCCGGCGGGAGTGGCGCCCCCAGCGCCTCCGCCCCACAGACCCCAACCGCCACCACCGAGTCCCCCTCCGCCACAAAATCGTCTGAGTCTTCTCAGACCTCCAAGAACAACGAATCCTCCAAGTCCAGCGACAAAAACAGCGGTGCAAAGGATGCAGCCTCCTCACAGGTGGACTACAAGGTGTACACCGTGGAATCGGGGGACACGCTGTATGGAATCTGCTTTAAGCTCTACTCCAACTTAGGGGAGTTGGACGAGATCATGCGGGTCAATGCCCTGGAGGATGAGAACAGTATCTTCGCCGGACAGAAGCTGCTGGTGCCGTAAACCTTGTTGCGAGGAAGGCTCAAAAGACGGCGGCCCCGGAAAAAGGTAATGCGGAATGAAAGAAAGTGTTGTATAATGTCTCATATATGGGCTATTCTAGGAGATTATGAGATGGACAACACGAGTTCGACGAGCCGGGAAAACAAGAAAAAGCAGCTGCGGCGCCAGATTGTGTCCTCCAATTTTAATTCCGCGCCTCCCGGACGCGGCGATTATGAGGAAGAGGAGGACAGCCGGGAGATTGTATACAATGCGCACCGCAAGGTGATCCGCAGGCGGATCCGGCTTGTGTGTATCCTTCTTGCGCTGGCGGCCATTGCAGTCTTCTGCCTTTTCCGCTACAACGTGTACCATGAATATACGGACTATACGGTGCTGTGGGAGAAGGATTTTTCCGCGGATAACGCGGAGGGAGTGAGCAAGGGCGAGGGGAATTTTAACGGCTACGTGGATTTCGCCGACGGAATTTTGAAATACACGAAGGACGGCGTCTCCTACCTGGACGCCCAGGGGCGGGTGGTCTGGAACCAGAGCTATGAGATGAAGTCCCCGATCATCGCGGTCAACGGGGAGTTTGCCACGGTGGCGGACCAGCAGGGAACCAGCATCTACATATGTGACAAGAATGGCTGCCAGGGGCAGGCGACCTCCCTGCTGCCGATTCTGCGGGTTACCGTGTCCGCAAAGGGCGTGGTTGCGGTGCTCCAGGAGGACTCCAAGGCCAGCTACATCAATATGTTCCGCAAGGATGGATCGGATCTCAAGATTTCCGTGAAGTCTCTGCTTGGAAACGACGGTTATCCGGTGGATATCAGCCTGTCGCCGGGCGGCACGCAGCTGGTGGCCTCCTTCATGTATCTGGACAAGGGGATCCTCAAATGCAAGGTGATCTTTTACAATTTCGGCCTCGGAAAGGACGACCCCAAGCGCGTGGTGGGAATCCTGTACCCGGAGTCGTTAAACGACGGCATGGTCGGGCGTGTGCGCTTCCTGGACGAGAGCCACTGCGTGGCCTTCTCCGACAAGGGCCTGGTATTTATCTCCACCCGGGTGGAGACGGAGCCGAACGCGGGGGAGCCGGTCAATATTGAGGAAGAAATCCGCACGATCTGCTACACCGACCGCTATGTGGGCGTGATCACCGACAACGTGGAGGGGGGAGATCCTTACCGCATACGGGTGTTTGGGGCGGACGGGACGCCGGCTCTGGATAAGACCTTTAATTTCCAGTATTCGGGTGTGAACATTGACGGGGATCTGATCCTGCTGTACAATGACAGCGGCTGTCAGGTGTTCAACATGCGCGGAATCCAGAAATTCACAGGCAGCTTTGACTTCACTGTATCCCAGGTGTCGGCCGGGCGCTTCCCCGGAACGCTTTTAATCACCGGGCCGCAGATCATGAAGGAGATCAAGTTAGAATAGGCGTGAAAGCTGATTTGCCGCGAAAATGCGGGGCTTTACGCATTCAAAAATACAACGCAGAAAGGGAGTATATACAATGGGGATGAAATGTATCGGCATTGATGTGGGAGGCACGAGCGTAAAGCTTGGTCTGTTCGAGACAGATGGAACGCTGGTCGAAAAGTGGGAGGTAAAGACCCGCAAGGAGGAGAACGGCAAGTATATTCTGAGGGATGTGGCGGAGTCCATCCGCGAGAAGGCGGCGGAGCGCGGCCTGGATCTTAAGCGCGATATCGCCGGAGCCGGCTTAGGCGTGCCGGGACCGGTGATGCCGGACGGATCGGTTGAGGTGTGCGTCAACCTGGGATGGCACAATGTGAATCCCCAGGAGGAGCTCTCGGTACTTCTGGACAATATCCTCGTGAGAAGCGGAAACGACGCCAATGTGGCGGCTCTGGGCGAGATGTGGCAGGGCGGCGGCAAGGGATACAGCGATATCATCATGATCACTCTTGGAACCGGGGTGGGCGGCGGCGTCATCCTGGACCAGAAGATACAGAACGGCAGGCATGGCCTGGGCGGCGAGATCGGCCACATTCACGTGCGCGACGATGAGTGGGAGCACTGTAACTGCGGCGGCGTGGGCTGTCTGGAGCAGATCGCCTCGGCCACCGGTATCGCGAGAGAGGCCAGAAGAAAGATGGCGGCGGACGATCGCCCGTCCGCGCTGCGGCAGTTCGGGGACAATGTGACCGCGAAGGACGTTCTGGACGCGGCCAAGGAGAATGACGCGCTGGCGAACGAGGTGGTGGAGGTGGTCTCCCGCTATCTGGGCCTAGCGTTGGCTCAGGCGGCGCTGATCGTGGACCCCGAGATCTTCGTGATCGGCGGCGGCGTTTCCCGCGCCGGACAGTTCCTGATCGACCGGGTGCAGAAGTATTACGACCAGTTCACCGCCATCTCCCCGTACAAGGCCAAGATCGGGCTCGCAACCCTGGGCAACGACGCGGGAATCTTCGGCGCGGCGCGGTTGATTCTGGGCTGAGTGCGCGGTCTGTGTGCGCAGACTGGCACCGATCAATAAAAAGGCAACCCTGTGCAGTGGCCGGCGTTTCGCCGCCCGTGCAGGGTTGCCTTTTTTTTGTGCCTACGCCTGATTCCGGATCACAATCCCAGGGCGCGTGTTTCCCGGAAACGAGTGGGCGTACCAGGGCGGCGTTGCACCGAAAATCCGCCGGATTTCCGGCAATACCTGCGCCTCCCACAGTTCCACGGTCTTTGTCAGGTCGGCGGCGTAGAGCTCCAAATCCTGCCTGCAGCAGAACGGGCGGTCGGAGGCCAGCATGTGGCTGACGGAGAAATTGTAGCCGCTGTAGTCCAGCCGGACGTCCAAATGGCCGCTGCGAAACCAGGGGGATAGGTTGAGCGCGTAGTTTCCGTCCGCAATGATTTTGCCGAAATCGCATGATCCCCCGATGCCCGGGTGTCCGGGGACAAAGCCCGCAGGGGCCAGGTGCTTCTTGAAGAAAGCGATCCGGGAGGGCGGCTTATAGGGGATTTCTCCCGGCGCTGAGATCGGATGGCGGGAGCCGCAGCCGAAGGGCACACAGCTTGGCATGTCAATTTGCCGCCATGCGCCGCTTAAGCGCTCCAATATTTCACGCATCTCCCGGGCCCCGTCCGCCGCCCGAAAGATGTCCTTCGGGTCCAGGCAGCAGACCATGTTCCACCCGAGAAGTGTCCCTCCGAACCGGGCGCAGATTTCCCGGATTCTCTGCCCTACCTGGGGCAGTGTGCCCGCCTCCGCAAAGCTTGTCACCTCGAAGCGCAGGTGGATCGGATTGTGGGCGGTTCCCCAGTCAAACCGCTTGTCCAGGACGATACAGTCCGACTGGTAGAAGTCGCAGGAGGCGTCATAGTTGTTGCCCACGGAATCCAGCGCGCAGGGCGCGTCCGCCAGGGGGTACGGCAGCGCGGGCTTTGGGTCTGTGGAGCCGAACCAGGGGACCGCGTCCAGGACGATCGCGGCGCTGTAGAACGCATAGGGCCGTGGAATTTTTTCCGCAATCGCGGCCAGTGCCTGGGGCGTGAGCCATGGGCCCTCCGGAAAAGCGCCGTACGCCAGCCCGCTCACCGCCGGAAAGTTGGAGGCGGTTGCGATGTCGGGCGAGGAGGCGCCCGGAGGGCGAAGGCTGGCTTCGAGCTCCGGATACGCCCTTAGCAGCTTGCCCAGGGACGTCCGGCTAAAGAGGGTATCCTTCGAATTTGGAATATCCTGGAACGCGAACAGCGCCCGGCGGGGCGTGAGCCCCAGGCGGTCCAGCACTCCCGCGACGTGCGGGATCGTTTTCTGAAAGGGGATGTCCCTTCCGAGGTTCAGTGTGACAGAGAGAAATGTGCGCATGTCTCCTCCTATTACCGTTTACCTTCAAAAAAGGAGAAGACGGGAAAATTCCCATCTTCTCCCTCATATGCATGACTTACATATTGGGAATGTACACGCCGTCCTGATTGACCCAGAAGCCGTCCGGTGTGCGCGCATTGGCCCACATAGCGCCGGTGTTGGTGTCCAGATAGTAATAATTTCCTCCCACCAAAACCCAGCCGGTGCACATGTAACCGGAGGCGTCAAAGTAGTACCACGCGCCGCCGATGGACAGCCACTGCTCAGCAGGCCAGGAGCCGTCGTTGTAGCGCCACCACCATCTGGTGCCGTCCGCCGACTTCTGCCAGGAGCCGGAGTTTGCGCCCAGAGCGTTTACCTCCTCCGCAGAGACATACCAGGTGTCGGAGTTCACCCACTCGCTCTTGGAGTTGGTTCCGTACTCCACCGTGCGCACCCGGAACCGGTAGGAACCGGCCTGTGTGATCATGCCCGCGAAGTTGTACTTGGTGTCGTAGACCGACTTGGTCTCGCCGACCACGCTGCCGCTCTTTAACAGCTGTACCTGATAGTACTTCGCCTCCACCGCCTCGTCCCAGTATCCGAAGCCGTCCTTTGTCTCAGACCAGTCCGCGCTGTCGGGGGCGATGGCGGAGCCGCTGTCTTTGTCCTTGTCGTACACGAAGCGCGCCTTCACGATCACCACCGTCTTGTCGCTGTCCTCCTCGTACTTGGCGGACATGAATTTGATATCCTCGTAGCTGCCGCCGTGTATCCTCATCTTGAAGGTGCTGGAGGTCTTGCTGGCGAAGTAGTAATCGTCGTCCGTGGTGGTCAGCGTGATCTCGATGATGGGGGGCTTGGAGCGGGTCCAATCGTCGCCGTCGCCGTTGGTCACCTCCACGTAGTCCACCATGCAGTGCTCATTGTCCGTGGTCGCCTCCACGTCCTCACTGCTGTCGCCGATGCGGATGGCGGAGAAGACATCCAACTCGACCTTTCCCACCTTTTTACGGCTCTCCGCCAGCGCGGTGCCGGGCAGCATGGCTGTCAGGAGCGCCGCAGCCAACAGGACCGAAACTGCTCTTTTTGCCTGTCTCATACGCATAACCCTTTCCTTTCCTGAATTCGATATTTACTTCTTTCATTATAGCAGGTATTTTCGCAAAATTCTTTACAAATAAATGAAGTTTGCGGAAAAATCCCCCCGCATATTACAGGTTGGTGCTGCGGGGCAGGGAGAAGATAAACTCGGTGCCCACGCCCTCGGTGCTCACCACGTCGATGTTTTCCCCGTGGGCCTGGATGATCTCCTTCACGATGGAGAGTCCAAGGCCGGTGCCCCGCTTGTCCTTGCCGCGGGAGAGGTCGGTCTTGTAGAAGCGCTCCCAGATCTTCTTTAAGCTGTCCTTGGGGATTCCGATTCCCGTGTCCTTGACGGAGATGAAAATCTTTTCGTAGCGGCTGTTGGCCTGGATGTAGATTGTGGAGTTGTGGTGGCTGAACTTGATCGCGTTGTCGATCAGGTTGTAGAGCACCTGCTGGATCTTCCCCAGGTCCGCGTAGACCATCTGGATATTGTCGGAGAAGGTCAGGTCGAACACCACATTCTTGGAATCGCACATGCCCTCGAAGGAGGCCGCCGTGTCCTTGATCACCCGGTTGATGTCGAAATTGCTCCGGGAGAGGTAGCCCTTATTGTCCAGGGAGTTTAAGGTCAGCATGCTCTCGGTCAGCTTGTGCAGCCGCTCGGTCTCGGAGATGACCCGGGAGAGGTATTTCTCATACATTTCCGGCGGGATCGTGCCGTCCAGGATGGCTTCTAAGTAGCCCTTGATGGAGGTCAGAGGCGAGCGGAAGTCGTGGGAGACATTGGCGATGAAGTTTTTCTGGTACTCCTCCATCTTGTTGAGCTCATCCGACATGTAGTTCAGCGTGTTGGCCAGATAGCCCATCTCGTCGTGGGTGTTTACGTCGATGCGGTATTCCAGATTGCCGGCGGCATACTCGTTTGCGCCCACCGTGATCTTTCGCAGAGGCAGATATACGGTCTTCGTGAAGACCAGAAGAATGATTAAGGACAGTGCGAAGATCAGAAGAGAGGTGATGTAGAGGATGTTTAGAACGCCGTTCTGGGCATCCTTTAGCTGGCTCATGGGCAGGTGGATCAGCACGTAGCCGTAGGTATTGTAGTTGCCGGTGATGGGGGCGGATACGCTCAACATGTCCGTCTTAAACAGCCCGTTGTACCGGCCGATGGAGTAGGAGCGGTTCCCGATGGCGGTGGGGTCGAAGTTCTCGATCACCGTGTGCACACGGGAGTTGCCGGTGCTGTCCACGATGATGGAGCCCTGGCGGTTCACCACCATGATCTCTGCTCCCAGAAACTGGGCGACAGCCCGCAGCTGGGGGGAGGCGTCGGAGAGGTCCTGCTGCTGCCCCTGGTACATGCCGCTGTAGGACGAGGCGATCAGGCAGGCCTCGTCGTACAGGGTGTCCGCACGGCTCTGAATCAGATAATCCCGGGTCATCCGGGAGGAGAAGGTTGCGATAAACACAAACCCCAACAGCCCGAACACCAGATAACCAAGCACAAATTTTGAGTAGAGAGAGCGTGTCATCGCTTCACCTCGAATTTATAGCCGATCCCCCAGACGGTGGTGATGGCCCAGTTTGCGTGATCCTTGATTTTCTCGCGCAGACGCTTGATATGTACGTCCACGGTCCGGGTGTCGCCGATGTACTCGTAGCCCCAGATGTGGTCTAGGAGCTGCTCGCGGGTGAACACCTGATTGGGGGAGGCGGCCAGGAAATAGAGCAGCTCCAGCTCCTTGGGAGGCATCTCCACGGAGTGGCCCCGGTAGATCACGGAGTAGTTGGTCAGGTTTACGATCAGGTCCGGGTACTCCACGTACTCGCCCTGCTGCTGGGTCGCGGAGGGGGCGGGGGCGGGGGCAGCCTGGTAGCGGCGCAGCACCGCCTTGACGCGGGCCACCAGCTCCTTGGAGTCGAAGGGCTTGATCATGTAGTCGTCCGCCCCCAGCTCCAGCCCCAGCACCTTGTCAAAGATCTCGCCCTTGGCGCTCAGCATGATGATGGGAACCTGGGAAGAGGTGCGCAGCTCGCGGCACACCTGGTAGCCGTCCATGCCCGGCAGCATAAGATCCAGGAGGACCAGGTTGGGCTTGAACTCCGGGAACACCCGCAGGGCTTCCTCCCCATCCCCCACAATCATTGTCTCATAACACTCTTTCATCAGGTAGAGGGAGATCAGCTCCGCGATGTTCGCATCGTCGTCCACAATCAAAATCCTCTGCTTTTCTGCCATAACTTTCTCCTCCTTAAACACACGCTGTCTGTCGATTATTTAAATGTCACGATGGTAACGCCCGTGTCCCCCTCGCCGAAGACGCCCAGGCGGAATTCCTTGACGTATTTTAGCTTTTTTAAGCGGCTGTGAACCGCGTTCTTTAAGGCCCCGGTGCCGCGCCCGTGCACCACGCGCACGGTGGACATATGGGCTAAGTAGGCGTCGTCCAGATATTTTTCCATCACCGGCATGGCCTCGTCCACCGTCATGCCGATTAAGTTCACCTCCGGGGAGATGGTGGCGGATTTGGACACCTTGATGTTGCTGCTGCCGGTTCCGCGCCCTTTGCTCGAGTACTTGCCGCCGGAAACCGGGCCGCCGGGGCCGGTGATATCCTGCTCGGGCAGGAGCTCCAGGTCCTTTATGTTGACCAGAGAGCGCAGAATCCCCATCTGCACGTACAAATCGCCCTTGGCGTTGGGGAGCGTGCTGACCGTGCCTTTGAGGCCCAGGGACAGAACCTTGACGCCGTCGCCGACCTTGATCTTCTTGGGCGAGATCGGCTTGCTGGGGCCCTTGGCCTTGATGGCCAGCTTGTCGTCCGTCTCGCGGAGCTTGTCGCGCAGCTTCGCGCGCTCTGCCTCCAGCTGCCGGTTTAAGCCGGAGTCCGCGGACAGCTTGTTGATCTGCTTGATGGTCTGGTCCGCCGTCTCCTTGGCTTCGCGCAGAATCCGCTGGGCCTCCTCGGCGGCGCTCTTTAGCATTTTGTCCTTCCGCTCGTCCAGGCGCTCCTCCTTCTGGGTCAGGCGGGACTTAAGCTGGGCGATCTCTTCCTTATAAGTGCGCAGCTCCTCCTGTTCCTTCTCGATGGTCAGGCGGCTGGCCTCCAGGCTTGAGAGCAGGTCCTCGAAGGACTCATCCTTGGCCTCCAGGTGGTTTTTCGCCTCCTCGATGATATAGTCGGGCAGACCCAGCTTACGGGAGATGGCGAAGGCGTTGCTCTTGCCGGGCACGCCGATTAACAGGCGGTAGGTGGGCTGCAGGGTCTCCACGTTGAACTCGCAGCTGGCGTTCTCCACGCCGGGCGCGCTGAGCGCGAACACCTTTAGCTCGCTGTAGTGGGTGGTCGCCATGGTCCGGCACTTCATGTTGTGCAGGAAGCTTAGGATGGCGATGGCCAGGGCCGCTCCCTCGGTGGGGTCGGTTCCGGCGCCCAGCTCGTCGAACAGGCACAGGGAGCGGGAGTCCGCCTCATTTAGGATCCGCACGATGTTGGTCATGTGGGCGGAGAAGGTGCTGAGGCTCTGCTCGATGCTCTGCTCGTCGCCGATGTCCGCGAACACCTCGTCGAACACGGCGAGCTCCGAGCCCTCCCAGGCGGGAATGTGAAGGCCGGCCTGGCCCATCAGGGTGAAGAGGCCGACGGTCTTTAAGGATACGGTCTTGCCGCCGGTGTTGGGGCCGGTGACGATCAAGAGGTCAAACTCTTTCCCCAGCCAGACATTGATCGGGACCACGGTTTTGGGGTCCAGGAGGGGATGGCGTCCGTCCTTGATGTGGATGTAGCCTCTGTTGTTGAACACGGGCGCGCTGCACCGGTAGTGCCGGGCCAGGGCGGCCTTGGCGAAGATAAAGTCCAACTGCGCGAGGAGCTCCATATCCAACGCCAGGTCCTCGCAGTGGGGCGCTGCCTGGTTGCTGAGATCGGCCAGCACGGCCTCGATCTCCTTCTGCTCCTGGATTTCCAGCTCGCGGATCTCGTTGTTTAAGCGCACGATGGCCATGGGCTCGATAAACAGGGTGGAGCCGGTGGCGGACTGGTCGTGCACCATGCCGGGAACCTGGTTTTTGTACTCCGATTTCACGGGCAGGCAGTAGCGCCCGTCGCGCATGGTGATCACCGCATCCTGAAGGTAGGTGCGGTTGGAGTTTAAGATGGAGTTTAGCTGGGTGTGGATTCGGTCCGCAGCCAGCTTCATGGAGCGGCGCACGTGGGATAAGCCGGGGCTGGCCTCGTCGGCCACCTCGTCCTCGCTCAGGATGCAGCGCTTGATCTCATTGTTTAATGGGGTGAGCGGCTCCAGAGACGCGAACATGGGCTCTAAGGAGTCCGCCAGATCGCTCTCCTCCTCGGTCATGTCCTCATGCCGTCCGTAGGCCTTGGCGCGGGCAGAGACGGTCAACAGGGAGCTGATGGAGAGAAGCTCGGGGATGCTAAGGGCGCTGCCGATCTCCAGGCGCTTTAAGGAGTCGCCGATGTCGCGGACTCCGGAGAAGGAGACCGTGCCCTTTAAGCGCACCCGGTTGACGGCGTCCGTGGTCTGCTGCTGCCAGGTGCGGATCTCCTCGTAGTCGGAGGAGGGCACGAGCCCGGCGCACAGGGCTTTCCCCAGCGGGGAGGCCGCATAGTCGGCCAGCTGCGTGATGATTTTATGATATTCCAAAGTTTTCAGTGCTTTTTGATTCATGAAGTTCACCTTTAAAAACGTATATTTTACATGGTTTTGCGGTCCCTTTTTGACAGAGAACGCCATTTACAGTATATCATAAAATCTGATATTTACTATCTTTTTTAGTATCTTTTCATATTTACGAGCTTGCATAAACAGGGGAAGAAACGTATAATAGGAATATGTGAGTTTTTGAGCATACCAGATTCTTGACAGGAGGGGTTCTATGCCGGAAAAGAATGGGGACAAGCCTCACCGTTTTATTAATGAAAAGATTGTCCGCCAGCCTCTGTCCAGGCGGCAGATCGTCAGGTGTATTCTGCTGACTGCTTTCTGCGGAGTCCTGTTCGGCGTGCTGGCGGCTGTGTGTTTTGTCGCGGCAAAGCCGTTGGCGGAGCATTATCTGGGTCAGGAAGCGGCTGAGGAGACCAGTCTCACGATTCCCAAGGACGAGCCGGAGACGACGGCGCCGGTGGAGACAACGGCGGCGGCTACCTCTGCGCCGAAGGAGACGGAGCCCATCGGGGAAGTGGTGCGCACGGAGATGGAAAAGTACCAGTATTCGGTGGACGACTTGAACGCCATGTACACGAGCCTGCGCGCGGTTGCAGCGGGTGTGGACAAGGGCGTGGTGGCTGTGCACTCGATCCAGCACCAGGTGGACTGGTTTGACAATCCCATCGAGACCACGGGCCAGTATGCGGGGGTCCTGATCGCCAAGACGCGGCTGGAGGCTCTGATTCTCACGCCGGAACAAGCGATTGAAGCAGCGGACTCCATCGAGGTGGCCTTCCAGGACGGCACGGTGGTGCCCGGTAAGATAAAGCAGCGGGATACGGTTGCGGGTATGGCGGTGGTCAGCGTGGAGCTGTCCCAGCTGACGCCCGAGCAGACAAAGAAGCTGACGCAGATCGAGCTGGGGAATTCCTACTCGGTCAAGCAGGGCGATATGGTGATCGCCATCGGCGGACCGGCGGGAGTGATCCACTCCACGGACTACGGGTTCATCTCCTACGTGGTGAGAAGCGTTCAGACGGTGGACGGAATCGCCCGGGTGCTGTACTCGGATGTGCGCGGGAGCGCGGAGGTGGGAACCTTCCTGATCAACACCAGCGGACAGCTGATCGGCTGGGTGACGGACGAATACGACAAGGATGGGGCCTGCAACATGACGGCGGTGGCCTCCATCTCAGACTACAAGGGCGTGCTGCAGGATCTGACCAACGGAATTGCGGCCCCGTACTTTGGAATCCGCGGACAGGAAGTGAGCGCTGCGATGGCGGAGAGCGGACTGCCCCAGGGAATTTACGTGGTGGACTGCATCGCGGACAGCCCGGCGTACAACGCGGGCATCCAGAACGGCGACATCATCACCTGGATCAACGGCTCCAAGACCAGCACCATGAAGGATTTCCAGAATCAGGTGGAATCCTTAAAGCCGGGGGACAAGGTGAACGTGGCGGTACAGCGGAACGGGAAGGACTCCTACAAGGAGATCGAATACCCAGTGACCATCGGGGAGCGGTAGAGCTAACAGAAATCTGTGCGCGAGGACCCGGGGACCGATTGTGTGACGGAAAATTTGAGATTTGGAAAGGAAACAAGAACAATGAAATATATTGATACATTCAGGGAGGGAATGCACACCGCGGATGTGTACCTGTGCAAGAATAAGCAGATTGCCCTGACCAAGAACGGCAAGGAATACGGCAATCTGGTGCTGCAGGACAAGACCGGTACCATCGACGCCAAGATCTGGGACTTAAACTCCCCCGGAATCGGCGAGTTTGAGACCATGGATTACGTGCATGTGGAAGCGGATGTGACCCTGTTCCAGAACTCCAACCAGCTGAATGTGCGCCGGATCCGCCGCGCGGCTCCGGAGGAGTATGTGGAGGCGGATTACCTGCCTGTATCAAAGAAAAATATCGACGAGATGTACGAGGAGCTTCTGGGATTTATTGCAAGCGTGAAAAACCCGTACCTCAATGAACTGCTGAGCAAGTTTTTCGTGGAGAGCCCGGCGTTCGCCAAGGCGTTCAAGTTCCACTCGGCGGCCAAGAGCGTGCACCACGGGTTCGTGGGCGGGCTTCTGGAGCACACGCTGAGCGTGACCAAGCTCTGCGACTACTACGCGGGGTACTACCCCCAGTTAAACCGTGACCTGCTGATCACGGCGGCGATCTTCCACGATGTGGGAAAGACCAGGGAGCTGTCCACGTTTCCGGAGAATGACTACACAGACGACGGCCAGCTGTTAGGCCACATCGTCATCGGCACCGAGATGGTCGGACGCATGATCCGCGCCATCAAGGGATTCCCGGAGCGGACCGCGGTGGAGCTTAAGCACTGCATCCTGGCCCACCACGGGGAGCTGGAGTACGGTTCCCCAAAGAAACCGGCCCTGCTGGAGGCGCTGGCGCTCAACTTTGCGGACAACACGGACGCCAAGATGGAGACCATGATCGAGGCGCTGAACGCGGCTGGGGACAACATGGGATGGCTCGGCTTCAACCGGCTGCTGGAAAGCAACATCCGGAGAACGACGGAATTATAAATACATATGGATCGATAATATTTGAATGTGAAAGCCGGAAAAGCATACGGTAAACGGCAAGGACCGTGTATGTTTTCCGGCTTGCGCTGATTTTGGGAAGAGGAGTGTTGGGATGATGAAGAAAAATGACGAGTTTGTGATAAAGATTGAGGACATGAGCGAGGACGGCGCGGGGATCGGCCGTCTGGACGGATATATCTGGTTCGTGAAGGACACGGTGATCGGGGACGTGGTGAGAGCCGGAGCCATGAAGCTCAAGAAGACGTACGGGTTTGCGCGGCTGATCGAGGTTCTGGAACCGTCGCCCCAGCGGATCGAGCCCCGCTGCCCAGTGGCCCGCCAGTGCGGGGGCTGCCAGCTGCAGATGATGGATTACGAGGCGCAGCTGAGGTTTAAGGAGCGGAAGGTTTACAATAACTTGCGGCGGATCGGCGGGATGGAGAATTTGAGGCTGCCGGGGGAGGATGAAGGCGCGGGGAACGGTGAGGCGCAGAGTTCCGGCGCGCCGGTGGTGCGGATGGAGCCGATTATGGGGATGGAGAACCCGTGGAGGTACCGGAATAAGGCGCAGTTTCCATTTGGGAGAAGTAAGGACGGGCGGATTATCGCGGGATTTTATGCCGGGAGGACCCATGCCATTATCGAGAGCGAGGACTGTCTGCTGGGCGTGGAGGAGAACCGGGAGATTTTGGGGATCGTGCGCGCGTTTATGGAAGAATTTGGAATTGAACCGTACAATGAGGAGCGCCACAGCGGGCTGGTGCGGCACTGCCTGATCCGGAAGGGGTTTGCCACCGGGGAGCTGATGGTGTGCCTGGTGATCAACGGGAGGAAGCTTCCGCACGGGGAAGTGCTGGTGGAGCGGCTCAAGAAGCTGGCGGGGATGACCAGCATCTCGTTTAATGTGAACACGGAGAAGACGAACGTGATATTGGGCAGCGAGGTGGTGAACCTCTGGGGGCCCGGGTATATCACAGACTATATCGGGGATGTGAAGTACCAGATTTCGCCACTCTCGTTCTACCAGGTGAACCCCGCTCAGACCGTGAAGCTGTACGGGACCGCACTGGAGTACGCGGGACTCACCGGGGAGGAGACCGTGTGGGACCTGTACTGTGGAATCGGTACGATCTCGCTGTTTTTGGCGCAGAAGGCGAAGAAGGTGTACGGTGTGGAGATCGTGCCCCAGGCCATCGAGGACGCGAGACGGAATGCGCAGATTAATGGAATCGAGAACGTGGAATTCTTTGTGGGGAAGGCCGAGGAGGTGCTGCCGCGGGAGTTCGAGGAGAAGAATGTGTACGCCGATGTGATCGTGGTCGACCCGCCCAGAAAGGGCTGCGACCAGGTGTGCCTGGAGACCATCGTGAAGATGGCGCCGAAGAAGGTGGTGTATGTGAGCTGCGATTCGGCGACGTTGGGGAGAGATGTGAAGTATTTGAGGGAGATGGGGTATGAGGTTAAGAGGGTTAGGTGTTGTGATATGTTTGGGGGGAGTACACATGTGGAAAGCATTGTCCTGTTACAGAAGCGTTGCTAAATGATGATATGTTAAAGTTGGATAGTTGTGGTATGGTAAGGCGTGAAGCCTTTAAGCTTTTGCGCCTTTTGTTGTATACAATGGGCCGCTGGCACAGCCTGTAAAAATTCAATTGCTTTAAAAGAGCTATAAAAAATAAATGTTTATGAGAAATTAATAATTTGTTGTGCAAAAGCAGGGAGATATCAGACCTGTAAATTTGAACAGTGACGTAGATGAGATTGTTATATTCCATGAATGAGAAGGGAAGAAAATATCTTTCAGATGGCAATGGTGGGGGGAGTATGGTACAATCTAAGAGTAAGGCAAAGGCGAGGATTTGAAAAAATAAGGAGACTACCTTTGTAGAAAGCATAACAATTTTTCTAAAGCCCAATTCTGCCTTTTGGTAATCTAAATCACAATCCATAAACCAGCAAAATAATAAATTAAGTAACGGATACGTGCTGACAGAAAGGGGCGCCTATGAAATATCTTGCGCATATCAGTGAGGACAAAACGAGGGAGCAAAGCATTAAAAGTCATTTACAGGGGACAGCGCTTCTGGCAAAAGAATTCGCGGAAGAATTTGGCTATGGAGACTGGGGATATTTCTGTGGGATGCTCCATGACATTGGAAAATATTCGGATAAATTTCAGCGGCGTATCAAGGGGAGCGGCGAGACGGCAGATCATGCCACGGCAGGAGCACAGTTATGCCTGCAGCTAGGGAAAGAAAAAGGCAGCTTCTATATCGTACCTGCATACTGTATTGCCGGTCATCATGCCGGACTTTCGGATACGGGAACAAGTGCAGATACGGGGGAAAGCGGGAATTTTGTAGGCAGAATGAAGAAGAAAATAGAAAACTATGAGGCTTTCCAAGAGGAGATTTCTGTTCCGCCGCTTCCGCCCCTGGCTTTAACCATGCCAGAGCGAAAAGACCCCACCTTTACCATGAGTTTTTTGATCCGCATGCTGTATTCCTGTCTTGTGGATGCCGATTATCTTGATACAGAAAACTTCATGAAGAATGGCAGGGCAGGCAGGATGGCGGGGGAAAGTATCCCGCTGTTATTGGAAAAATTGAACCACCATATAGAGAAATGGCTTGTAAATGAAGAAAAGGATACGATTAATGGGCGGAGGACAGAGATATTAAAAGCCTGTATCGCAAAGGGAAAGAAAAAGAAAGGACTGTTTCGTCTGACCGTTCCGACCGGGGGAGGAAAGACGGTGGCGTCTTTGGCATTCGCTCTGAACCATGCAGTTGAGCATGGGATGAAGCGCATCATCTACGTAATTCCATATACCAGTATCATTGAACAAAACGCAAAGGTATTCAGTGATATTTTGGGAAAAGAAAATGTGCTGGAGCATCACAGTGGCATTGATTATGAAAGTTCAGATGAACTTAAAGCAAAACAACTGGCAGCAGAAAACTGGGATTTACCGATGGTTGTGACGACGAATGTTCAGTTTTTTGAGTCCCTGTTTTCCAATAAATCTTCAAAATGCAGAAAATTACATAATATTGCAAACAGCGTTATTATTTTTGATGAGGCGCAGATGCTGCCAAATGATTATCTGCGTCCGTGTATTGCCTCGATGGAAGAATTAATCCGTCATTTTAATTGCAGCATTGTACTGTGTACAGCAACCCAGCCGTCTTTGAACCCCTTCTTCCCTGAGGATATGCAGCAATCGGAGCTTTGCCCACGTATGGAAGAACAGTTCCGCTTTTTTAAGAGAGCTACACTGAAAAATTTGGGGAAAATATCGGAGGAAGAGCTTTTAGACAGGTTAAGAACGGAAAAACAGGCATTGTGTATTTTGAATACAAAGAAAAACGTGCAAAGGCTGTATGAGAGGATAAAAGGAGAGGGGATATATCACCTTTCGACCTTCATGTATCCCCGCCACCGCCAGGAGCGGCTGGCTGCCATTCGAGAGAGACTACAGAAAAATGAAACGTGTATTGTAGTTGCAACGAGCCTGGTAGAAGCAGGTGTGGACCTGGATTTTCAAACAGTATTCAGGGAGATTGCCGGAGTGGACTCCATGATACAGGCAGCAGGCCGGTGTAACCGGGAAGGGAAGAGAGATGTCCAGGCCAGCTTTGCTTATTATTTTCAGATGGAGGAGTCACGGAAGATTCCTGGACAGGAACAGCAGATTGATACGGCAAAGCAGGTAATACGAAGATATGAAGACATTGCCTCTCTTGAGGCGGTGCAGGAATATTTCTCAAGACTGTATCATTTCAAAGGTTCTGCTCTGGATAAAAAGAACATCATGGAAGAATTTCAAAAAGGTCGCTTTGCCTTTGATACGGTCGGAAAAGAATTTAAACTGATCGAGCAGAATACAAAAACAATTCTAATACCTGTTGAAAAACGTGCCAAAGAAATTGCGGATGAATTGAGATATAAAGGCGTATCTAAAAAGCTGATTCGAGAGGCGGGGCAATATTGCATTAATGTTTATGATAATCTTTTTCAGAAAATGTTTGGTGCAGGAATGCTTGCTGGGGTGTCAGAGGAACTGAAGGAAGAATTCTTTGTTTTAAAAGACTGTGACAATTATACGGAAGAGACTGGTTTGAAAATTGATCTGGAATCGGGAATAGATGTGTGGCTATAAAATGTCAGCGGGAGCCAGAATGGACCTGGCTCCCGCTGTGGATTCGTAACAGT
>USJW01000030.1 GCA_900555045.1 uncultured Clostridium sp. | reverse complement strand
CATACGAGATGACGTCAGTGACTGGAGTTCAGACGTGTGCTCTTCCGATCTCTGAAGATTGAACTTATCCGCAATGGAATTCACGCTCAAGTCTGGGTTGGAATAATTTTCTTCCACATATTTCCGAATTTCCTGGTACAGCTGCCCTTTCTGGTTCTCCTTCTCCTGCCGGTTGATCTCCTCGATCTTCTGGCAGACCGTGATTGTCAGGCGCTCCAGCTCCTCCTGCATCTTTCCGGCATCGCCCTGTCTGCAGGCCTCCATCAACGCCTTCTGCGAGATCGGAATCTCGTTCTGCGCGGAAACCTTGCCCGCGGCCCGGATGATGCTGGCCGCAATGTTGCTGACCAAAAACTGCATCGCCTCCGGCGCCAGGCAGTTTACCTGATTATCGATCAGCAGCTTTCGGATCTCGCCGCAGGCCTCCTCCGCGTTTCCGCGGCGGACGCTGTGGGAAAGCCGCTGCTCCACGTCGATGGGATACTTTAGGAGCGTGTCCGTGGGAAGCAGGTTGATCTGGCTGTATGCCACGATCCCCCTTCCTTCTTCCTTTTTCTGGTAATCAAATACCGCCGACACCTCCCGGTAAGCCCGGTGAATCTGCTCCACGCCGTGGTGCAGCCCGCTAAGCGCGATCCGGTATGTAAATTTAAATTGTACGTTTATAAACTCCGTCGAGGCCACCAGGGCGCGTTTCACCGCCTCCACCACCGCCTCGTCCGCGTCGTCCGCCTGCTTCGACCAGATGAGGAACACCTGCTCTGCGCTCCCCTCCCGAAAACAGACGGATTCCAGCTGCTGGTTGGCCAGATTCTCCTCCGTCACATTCTGAAGGATAAACCAGCTCATCTCCTGCATGTCGAGCTCCGCGTCGCCCTCGAGCTCCACATGGCCCTCCATGTAACTCTCCATCCGGTACGTCAGAAGGCAGCAAGCCTGGTTCCCCATCCGGATCCCGCAGTTGCGAAGGAGCTCCCCGTCGATCATGGCGTGGGCCTTGGACTCGGTCAGAAGCCGGTGGAACAGTTCCTTCGCGATGGCTCCCCGCTGGCGGTTGATCACGCTGCTCTTCTCCCGATCCTTGGCTACCAGCTTGTTCACCGACCGGTTGATGTAATCGTAGGCGTCGTCGCCGGCCTGAATCTCCCCGTTCTCGTCCTGCTGTGCCAGGATATCCACCACGTTCTTCAGCGGGCCGTAATTCTTGACCGCGGCGCGGCCAATCACGGCTGCGCTGATCCCCAGATACACCAGGATCAGTCCCGCCACCAGGCGCTGCAGCTCGGTGATCTGCGACACAAACGCCTGCTCCTCCGTGAGCACCACATAGTCCCAGTTCTCATACCGGGATGAGATGGAGGACACGACCCGGTTGCCGATCTTTAGCTGGTCCCGCCGCTCCTGATCCTTATTCTCCAGCGCATAGTCCACGAGCGACGTCTTCGTCTCCTCCTCCAGCGCCGAGCTGGCCACCAGCCGTGCATTGCTCCGGTCGATGATACACATCTTGTCCCGGTCCTTGTTCATCCACTGGGAAGCCCTGAGTAAGTCCCCCAGGTCCATCACCATGATGGCGTTGGCCGGGGGCGTCTGGCGGTTGCTCCCGTCAAGCGGCTTGATCAGCACGGTCTTATATTTTTCCTCGCTGCCCTCCACGGGGAGGGAGAAAATCTGGGAAGTCTTGTAGTCCTTGTGAATGACCTCGTACCAGTCCTCATATCGAAATCCATAGGATTCAAAGGCAATGTCAAAGTAGGCCCTGCTGGTGTTGTAGTAGCTCCCTGACACCAGTAAGTCCGTCCCCGGGAAATAGAGATAGCAGTCCTGCGCGCCCTCCTCCAGAATCATGTCGCTCGCCAGCTCCCGCACCAGCTCATAGAGCTCATAGCGCGGCAGCTCCTCATAATTCTTCGCCTGCCGGAGCATCTTCACCGTGCGGTTCATGTTGGCTTTGCTGCAAAATGTCCGCAATCTCCGCACATTCCGGTCCATCTGTACCTGGG
The DNA here is from genome assembly GCA_900555045.1 of uncultured Clostridium sp. GTDB lineage: Bacteria > Bacillota > Clostridia > Lachnospirales > Lachnospiraceae > Enterocloster. The sequence goes on along the minus strand of USJW01000030.1, from coordinate 41,467 downwards.
TCATCTCCAGCTGCACCGCGTTGATGTATTCAAGCTCCCCCCGCAGCGCCTGCGAGTACCGGTTCGCGCAGAAAAATATGACGATGATGGCCACCGTGGAGATCACCACGTAGGACACACTCCATTTGGTAAACATTTTGTAGAACGCTTTTCTCTTTTTTCCCATTGCCATTTTGTCTCCCTCTGATGTTCATTTAATGGGAAGCCCTCAGGTTGTCACTCGATCACCGGCTTTTCACAGTGTTCCTGAAGCTTTTCCAGGAACAGATCGCCGTCCACCGGCAAATCGACCCATTCGCCTCCCAGCCAGGAGGAAAGATGAATTGCGTTGGAAATCTGCAGGCCCTTTATGCCCTCCGCCCCGGGCGCAATGGGCTTTGCACCCTTTAAAATGGCGTCGCAGAAGTTGTTGATGATCCCCGGGTGGGAGGTGTATGTCCCCTTCACCGGAATCTCGCACTCCCACACCTCAGGTTTTCCAAGTCCGCCCTTGTAGGTCCGGTTGAACTCCGGCTCCGGAACCCGCAGGCGGTAAAATTTCAGCTTTCCGTCCTCGACCACTATTTTACCATTGTCCCCGGAGATCTCCAAACGGTTTGTCCCCGGCGCGTCGCCCACCGTGGTGATGTAGCAGCCGGTGGCCCCGTTCTCGTACTCCACCAGGGCCGTCAGGTCGTCCTCCACCGCGATGTCGCGGTGCTTGCCGTAGTAGACATTGGCCTTCACGCGCTTCGGCATGCCGCACATCCACTGCCAGAGGTCCAGGTTGTGGGGGTTCTGGTTCAGCAGCACGCCCCCGCCCTCGCCGTCCCAGGTGGCGCGCCAGCCGCCCTGGTCGTAGTAGCTCTGAGAGCGGTACCAGTCTGTGACAATCCAGATGACCCGCTTCATCTCCCCCAGCTCTCCGCTGTCCAACAGGTCCTTGACCTTCTGGTACAGCGGGTTGGTGCGCTGGTTAAAGTCCATGCAGTACACTAACTCCGGGTGCTTTGCCGCAACCTCGTTCATCCGCTCCACCTGCCTGGTGTAAACGCCCGCGGGCTTCTCCACGATCACGTGGAGTCCGGCCTCCATGGCCTCGATGGCCATGGACGGGTGGAAATAGTGGGGCGCCGCGATGATAATTCCATCGCAGCAGCCGGAATGGATCAGCTCAGACGCCGTTCCAAACAGCTTGATCCCCTCCCCAAAGGTGGATTTTGCCAGCTCCAGCCGCGCCGGATCGATATCCGCCACCGCGGTCAGCTCCACCGCCGGGGTCTTACCCGCCTTGATGCTGCGCCCGTGCTGGCTTCCGATGCTTCCGTATCCGATAATTCCCAGTCTCACTTTATTCATCTGCTTCCGCCTCCAGTTTTTTCAGTAATTGGAGCGCCGCCGCTCCGTCCTGCTCCATGTCGTCCGTCTTGCCCTCGATGCTGATCCGCCCGTCATATCCGATTCGCTTCAGCGCGGCCATGAATTCCCTGTAGGACTCGCCCTCCTCGGACAGCGGGTATCTCCTCCCGTTCCCGGAGGCGATGTGAATGTGGCCGAACTCCCGGATCGCCTCAATGTCCGGGATATTGTCGTGGTTTGCCATCACGTGGAAGTAATCCGACAGAAGGCCCACATTGGGATTCGCCACGTCGGACGCCAGGATCGCCCCCTCCGCCATGGTGCAGATCAGGTTGGTCTCCTTGCGGCTGAGGGGCTCGATCACCACGCGCACCCCATACTGCTCTGCAATCTCCCCGGTCATTCTGCACACCTGCACCAGCCTCTGGTACGCGGCGGCGTAGGTCATGTGCTCCGGGCAGCGCCTGCATTTTCCGCTGCCAAAAACCACCACGCTTCCCCCCAGGCTTTGAATCAGCTCCATAGCCCGGTGGAGATACTCCCGTATCACCTGGTCCGTCCCTCCGATCAAGTCCATGGTCTTGGGAAACAGAATGTTGAACGCCTCACACTTCACCGGGGAGGCCGCCAGCTTTTCGCGGTACGCCAACAGCTCCTCCGGCTCCAGGTTCATTGTCGCCGTCACGGACAGCTCAATATAGTCATATCCCAGCTTCTCCAGCAGTTCCAGATTCTGGAGACCCGTACAAATTCCGTATCTCATCTCACTCACTCCATTCTCACCGCGTCCACATCCAGGACCAGCGTTTTTTTGCCCGCGGACACAATCCGCGCCTCTGCAACCCCTGCGGTCACCGACACATCCGTGCCCTTCGGGCAGATCACCGTCACAAACCGCACCGGCGCCGGTCCCTTAGACTTCACCGCCAGCTGCGGAATCGGCTTTCTCCACGCATATCCGTAGGAGATCCATCCGCCGATGGGGTCCTCGCTCCCGTTTAATATCTCAAAATCCAGCGGGGAGGAGGCGGTGCACAAAACCGCATAGTCCCGACCCTTCTGGGACTGATAGGAAAATGTTCCCTCCCCATCCTCTGTAAGCTCGCCGAAGGCGAAATTGAAGTACAGCCGCATGTCGTGCTCCGACAGGCCCATGCCCGTCACCTGGTCGTCGATCACGTAGACGTCGCCCGGCAGGTGCAGCACCCTTCTCCGGTGGAAAATCGGGTCGTCCCAGTATGCGTATCCGTTGTGTGAGATGTCGATTAACTGGTAGTTCTCATTCTCCTCAAACCCGTGACAGTACGTTCTGACCCCCCGCACACGCGTCACTCCCGGCACGGTTCCCATCTCATGGTCGTCCACGTACAGCGTGTTGTGGGCCTTGGCCGACAGGAAGTAATGTCTCCAGTCCTTCCAGCAGGAGCTGTTGTAGATGTAGCGCCCGCTGTCCGTCAGGATGTCCTCGCCCTTAATGTGCAGCTCCAGATGCCCGGTGTCATTGTGAGAGTGGGTGCTCCGCTCCCCGCGCTCCAGCTGTACGCCGTGAACGTGGAAATAGCTGTCCTCCGGGCCCCAGCCGGTGCGCATCACATAGATCCCGGCGTCCTTGTAGGCAAAATTACGGTTTTTCGGAGCGCTCCCCTCCTTCCGGCCCGTGGCCAGATACAGGAAGTCGTCCCTGCCCGTGAGCTCGTACATGATCTGGAAATACGCGCGGATCTCGTTTAAATCGCAGGGGTTAAAGGTGAGGTTCATCCCCTCGTAGAGGGACGTGTCGCACCGTCTGTCGAGCAGGTCCACCCGGTCCGCGTCCCCGATCATGGGCGTCGAGAAATCCGGTTTTACCAGGCTGAGCAGGAATTGTGCCGCCTTCTCAAGCGTCGGCAGCGCGTAGGGCGCCTCCGGGATCTGGTTGGCCCTGCACAGCCGCAGGCACTGAAGGTAGACGCCCGCCGCCACCATGTGGTAGATCGGCGTCCGCTCCATGTGGATTCCGTCATTGTCAAAGGAGTACTTGACCTCGTGCATCACCCTGCGGTATCCGGTCATCTTCCAGTCGGAGCGGATCTCCGGGAACATGATCCCGCACTGCAAAAGCGCCCCGGACTCCATGGTCAGCCAGTTGCTGGAGCGGTTGTGGTTGCTGTAGTGGTCCATCAGGAAATCCGCGTGGTCACAGATCTGCGTCAAAAACAGCACCCACTCCCGTTTTCCCCACTCCTTCGATCCGCGGAACGCCTCCATACAGGGAAGCCATACCGTGTAAATTCTCATCGCCGTCTCAATCGTACGCCACGCATGTCCAGGGAACTTAAACTTCGTCTCAAATGTGTCGTCCTCCATAAAGGGCTTGGCCGGCCAGTTTTTGCCGAACTCCTCCATCTGGTGGAGAAATTCGCGGGTGTAGCGCTCATCGCCCGTCATCACATACGCTCTGGCAAGGGGCTGCCAGTAGATGTGCCGAAACAGTGACCAGCTCCATTCGTTATCCCTGGAAGTGTCTGCCGTAGGGTTGAAAGACCATTCGATCTCCCCCGGGAACTCATGCCCATAGATCTTGTGGTTCATGACCTCCTCGGCCTCCCTTAAAACCTCCGGATCGTTAAATTTTTCCATCTCCGACCGCTCAAAGAGGTAAACCGGGGCGGTCCTTGTGCGGAAATGCTCCACCACCGCGTCCATGCAGCCCTCGTAGTCCTTGTCCCTGTAAAGCTCTCCCGCTTTTAAAAGCCCCGGAACCTGGTAATCCAGCCTGTCTAACAGCTCTGTCATCCTATCCATATCTGTTCCCTTCTTCTCTCCTTTTGCCATAAAAAACACTGCACCTGGAAGCCGTAAAACTGTACGCTTCCAGATGCAGCATCGTTCGGCCGTTATTAATTGCTCATGTAGTTGTCATATGCAGTCTGCATCATCGCGATCGCGTCATCGATTCCAAAGTCCTTTAACTGCTTGATGTAGTTGTCCCACTCGTCCAGAGACACCGTGCCCGCGATAAACTGGGCTTCCATCTCATCCGACAGCGTCTTCACATTGTTCATGATGTCCGCAAACTGCTCGCTGTCCTCGCTGGCCACGCTGGTGGGCGGGAAGAAATGAGAGCCCATGTCGGTCTTCATGCTGAGCTCCAGGGCTTCCTTCTGGTTCTCCTGCTCGTAGTACTGCTCGATGTAGCGCGGATCCTGCACGCAGACTCCGGAGGTGGAGGCTCTGGTGTACGCTGCCAGCGCGTTTGCCACGGACATGCCGTCCGGGTTCTTCATGATCACATCCGTGTAAACCGGCTGTCCGTCCTTCATCTCGTAGGTCAGCCCCTCGATACCGAAGTTGCAGCAGAGATTTCCTTCCTCGCTGTACATCCAGTCGAGCAGCCATGCAGCGGCCTCCACGTTCTCACTCTGGCTGGAAATGGCCGCGGACACACCGGACTTGTCGTAAATCTGGTTCATCTTGGAGAATTTTGCGTTCTGTCCCTTGACGGAGGTTACCGGAACGGTGCAGCGGATGGAATCACCGGTGATCTCCGGGTTCGTCTCGTGCATGATCTGAGTGTACTGTCCAAGGCCCTGGCCGAACGGAGCGTACACCGCCGCAGATTTTCCGGTGGTGAAGTAGGTCTGGTTGGAGGATTTGTCCGCCACCAGCCAGTCGCGGTCGATCAGGCCGTCCTTATACCACTCGTTCATCTTGGTCAGGAACTCTTTTCTGCTGTCCTCGATCAGGCCGTGCTTTACAACGCCGTCCTCCACGTAGAAGTCGCCCCAGTTGTCAAAGCCCGGTGACCACACGTCCCTCATCCACTCCTTGCGGGTTGTGAACGGAACCTCAAAGCCGTAATCCTTGTAAGCTCTCAGCACGGCATCCCAGTCGTCGATGGTCTCCGGCAGATCCATTTTAAGCTCGTCCAACACGTCCTTGCGCAGCGTCATTCCGGCGCTGAACTGGGTGATGTTCGGCTCGTCGAGGCCTCTTAAGAACGGGAAGCAGTAGTAGCTGCCGTCGGAAGTCTTGACCATCTTGGCCACACTCGGGTGCTCGCTCATCAGCTTGCTGAAATTCGGCGCGTTGTTGGCCATCACATCGTCCAGGTTGATGATCACGCCGTCGCTGATTGCAGCGCCGGGTCCGCCGGGATATGAGGTCCACTTGTGCTCAATAATATCCGGGTACTCGCCGCTGGCAACCATGATGGAGAACTCCTCGTCCTCGGAGCCAACGGTGGGATGAATGAATTCCACCTCGATGCCCGTCTTTTCCTTCACGTACTGCGCCCAGGGTGTATCGCCCAGGTTCGGGTAGGTAGAAGAAACGTTGGCGTTCAACTTGGTCCACCAGGTCAGCTTCACGCCCTCATACGGCTTATCCGACGCGGGCGCCTCCGTCCCGGCCGCCGTGCTCTCCGCAGATCCCCCCGCAGCCGCAGTCGTTGTCTCCGGTGCCTTGGCCGTCTCCGCCGGTTTGTCGGAGGAACCGCAGCCTGACAGGGAGGCCACCGCCATCGCGGCTGTCATCGCCAGCGCTGTCACACGTTTTGCTGAAAACCTTTTTCTCATAATTTCACTTCTCCTTTATAATTTTTTACCAGTGAATCCCCAGTTCAGAGGGCATCCGCTGATTTTCGTAACAGTTTTTAAAAACATCGCTCAGGTGTCTGATCCGGCAGAAATGATCGCCGTCCTCCTCCACATGCTCCAGCTCTTCTTCCATAATCTGGTGAATCGGCAGCTTTGCCAGACGGCTTACCACCTCCAGATGGGGAACTGCGCACTGGATTGTGCACACCGGGTGAGTACCCGAGGAGATACAGTCAATGGCGTCGTACAATTTCTGAAGGCGCTCCCCCTTGGGAACCGACGCGTAGGAATACCGGCTGCCGTCCGGGAACTCTGCCACATACTCCATCACGGGGCCGTCCCCGAAGTCCTTTCCGTAAAAGACCGTCGCATTTTCAAAGTGGTACTCCGCAACCGGCCCCAGCTTCTTCTCCCTCAGCGCGTGGGTTGTAAAATACCAGATCGAAACCTGCCCTTCCGTCAGCGCGCAGACCGCCGCGGTGTCAAAATTCTCCACCTGATCGTTGGCCCGGTACAGCTCTGCTCTTACCTCCGCAATCTCGGCCGCCCGGTCCATGGCGCCGCCCAACAGGAATGTCATATTCTGAAACTGGTGGGCACACGCATTGTTGAACGGGCTGTCATTGACCATGCACCCGTTTACCTCAATCCGCCCGGCCCAGTTGTTTCTATTGTAGTACTTCCTGCCCCGGCTCATGGCGTGCAGCGCTTTCATATAGAGAGGCTTTCCAAACCTGCCGGCCAGAATGTCCTTCTTCAGCGCCAGCACATCGCCCGAGTAATTCAGCTGATAGCCGACCGACACGAACCGCCCGGTCTCCCGCTCTAAATCCATCAGCCGCCCGGCCCCCTCCACCGAGGTGCAGACCGGCTTTTCCGTCAAAACGTGGGAACCGTTTTTTAAGCAGGTTGTGATCTGATGATAGTGGAGATGGATCGGTGTGGATATAATCGCCAGATCCGCGGTGTGTTCCCGGTAAAACTCCTCCGGGGACGGATAGACCGGAATTGTCTTCTCCTCAATCACCGGGTACGCGGCAATCGCCTCCGGCATGACCTCACAGATTCCTTCAATCTCCGCCGATGTGACATTTTTTTCTGTCAGCTCTTTTATGTAGTTGCTTCCATATCCTCCGATACCGATCAGCAAAATTTTAATTTTTTTCATCGTCTCATTTCTCCCATTGTCTACTTTGCTGCATTTCGTCTCGTTTCTTGTACATTTACCCTAACATTCTGCTGTCATATTGTAAATTGACAAGTTTTTTTCCTGGTGACAATTTCTATTTTTCCCATTAAAAAAACCGGCTCCTCCACCGGTTTTTTTAGTCTCCTCAGAATTTGTCACTCGTTTTAACTTTTTGTCATTCGCTCCTCACATCCCCGCCGCCAACGTCTCCTGCGCCTGCACCTCCGTGTAATATCCGCAGGCTACCATGCGCTGGACCACCTGTCTCTGGCGCTGCGCCGCCAAATCCGGGTTCGCCGTCAGGGCGTACACGGACGGGGCGTTGGGAATCCCGGCGAGCAGTGTGCTCTCGTACTCCGTCATCTCGGAGGGCGCCTTGCCGAAGTAGCCCTCGCTGGCATCCGCCACACTGTAGTAGCCGCTTCCGAAATAGATGGTATTCACGTACAGCTCCAGGATCTCCTCCTTGCTGTAATGCCGCTCCAGGTCAAAGGCCATGAACATCTCCGCCACCTTGCGGGTCATTTCCTTTTCCTGGGAAAAATACAGATTCTTGGCCAGCTGCTGCGTGATGGTGCTTCCGCCCTCCACGAAGGCTCCGGCCTTTAAATCGTTGTAGACAGCTCGCCCGATGGCGATGGCGTCGATGCCCGGGTGGCTGTAAAACCGGTGGTCCTCCACCGACAGAACCGCGTCCACATAGATGGGCGGCAGCTCCTCGAAGGTGGTGTAGTCGTCCTTTCCGCGGATGGCGTCCACCCGCTGCTCCAGGCTCACGCCGTTTAAGGCATGCCGGTACATGCGGTAGCCCTTCACACCGATCACCGCGCAGAAACACACAAGCACCACAGCCATAAGTGCAAGCATCCTGCGGACCATTCTAAGCATCTTCATCTCGCCACCCTCTTTCCGGATTTTTTGTCCCACTTTTCATTCTATGTTAATAGTTTAGCACAGCCATGCCCCGGAAGTCCTTGAAAAAAGCTTAACATATAGAACGATTTTCGAACTATTTCCGCAAGTTTTTCTAAAGACGTGAAACAATGTCTTCCACACTTGCGAAACCTTATAAACTATGCTAAACTGAACATGTTGTGACGCCTGTATAAGTTCATAATCGGATGAACGTTTCTACCAGCTACCGGAATAGTTGACTACAAGCTTCTATTTTGTATACTGGTTTTTTTTATGCGTAGAAAACCAGACAGAACCCTCAACCTGAAAGGAGTCTTTACTATGAATTCACCTGCAAATTTTGACGTAATCATCATTGGCGCGGGCCCCTCCGGAATCTTCTGTGCGTACGAGCTGATCCGCCAGAAACCGGACATGAAAATCCTGATGATCGAGAAAGGGCGTCCCATCGAAAAACGCGTGTGCCCCAAGCGCACCACCAAGGTATGCGTGGGCTGCAAGCCCTGCTCCATCACCACAGGCTTCGCAGGAGCGGGCGCCTTCTCCGACGGCAAGCTGTCCCTGTCCCCGGACGTGGGCGGTAATCTCCCGGAAATCCTGGGCTACGACAAGGCCGTGGAGCTGTTAAAGGAGTCCGACAACATCTACCTGAAGTTCGGCGCGGACACCAACGTTTACGGCGTTGACAAGCAGAAGGAGATCGAGGAGATCCGCCGCAAAGCCATCACCGCCAACCTAAAGCTGATCGAATGCCCCATCCGCCATCTGGGCACGGAGGAGGGCTACAAAATATACACCCGCCTGCAGGAGCACCTGCTGGCCCAGGGAATCCACATGGAGTTCAACACCATGGTGAAGGACATCATCATCGAGGGCGACCAGGTGAAGGGCGTCATCACGGACAAGGGCGAGACTTACTACGCCCCGGAGGTGGTATCCGCCATCGGCCGCGAGGGCTCCGACTGGTTCTCCCACATTTGCAGTGACCACGGCATCGAGACCCGCGTGGGCACCGTGGACATCGGCGTGCGCGTGGAGGTCCGGGACGAGGTGATGAAGTTCTTAAACGAGAACCTCTACGAGGCCAAGCTGGTCTACTACACACCCACCTTCGACGACAAGGTGCGCACCTTCTGCACCAACCCCTCCGGCGAGGTGGCCACCGAGTACTACGAGAACGGCTTAGCCGTGGTCAACGGCCACGCCTACAAGTCCAAGGAATACAAGACACACAACACCAACTTTGCGCTGCTGGTGAGCAAGAACTTCACCAAGCCCTTCAACGAGCCCATCGAGTACGGCAAGCACATCGCCCAGCTCTCCAACATGCTCTGCGGAGGCCGGATCATGGTCCAGACCTTCGGCGACTTCCAGAGAGGCCGCCGCACCACCGAGGAGCGCCTCTGCCGCAACAACCTGATCCCGACCCTGAAGGACGCGGTTCCCGGCGATCTGTCCCTGGTGTTCCCGCACCGCATCATGACCGACATCAAGGAGATGCTCCTGGCGCTGGACAAGGTCACCCCCGGAATCGCCGGCGACGAGACCCTGCTCTACGGCGTGGAGGTGAAATTCTACTCCAACAAGGTGGTGGTCAACTCCGACTTTGAGACCAGCATCCGCGGCCTGCGCGCCATCGGCGACGGCGCCTCCGTGACCCGCGGCCTCCAGCAGGCCAGCGCCAACGGAATCAGCGTGGCCAGAAGCATCCTGGCCAAGATGGACGCCCAGTAATCGCAACGACATAGAAAAACGTGAGGAAGCCGCCCCCAGCCAATCCATATTTTGGCTGGGAGGCGGCTTCCTCCGCGCTCAATCGTATATCAACTAAAAACCAGGGGGCCTGTCCCCTCCGCCGCTTCCAACCACTCCCCCGGCCTCTGCCTGGACATCGTCCGGAACTCCTCCTGAATCTGCTCGTACCGCAGAAGCAGCGGCCTACACTGGCGGTCCGCCTGTTCCATCACCTCATCGTAGTGGCCGATAAACAGCTCCACAGCGGTCGGGTCGATCAGCCCATCCCGCTTCATCCCGTCTAAAATTCCCGTCACCCGGTCCCTGGAGTACGCCTCCTTGTAGCTCCTGGTGCCCGTCAGCGCACTGACAATATCCGCAACCGCGACCACGCGCTCCCCGACGGTCAGCTCCTTTGCCGCCAGCCCCCTCGGGTATCCGGAACCGTCTAACTTCTCGTGGTGGCGCAGCGCGATCCTTCGCACCGTCTCGCTGATCTCCTCCCCGAGAATCCGCTCTCCGATGTCCACGTGGGTCCGCATAACCGTCATGGCCTGAGGGCTCAGCTTGCCCGGAAACTCCAGGATCTCCACTGGTATGCCCACCTTCCCCACGTCGTGGAGAACCGCCCCGTATGCAATCTGGTGCCGGTATTTGTCATCCAGCCCCAAAAGCCCCGCGAGCTCCCAGCTGACGCGGGTGGTGGTGATGGTGTGGGTCACGGTGTGGCGGCTGCGAAAATCGATGGTGTAAACCAGCATCATCAGGTAATCCTGGATCTCCTCCGGCGTGTAGGGCTGATCTATCACCCGGATCCAGCTCTCCCTCCCGTCCCAGATCAGCTCGCGCAGCCGCGGCGAAAACGAGGGATCAAGCGCCATGTCCGCCAGGTTGGGATCAAACAGGATTCCCCGGTATCTCCCGATCCGCTGCCTGCACGCCTCCCAACCGCACTTCTCGTAAAAGAGTGCGATGTCGATGCGGTCCGCCAGGTACAAGAGCTGGGCGATCTCCTTGTTCTCATCGCTAATCCCGTCCATGTCCTTCAGCATGTTCCACGGCGTGTGGTGGTGCAGAACGCACGCGGCCAGGTCCTTAAGCGGCGAGAAATAGCGGATAAACAGATAGCCGTAGAGAGAGTGGTCCTGGGCCTGCTCCGTCTCAAACTGCAGAATCCGCGCGATCTCGTCCGTCTTGTACGCCCCCACATCGTGCAGCAGCGCCAAAAAGCAGATGTCGCGCACCTGCTTCGGCGAATATCCCCCCTTCGCCTCCATCAACTGTCTGGTGATTCCCGCCACGCGGAAACCGTGATCCATGAGCCGCGGATCCACGCAGTTGCAGGCCCTCCTGATCAACCCCAATATATTCATGCTATCGATATATGTACTGTCCGTCACTGTCAATCCTCCGGCCGCTCTGCGGCCACCCCTTCTCTCAATTAGTTTCCATTTTACCGGATTCCCGCGGCGGATGCAATTACAAAATCGCTAAGATTTGCAGGCCATCGCGCAAAAGCGGCGCCGCGAATTGACTTCCGCGGCGCCGCCTGTAAACTCAATATTCTGTTTTGTCGGATTTACCCTATGCAAGCGCTTCCGCCGCCATCTCGTTCTCCAGCAGCGTCATCTCATACTTGTTTAAGATGATGCTCTGGATCATATCCCTTGTCCCGGAGTTGATCGGATGTGCGATATCGCGGTACTCGCCGTCCGCAGCCTTCCGGCTGGGCATTGCAATAAATAAACCCTTTTCCCCCTCAATTACCTTAATATCATGAATAACAAACTCATTGTCAAGAGTGATGGAAACGATGGCCTTCATCTTTCCGTCTTTTTCTACCCGCCTCACTCTCACGTCTGTAACCTGCATGTTCTTATACCCCTTCCGTCTTTTCCTTCGTCGCCGCCGTCCCGGCCTGGCAGGTCGGGGCGTTGCCATCTCTCGGACCAGTGCGGCTTATAACGTATACCTCTCATTCTTCTCCACGACGATCTTGATGTTCTCCGGCGTGCCAATGTGGGTGGTGTTGGCGCGGATCGTATCGCGGCTCTCCACGATACAGTTCTCGATCACCGTGTTGTCCCCAATGTAGACGTCGTTCAGGATAATGGAGTTTTTGATAATACAATTATTGCCCACATATGCCTTCTTAAAGAGGATGGAGTTCTCCACGGTCCCGTTTAAGATACAGCCGCTGGAGATCAGGCTGTTGCGCACGATTGCACCCGGGTTATACTTCGCGGGGGGCAGGTCGTCAATCTTGGTATAAATATCCGGATACTGCTTAAAGAAGTAGTCCCGAACCTCAGGCTTCAGGAAATCCATGTTGGTCTTATAGTAGGAATCCACGGAAGCAATATTGCTCCAGTAGCCATCCAGCTTGTAAGCGTAGATGCGCTTTAAGTTCTTGTAGCGCACTAAAATGTCGTTGACCAGATCATACCGGTCCTCCGCCGCACAGCGCTCCAAGAGCTCGATCAGCTGGCGTCTGCGGATTACATAGATGCCGCAGGAGATGGTGGTCGCGTCGGAGGCCATGGGCTTCTCCTCGAAGTCCGTGATCCGGCCGTCGTCGTTAAGCTTCACGCAGCCGAAGCGGGTTACGTCCGTTCCGTCCTCCATGTCCTTGCAGACCACGGTGATGTCGGCCTTCTTCTCGATGTGGTACTCCAACACCTTGTTGTAGTCCAGCTTGTACACGCCGTCGCCCGCAGCGATCACCACGTAGGGCTCATGGCTGTTCTTTAAGAATGTCAGGTTCTGATAAAGCGCATCCGCGGTTCCGCGGTACCAGTCGCCGTTCTCCGGCGTAATGGACGGGGTAAACACATAAAGTCCGCCCTGCTTACGTCCGAAATCCCACCACTTGGAGGAACTCAAGTGCAGGTTTAAGGACCTGGAATTGTACTGTGTAAACACGGCCACATTCTGAATATGAGAATTGGTCATATTGCTCAGGGCGAAGTCGATGCTGCGGTAGCTTCCCGCAACCGGCATAGCAGCGACCGCCCGCTTGTTGGAGAGTTCCCTCATCCTCTTGCTGTTACCACCTGCTAAAACGATACCGATTGCTCTCATCTTGCGCCACCTGCCTTTATAATGTAATTTCCGCTTGCCAGTAATCCGTCAGGATAATCGCCTACGGTTGTCTCGCCTGCTATCGCTGTGTTCTTGCCGACCTGCACGCCGTCCGGAATTACAGAATTCTCGCCGATGGTCACCAGGTCGAACTGATATACCTTCTGATCATATGTGCTGGGAGCATAATCGCCGACGCCCAACTTTACGCCGGAGCCGATATGTACGTTCTCAGCCACAATGGCTTTGGTTACCTCGCTCCCCGCGCCCACAACGCTTCCCTGCATGATAATGGAATCGCGCACCACGGCACCCTTGCCGATGGTGACACCGGCTCCGATGACGGAGTTGATCACGTCGCCGTGAATCTCTGTGCCCTCGCCGATGATGCTGCGCTCAATCTTCGCCTCACTGTCCACATACTGTGGCGGAATCACATCGCTCTTGGTGTAGATACGCCAGTATTCCTCGTACAGGTTGAACTCGGGAATAATGTCGATCAGCTCCATGTTGGCCTCCCAGTAGGAGCCGAGCGTCCCCACATCCTTCCAGTAGCCGTTGTACTCGTACGCAAAGATACGGTCACCGCGGGCATGGCAGTAGGGGATAATATGTTTTCCGAAGTCACATCCGGGCTCGTCCTTCATCTTGATAAGGGATTCCTTTAAGACCTTCCAGCTGAAGATGTAGATACCCATGGAAGCCAGGTTGCTTCTGGGAACCGGGGGCTTCTCCTCGAATTCAGTAATCCGATTGGATTCGTCGGTGATCAGGATACCAAAACGGCTGGCCTCCTCGATCGGAACCGGCATAGCAGCAATGGTGATATCGGCGTTGTTGGCCTTGTGATAGTCCAACATAACCTCATAGTCCATCTTGTAAATATGGTCACCGGACAGAATTAAAACGTAATCCGGATTGTAATTCTCCATATATTCCAAGTTCTGATAAATTGCGTTTGCAGTTCCCGTATACCAATCGCTGCCCTTACTGCGCTCGTAGGGCGGCAGGACGGTCACACCGCCCACATTGCGGTCCAAGTCCCACGGGATACCAATCCCAATATGGGTGTTCAAACGTAATGGCTGATACTGCGTCAATACGCCGACGGTGTCCACGCCGGAATTGATGCAGTTACTGAGCGGGAAATCGATAATACGGTACTTCCCCCCAAAAGATACCGCCGGCTTGGCTACCTTCTGTGTCAGAACTCCAAGACGACTTCCCTGTCCGCCAGCTAAAAGCATGGCAATCATTTCTTTCTTAATCACGTTATCACCTCTTGCTGTTGAAATTTTTGTAATTTTAATTATAACACAAACTTCATAAATAGTACACAAATATTTAAATATTTTTCTCCGTTTTTAGTCATTTTTCCGACATTTATTACCTCAACTGCCATATTTTAATACCACTCGCCATATCTTGTGTCTTCTTCCAATATTTACCACTATATCTTCCCCTCCCTTCGTATACTGTATTTTTACACGTCCAAGATGTCCCGTTCATCTCCCCGCCCCCTGGCTGCCGCCACAGTCCGGGCTTGTCCGTGTTCATGCGCAGACCCCGCAAATTCCCGCAAATCAAGATTAACCTTGAAACATTATGGGAAATATCATATAATCACGTTATATATGTTTATGATTAATATAGTATGCAATATGCACGAAAAGGAGAATTTCAACTATGGATTTGGTTACTGTAAAAGAACTCTATAAGACCCCTGAGGCGTATCTCGACAAGGAGATCACCATCGGCGGGTGGATCCGCAGCCTGCGCGACTCCAAAGCCTTCGGTTTTATTGTGGTCAGCGACGGCTCTTATTTTGAGCCCCTGCAGGTGGTATACCACGACAATCTGCCGAATTTTGCTGAAATCAACAAGCTGAACGTGGGAACCGCTCTGATCGTGACCGGAACCCTGGTTGCGACCCCCGAGGCCAAGCAGCCCTTCGAGATCCAGGCCACCGAGGTGGTTGTGGAGGGAACCTCCGCGCCGGACTTCCCCCTTCAGAAGAAGCGCCACTCGTTTGAGTACCTGCGGACCATCTCCCACCTGCGCCCCAGAACCAACACCTTCCAGGCAGTGTTCCGCGTGCGCTCCCTGATCGCCTACGCGATCCACCAGTACTTCCAGGACCGCAACTTCGTCTATGTGCACACGCCGCTCATCACCGGCAGCGACTGCGAGGGCGCCGGAGAGATGTTCCAGGTGACCACCATGGACTTAAACGACATCCCGAAGACCGAGGACGGCAAGGTGGACTACAGCCAGGACTTCTTCGGAAAGCCCACCAACTTAACCGTCAGCGGACAGCTGAACGTGGAGACCTACGCCATGGCCTTCCGCAACGTTTACACCTTCGGCCCCACCTTCCGCGCCGAGAACTCCAACACCCCGCGCCATGCGGCTGAGTTCTGGATGATCGAGCCCGAGATGGCCTTCGCGGATCTGGACGACGACATGCGCCTGGCTGAGGGACTGCTCAAATATGTAATCCGCTACGTGCTCGAGAACGCTCCCGCGGAGATGAACTTCTTCAACCAGTTCGTGGACAAGGGGCTGCTCGACCGCTTAAAGAACGTGCTGGAGTCCGAGTTCGGACACATCACCTACACCGACGCCGTGAAGATCTTAGAGGAGCACAACGACCAGTTCGACTACAAGGTATCCTGGGGCTGCGACTTACAGACGGAGCACGAGCGCTATCTGACCGAGCAGGTGTTCAAGAAGCCCGTGTTCGTGACCGACTACCCGAAGGAGATCAAAGCCTTCTATATGAAAATGAACCCCGACGGCAAGACCGTGGCGGCCGTGGACTGCCTGGTGCCCGGAATCGGCGAGATCATCGGCGGAAGCCAGAGAGAGGACAACTACGACCTTCTGGTTGCCCGCATGGACGAGCTGGGTCTCAACAAGGAGGACTACCAGTTCTATCTGGATCTCAGAAAATACGGCTCCAACCGCCACGCCGGATTCGGCCTGGGCTTCGAGCGCTGCGTGATGTACCTGACCGGCATGACCAACATCCGCGACGTGATCCCGTTCCCGAGAACGGTGAACAACTGCGAGCTGTAAGAAGCCGTAAACATTAGGAGGATACGATTCGCTATGAAATTCATCCACACAGGGGATATCCACTGGGGCATGTGCCCGGATGCAGATAAGCCCTGGGCGAAAGAACGTGCTCAGGCCGTGAAAGACACCTTCCGAAAAATTGTAGAAAAAGCAAAAGAACTGGATGTGGACTGCATGTTCATCTCCGGAGACCTGTTCCACCGTCAGCCTCTCATGAAGGACCTGAAGGAGGTCAATTATCTGTTCTCTACCATACCGGGTGTCAAGGTGATCCTGATCGCCGGAAACCACGACAAGATCCGCAGCAACTCCGCGCTCTTAAGCTTTACCTGGAGTCCCAACGTCACCTGGCTGATGGATGAAACTCTGACCTCCGTCTACTTTGAAGATATCAACACCGAGGTGTACGGCTTCAGCTACCACACCACGGAGATCAAGGAGCCGCGGCTGGAGGACATCCAGGTGCCTCTAAACAGCCGCATCCAGATACTGATGGCCCACGGGGGCGACCCCGCCCATCTCC
Source organism: uncultured Clostridium sp. (assembly GCA_900555045.1). GTDB lineage: Bacteria > Bacillota > Clostridia > Lachnospirales > Lachnospiraceae > Enterocloster. Next base: position 25,032 of record USJW01000030.1, on the reverse strand, counting down.
CCATCAACTTCAACAGCCTGGAGCTGTCTCCGTTCTCCTACATCGCCCTGGGGCACATCCACAAGCCCCGGGTGCTGGCGGAAAAAAAGATGGCCTACTGCGGCTCCCCCGAGCCCTTAGACATGACGGAGACCGGCCCCCACGGCTTTTACACCGGTGAGATCCACCCGGTGACCAAGAAGGTCACGAATCTGGCCTTCGTGCCCATGGCCCAGGTCCAGTACATACCCCTGGCCGTGAACGTCACCAAGGACACCACCAACATGGAGCTGTCGGCCCGGATCTCCAAGGAGATCGAGAACCGGGGCGAGCAGAACATCTACCGCTTCCGCATAAAGGGTATGCGGGACCCTGAGATTGAGTTTGACCTGGAGCAGCTGGCGGGACAGTACCGGATCTGCGAGATTTTGGACGCCTCGGAGCCCCAGTACGATTTCTCCGCACTGTTTGCGGAGCACCCCAGCGACATGATCGGCTTCTTCATCCAGGCCCTCCAGAAGGAGGACATGAGCCCGGTGGAGAAAAAAGCCCTGTACTACGGGGTTAACGCCCTGCTGCACACCACGGACGAAAGGAGCTGACGGAAATGAAATTATTAAATCTTCACATCAGCGGCTTCGGAAAATTCCACAACCAGGACGTCACCTTTTCGGACGGCTTAAACGTGGTGTACGGCAAGAATGAGGCCGGAAAATCTACCCTGCACACCTTCATCCGCGGGATGCTCTTCGGCATCGAGAAGCAGCGCGGGCGGGCCTCGAAAAACGATCTTTACAACAAATATGAGCCCTGGGCGGGCAGCGGCACCTACGAGGGCTGGCTGCGCCTGGAGAGCGAGGGGGAAATCTACCGCATCGAGCGCCGGTTCCAGAAGAAGAGCAAGGAGCTGACCATCGTGAACGAGACGCTTGGCCGGGAGGTGGAGCCCACCAAGGCCCTGCTGGACCAGCTGCGCTGCGGCCTGACCGAGACCGCCTACAACAACACCATCAGCATCGGCCAGCTAAAATGCGCCACGGACGGCGGCATGGTGGCGGAGCTGCGCAACTATATCGCCAACTTAAACACCTCCGGCAGCATCGCGCTCAACATCACCAAGGCCAGCGCCTACCTAAAAAACCAGCGCCGGGAGCTGGAGGCACAGCTGGTGCCCCAGGCGGCGCTTAACTACACCACCCTGCTCAGCGAGATCCGCAAGCTGGAGCAGGAAATCTCCTCCCCGGAGTATGCCAACCAGCTGGTGAGCTTCCGCAGCAGGAAGTCCCAGCTCCGGCAGCAGTTAGAGGAGAAGCAGCTGGAGAAGGAAAACCTGCTCCAGAAGGCGGCAAGGGGCCGCCAGGTTTTGGCGGGAAGCCAGTTTACGGACAAGGACTCCATCACAAAATACATGGAGGACACCAGCAAGCTCTATACCGACTATCAGAACGCCCTGGCGGCGTGCAGCAGAAAATCCTTAAAGGTTTGGGCTGTGTTGTCCCTCCTTCTGGCGGCTGTCTGCCTGGTGGGCGCCGGCATGCTGGGGCAAATTCCCGAGGTGCTGGTCTACCTGCCCGTTTCCCTCCCCATCGCCATGGGCAGTCTCGGAAGCATGGGCGTGGTATTTCTTGTGCTGGGCCTCCTGCAGCTGGGCCGCGGGCGGCGCTACCGCAAGGAGCTGGACGCCAGCACACGGCTGCTCCAGGAAATTTTCGCCCGCCATCTGGGCGATTCCTCCGTGTCTCAGGAGGCCATGTCCGCCTTTGAGCTGCGGATGGGCGAATTCTTAAGACTGTGCGGGGCCATCGACCAATCGGAGGAGACCCTACAGAAGCTGTCCCAGGAGATCGCGCAGCTTCAGCAGCAGGAGGAAGCCTGCAGCGGGGAGATCGAGCAGCAGCAGCGCATCCAGTGGGAGCTGGAAAAAAAGCTGGAGCACCTGGCCTCCTGCAAGACTCAGGCCGAGGCGTTAAAGCGCACCTTGGCGGAGAACGAGCGGGTGCAGCAGGAGCTGGACGCCATCGACCTGGCCCAGGACACCATGACCACGCTGTCCACCTCCATCCGCGACTCCTTCGGACTCTACTTAAATAAAACAGCCTCCGAGCTGATCGGAGGCATAACCGGTGGAATCTACAACAGTATGAGCATCGATGAGAACCTAAATATCTTTATGAACACGCCCTCCAGGCTGGTTCCCATCGAGCAGGTCAGCAGCGGCACCATGGACCAGATCTATCTGGCCGTCCGCCTGGCCGCCGCCAAGCTGGTCCAGAACGGCCGGGACACCATGCCCCTCATCTTCGACGACAGCTTTGTGCTGTACGACGACGAGCGGTTAAAGACCGCGCTCAAATGGCTGGTGAGCGCCTACCACAGCCAGATTATCATATTCACCTGCCACCAGCGGGAGGCGCAGCTTCTGACCGCAAACCAGATTCCCTATCATCTGGTTGAGATTTAGGAAATCCTAACGCCGGTTAAAATGGTACGGTAATCGCAAACGCAAACAGAACCACCAGGGCCACGCCGAGCTGGCGGGAGTAAACCTCCCACTTGTGCGGCTTGGCCTTTTTGTATGTGTTGATCCGCAGGACCAGAACCGCGCACACCAGCACAATCAGCAGTGTGCATATTGTCATGGTTCCTCTCCATCCCTCATACCAGGCGCTTATGACCTGCAGCACGGTGAACGCCACCATGTTCACACAGAAGCAGGTCAGGCGGTCCCAGAAGGGCAGAATTTCCGGGCTGCGCTCTCCCAGGCGCAGTGTGCGGCGCATCTGGCAGTGGGGGAGCACGTGGAACGCTATGGTTGTCGTAAAGATCACCAGGCCGGCCGCCAGGAAAATCACCCAGAATGCCGGCACCGCCCTTCCAATCTCAATGTACAGTCGATTCCTCGATGTCAAAAATGTGTATACAATCATACCGACGCACACAATATACAAAAGCATCTCTGAAGCTACAAACCGCAGCTCTGCCCTCTCCGTCACGCCCAACAGGCGTTCCCGCTGCTTCTCCCAGGGGATATCCGGCTCCGGGGGCCGCTCGTCGTCCTTGCTGTAAAACACAGCCAGATTCATGAGCCCGCACTGGAAGGTCCAGCCGCGCTCCTCAAACTCCTTCTTAAACTGCGCAAACTCCTCCGAGCGCAGCGCGCCGTCATCCAGCAGGCGGTCGTAGGGCCTCACACAGAAATGGTATTTTCTCTCAAATACATCCTCAAACACGCCGTTTCCCAGGCCTCCGCTCAGGCGGGTGATCATTTTCCCCTTCCCTGCGCGCTCCTCAAAGCAGCGCTCCAGGCGAGGCAGATCCATGCGGCTGAACGAAAATTCATACACGCGTTCACTCATTCTCCTGTCCCTCCATCACAACCGGAAGTGTAAACTCCCCGTAAACTACGTACTGGGGATTCTGGAGATATACTTCCACCTCCTGGTCCCCCTCCTCACAGTACACCTGAAATCCCTCGACGCCGGACGGCCTCATAGCCTTCTCATCAAATGTGTACTTTGGCATGATTCCCAGCGTGTACGGCTCATCCCCCGGCGTGTGTCCCGCGATTCCAATCAGCTCCCAGCCCGGCTTCCGGTTCTCCGTCTCGGTCTTCACCGATACCACCGGGCGCAGATCCTCTTTTTCGTCGATGTAGCCGAACAGCACCGGATCCTTCAGCCGCTCATACTCTGTCAGACGGATGGTGCTCTCCGCAAAGTGGATCTCCTGGTCCGAGGTCTGGGGCTCCTCCGAGACCGGAAGCCGGATCAGCTGTGAATCCTCCATGCTGTTCACCAGCGGGTCCGTTATGGTAAACGTGTAGGACGCCTTATCCGGTGAGTCCGGGAGGGCAAATCCGCCGTAAAATACCGGCTGCCGCCCACCAAGCTCTGTCAGCGGCTCCCCATCCCGCTGCATGGCAGCTCCCGGGAGAAACCGGCAGAGCTCTGCAGCTCCCGCCTTTTTGGCACTTTCCGTTTGCGCACCCCCGCCCTGCGAGGCCTCCAGACTCATCTCCCGGATCCACGTGCGATAGCTTCTGGACTCGTCCTTGGGCCAGGAAAACACGGAAACCTTGACCATCTCATCGTCCAGCTCCCCTTCCGCCCAGATCCACTGGTCCGCCATCTCCCGCACGCCGGGAAGCTGTTCCGGGCTCTCATAGACCTGCGCCGGTTCCAGGGTGAACTCCAAGGGCTGCTTGATGCCTGGAATATGCATCGCGTAGGTCCCCTCCGGCCGTCCCGTGGACAGAACCTTCTTTTTGATACGGACCTCCGTGAACTTGAGCGCGGGGCCTCCCTCCGGCACCTTCGCGTAATCGTTGCCGGTCGTCCCCCCGTTGACGGAGTACCCGGCCTCCGGGATACCGCTTCCGGTCACGCGGAGCTTGAACTCCCACTGCTGCCCTGCCTTGCCTTCGGAGTCGATCCGCTGCTCGTAAGCGCTCCGGCCGTACACCGACTTCTCCTCGTCAACGGTGAAGTAGCTCTCATCCCAGTGCGGCGTTTTGCCCTCCTCCTGAAGTTTTCGGTTTTCCTCGCCCTGGGCTTTGATCTTCTCCGCCTCCTCCGGAGTCACAAGCTTGGCTGTGTGATCCTCCAGGGCAACCTGAAACCGCCACTCCCCGTCCAGGTACACGGCGGCTGACAGTGTGGCTCGCACGCCGTCCTCCTCCACGGTTGGCCGGCCGGAGTAGGGCAGCTGATAGGCGGTTTTATTTCCGGGCCCGCAGAGACCATAGTCCCGGATCAGCTGGTAGCCATCCACCAGGTCCCCGCCGGTCCCGGTCTCTGCCTGGGACTGGGACTGAGACTGGCCGGGGACTTCCGCCTTAGTCTCCCCGCTTTGGCCCCCATCTGACACGGTTTCATCCGACTTAGCGGCCGTCTCCTGCGTCTGGGTTCCGGCAGGTGCGCCGCCCGCGCAGGCTCCGGCCGAGATGACTACAATAAGCGCCGCCGCTGCGATCAACAGGTTCCTCCAAGCATGTCTTTTCATCTGCCTTCCTCCCATACATAAGTTTAACTTCATTTGCTCTGATTTAATATTAACAGATATCTCCGCGGAATTTTTTACCATTATCTTAAATCTTTATGTCATTACATGAGGGGGGCCGCCCCCAGTTCATACATCAAAAAATACCGCAGAGCCAGATTACACACCCGGCCCTGCGGCATCATTTAAATTTTTTTGTAAAGTTCAATTGCCTCCGAAAGGTTTGACGCCTGCCCGGACTGGATCAGCTTGGACAGCTCCGAGAGCTTCTCCGGCTGCAAAAATTCCCGCCCCAGATACGGCCCGTAGGTGTCCGTGATGTGGATCCGCTGCTCTTTTATCTTTGCCTCCAGCTCCCGCGCGGACTGAAGCGCCTCCCTGTGCCGGGCTTCCAGGTCGTCCAGCTTCGCCTGGTTGTTCCCCGTGATCTCGTCGGCAATGATCGTCTTTGTCACGGTCTCGAAGGTGTTTATCGCATCCTTTTTGCGCTCCGTGATCTCCTCCAGCTCCAGCTGAATGACCGCGATCTCGTCGTCGTACTTCTCCAGGTCATAGACATCCTCGTTGCCGTCCTTCTGGATGGTGTGCGTGATCACGCGGATCTTTTTATCGTTGCCGCGGATGGTATTGCGGATCTGGCGTCCCCGTTTCAGCGCCTCGTGATAGCGCATTTGGGTGCGGTTGCTGACGGCCACATAGAGTCCGCCGAAGATCACCACATCAATAAAATAGACCGCCACCAGGTACCACATCTGCCGCTTGGGAATCAGAAAATAGATGCCGCAGGGAATCGCCAGGAAACAGATCAGAATGGATATGAAGAAGATCAGAAACTCCTTAAACCCCCTGGGGTAAAACAGTGCATAGTAAAAACCGGTATTGCAGAACGCAGGCACCCGCTCCTTCTGGAACAGTGTGCGCATCTGAAGCCGCAGCTCCCGGTTGTGGTCCCGCAGCTCGCTGGTCTCGTCGGCGATGCGCTCCTTCATGCCCCGGCTCTTTTCCTTCTCGCGCTTGGCTCTGGCCTTCTTTAACCGGTCCTGACCCTTTCCGATCTCGCTGTCATAGTCGCTGCTGATCTCATCCATGCGCTTTTTTGTGGTCTGAGCGATGGTGTCCGCGACCGCCTTCTTCGCCGCCTCCAGCTCACGCTCCAGTTTTTTCTCCTCTGCCGCCAGTTGATCAAACGTATTCTGGTCACAGTTCAGACAATCTATCGCATCCCTGGCATCCGCCAGAAATTTCACATAATCCGTAATAGCCTGTCCCATGCCTTTTTCCTCCAGTATTTTTCCTTAAACTCTGTTAAAAGACTAAGTATAGCTTACTACAAATATTAGGTGCGGGCAAGTAATACTTCTTTACTTTTGGGGCAAAATCCGATATAGTAAACCTTGAGTGTGTTCCGGATTCCATCCGGCATTTATGATGACAGAAAGGCGGATGCTTATGTTCAGAATGTGGGGAAAACTTATGAAAGACAATCACTTGATTCGGGATACGGTGGTCTGCATCGGAGACTACTCACTGACCCGGACTCAGATGGTATTCCAGGCTCTGGACAATATCTGCTATGAGTTCGACCTCCAGAAGCCGCTCTGGCTGGACGCCACGGTCCGTGAGTTTCAGCTCCACGACAAGGCCCGTTTTAACCAGGACAGCTTTATCGAGACCATCGATTTTGATTTTCTGGAGATACAGGTGATCGAAGAATAACTGTTCAATCAACGAAAAAGCCGCCCCGGTAGCCTGAGAAAAATCCGGGGCGGCTTTATTATGAAATTTTCTATATCCAGCTCTTGGCTTACAGTCTCTTTAACAGGGCCTCTCTCTGCTCCTCATATCCGGGCTTGCCCAAAAGTGCAAACATATTCCGCTTGTAGCTCTCAACGCCGGGCTGATTGAACGGGTTGATGCCCAGAATATAGCCGCTTACACCGCAGGCGAACTCATAGAAATAGAACAGCTCGCCCAGATAAAACTCGTTCTGCTCCGGAACGGTAACCATCAGATTCGGGACATCCCCGTCTGTGTGTGCCAGGATGGTGCCGTTCATGGCGCTCTTGTTTACAAAATCGACGCTCTTGCCTGCCAGGTAGTTCATGCCGTCGGTATCAATCTCTTCTTTCTGAAGCAGGATCTCAGCAGGGGACTCCTCCACATTGATCACGGTCTCAAACATGATCCGTGCGCCGTCCTGAATGAACTGCCCCATGGAATGCAGATCAGTGGTCAGGTCAACGGATGCCGGTAGGATACCTCTGTGGTCCTTTCCTTCACTCTCCCCGAACAGCTGTTTCCACCACTCGGAAACATAATGCAGGCTGGGCTCATAGTTTGCAGTGATCTCCACCTGTTTGCCCTTGCGCAGCAGGATATTGCGGACTGCCGCATACTGCAGCGCCGCGTTGGCCTCATAGGGCTGCTCCAACGCTTTCTTTCTACCGGATGCCGCGCCCTCCATCAGCTTATCAATGTCAGCTCCGCTGACTGCGATGGGCAGAAGGCCTACGGCGGTGAGCACGGAATAACGTCCGCCCACATCGTCCGGTACGACGAATTCCTCATAACCTTCCTGGTCCGCCAGGTTCTTAAGCGCGCCCCGCGCTTTGTCGGTCGTTGCGTAGATACGCTTGCTGGCCTCCTCTTTGCCATACTTGTTTACCAGCATTTCCTTAAACACGCGGAAGGCGATCGCCGGCTCCGTGGTGGTGCCGGACTTGGAAATAATATTGATGGAAAAATCTTTTCCTTCCAGAACCTGCTGCAAATCATGGATATATTTGCTGCTGATGCTGTTTCCCACAAAGTAAATCTCAGGGGTCTTTCTGACGCCCTTCGGCAGCACATTATAAAAGCTGTGAGATAAGAATTCAATGGCCGCTCTCGCTCCCAAGTAGGAGCCGCCGATGCCCACTACCAGCAGCACGTCGGAGTCGCTCTGAATCTTTGCGGCAGCCTTCTTAATTCTGGCGAATTCATCCTTATCATAGTCTACCGGCAGATCGATCCATCCCAGGAAATCATTGCCGGCGCCGGTCTTATTGATCAGCGTTTCTTTCGCTGTCATCACAGTGGTCTTAAAATTAGCCATCTCCTCAGCGGAAACAAAACCTGCCGCTCTGGAATAGTCAAACGTTACTTCTTTTCCCATAACTTTCGCTCTCCTTTTTGTATGTTCATGGGCCTGTCCCATGGATCTATGTCATGCGAACCCTTGCCCTGGCTGCCAGGTACACGTCCGCTAATTTATTTAGGCATGTGCGGACCGCCCCGGGGCGATTCGGCACTGCGCAGCAGCAGGCCATCCTGGCTAACTGCTCTCATTATAGCATATTCTCATTTCAATTGCGATATGTTCAGGCAAAAAATGCCATCAGCTCTCTCCCTCATGCCCGCAGGCTATGAAATAAACTCCTTTAACAACTCTCCCAACACCCGTTTTTGCTCCGGATTCAAGTCCTGGAGCCAATTTTCACCAGAACTTTGGTTCTCCGCGTTCTTGGCCGCTTCCTTCACCTTTTCCCGGCTGGCTGCCGTTTGTTCCAGGCCCCGCCTGTTGCCTGCCCTGCGCTCTCTTCCGATGGAACGCACCGGGGACGCTTCCCTGCGCTCCTCCTCCATCACTGCCGCCACATGATCCGGCGTCCCCTCCCGGGACATTCTGGGCCACATCACGTTCTCCATATGATCCTGCAGGCAGGTCAGCAGCTGTTGTTTTCTGGAATCCAGATTCACTCCGTAGTCGATCAGCATGGTGAGCATTCCGCTGAGGATTCCCACGGTTCCGTACAGTACAATATAGTAGTTATCGCTTCTATACCAGTAGGACATAAAAGCCGCCGCGCCGCCTGCGAGGAAGCAGAGCAGTGTCAGCTGTCCGGACAGGTTGTCCAACCCGCGGATGGACATGCCCATCATGCGCATGCTGTACATCTGGCGCTCCAGATAAACTCTGGTATTGTTCATTCCTTGATTGATCCGATATGTATCCTCCGCGTTTTGGCGCAGCGCCCTCAGGCATTTGTTCTTGGTAAGTGACAGATTGGTACTCTCTTTAATTAATCGTTTGTAGAAGCTTCCCGCCATCAGTCTGGTAAAGATTCCTGCCAGGCAGATCGCTGCCAGCACATACAGTGCCTTCCCTGTTTGTAAAAAACTCATCATAATTAAAAGCTCCCCTTTCTTCCCGGAATTTGTTCCGTGGTTATGTTGCTCCTACATTATAACCAGGGATTTTTCATTTGGGAAGTTGAGAGAGCCTAGAATCGTTCGTCAAATTCTCCTATAAATCGATTCTGAACCGCCGTTTGGAGCCCTTCTAGCCCTCATAACGGCGAATCATCTCGGTCATCAGATTCACAGAGTGGATAATTGCCTGCGCCTCAAACGTATCGTAGTCCACGGCCGCGCTGTTGTCCGCCTTGTCGGAGATCGCCCGGATAATCAGGAATGGAATCCCATTTAAATAGGAAGCCTGAGCGATCGCCGCGCCCTCCATCTCCGTGCAGTAGCCGTCAAAGGTGCTGATCAGCCAATCCTTCTTATCCTTATCCGAGATAAACTGGTCCCCGCTGAGCACCCGCCCCACGTGTGTGTGGATATCCGGATTTACATCCGCACAGCAGGCAAGCGCCAGATCAATCAATTTCTGATCCGCCGCAAACGCCAGCGTACCCACGCGCGGAATCTCACCAACTCCGTAGCCAAAGCAGGTGGCATCCACGTCATGCTGAAGCGCATCGCTGGAAAGTACAATATCCCCGATATCAATCTTCGCGTTTAAGGAACCCGCAATCCCGGTGTTCACGATGGCGCTGACATGGTACTTGTCCGCCAGCACCTGGGTGCACATGGCCGCATTCACCTTTCCGATCCCGGAGCGCACCACAACCACCTCCCGGCCGTCAAGGGTTCCCCTGTAAAAATCCATGCCTGCGGTGGTCTCCACCTGCACGCCGGACAGTTTCTCTTTAATCTTAGCCACTTCCTCGTCCATGGCCCCGATAATTCCAAGCATATTCGTCCTCCTTCATCTCTCTCTGTCTCTCATCCTTTAAAAAGGGCTATCCTTATTATAGCGGAACGCAAAAAGTTTTCAAGGACAAATCGTTTTTGAAATTTTTAGCTTGTCAACGCCTGTCTGGCTTGACATTTCAGCCGCTTAGCGAATATAATCGATCATGAACATAATTTTCAGGAGGCATCACATATGCGTTATAAAACAAAAGGAGTCTGTTCTCAGGAGATCACCTTCGAGGTAGAGGACAATAAATTGACAAACGTCCGCTTCATCGGCGGCTGCTCCGGCAACACCCAGGGCGTTGCACGCCTGGTGGAAGGCATGGACGTGGACGAGGCAATCCGCCGCCTGGACGGAATCCAGTGCGGCCCCAGACCGACCTCCTGCCCGGATCAGTTGGCTCGGGCGTTGAAGCAGTTTAAGGGGATGTAAATAGGGAAAAAGGGGACTCAGAAAAATCTCGTTGGTGGAGAGGATTCTGGGTCCCTTTTGGAGTTATGATAAGATATTAAGTTCTACCTGTTTATAGTAAGAATCTAGTAAGATAGTTAAATTATTCAATAAGAATGCCTTCTGTTACAGGACCAAATCCTTCCATCGCACCATCTTTAATAGCAGAATAAGAACCTCTAAGCCTATAATAATACCCCGCTGGTTGATCTTTTATAGTAAAATCAACTCCTGGTTCAAGCAAACCATCTGGATAGTCCTCTGCAAAAAACTCAAAATCATAATAAGCGACTTGATGCCATACATTATTCTCTAAGCGATCTACATATATGGTCATATAAACTTCATCAACTGGCTGAACCATATACCCTTTTGCTACAGCTCTTACTCTACCTTCATCATTTAAAATAGTTAGTTCACCTGCCGCAAAAAAAACTCCCCTTAACGCATTTGTCACATAACTTCTACTACTTTTTACATTTAAAGGTAGTAACTTCGAAACTGTATCTACAGAAGTATAATTGCCTACATCAATTGGATGCGCGAAAGCATTAAAATTTAATGACATAGTAATGATAATAGCACTTATTAAAGTCCTTTTTATTTTCATACTCTTCTTCTCCTTAGTAAGTTATGCGTTCAACTATCTTAGTAAATTCATTTTCTTCTATAGTTCCATAAATCCAACAATTTATATCTTTATAAAAAAAACGCGCTTCATAACGATTCTGGCCATTTTCCATACCCTCCTCTTTTATAGTAATTTCTTTATTTAACCATTTATTGGTTACATTTTTCAACTTTTTTCCATCAGATTTCAAACCGTTAGAAGCCTCTGTTTGATCTTTAGATTGGCAAAAATACACAATATTATCTTTATATGAAAATTTTATTATTGCCTGCCTATCATCTATTTCTAACTCATCAAACTTTAAGTCGGACGGTATATAGCCTAGTCTCAAGGGCTTACCTAACTTTTCTTCGATTGCGTTGTATGCCGCCTCCTGATCATTAACTGATATTGTTAAACTATCATTATTAAAAATCACATTATTACCTATGCTATTCTTTTCCCTCTCCCTATAAAAATACGACTTCTTCCCCACCGCCACAAAACACACGCTCAACGTCACCAGACAAGCTGCAACCCCAGCAATCGCCACCCTCTTCCATCTGATTTTCCGAGCCTTTCGCGGAAGCTCGACCACAGTGGCTGCGGTTCCCTCCTCTTCCTCCTTCTCGGGCTTGTTTTCCGTGCGCGTTGCGCGCTCGGCCTGGATGTCCTCCCAGATTCGGTCGAACTCGTCGGGGTATACTGGAAAATCCGGGTAGGAATCGTCGTCCTTCTCCGCTTCCTCGAAGTCTTTTAAGATCTGCTCGTCCGTGTATCCATAAATTTTTTGGAGCAGCTTGTCAATATAATCATTCTGAATTGAATCTTTATCCTCTCTATCCACAAGGCACCTCTGTCTATAAAATTATCCGTTACTTCCCTTTTCCTTTGGGGTTGACTTTTTAGATTTTACGCTTACTATAGTAATATAACGCATGAAACGGTCGTTTTCCTCGTAACATGCAAAATTTTTTAGGAGGTTTGTATGAAAAAAATCATATTGACCGGCGGCGGCACCGCAGGCCATGTAACGCCTAACCTGGCGATGATCCCCTCTCTGAGAGATCTCGGCTATGAAATCCACTACATCGGTTCTTACCAGGGCATCGAGCGCAAGCTCATCGAGAGCGCCGGGGTTCCCTATGACGGTATCTCCTCCGGCAAGCTGCGCCGCTATTTCGATATAAAGAATTTCACCGATCCATTCCGCGTCCTGAAGGGCTACACGGAGGCCTTATCGCTGATGAAGCGCTACAAACCGGATGTTGTCTTCTCCAAAGGAGGCTTCGTGGCGGTCCCGGTTGTACTCGCCGCCAAGCACTATAAAATCCCCACCATCATACACGAATCGGATATGACGCCGGGATTAGCCAATAAAATTTGTATACCTTCGGCCGCAAAGGTCTGCTGTAATTTCCCTGAGACCTTAAAATACCTGCCAGCCGATAAGGCTGTGCTCACCGGATCTCCCATCCGCGCGGAACTGCTTCAGGGTGACCGCTTATCCGGTCTGTCCTACACGCATCTCTCCGCCGACAAACCGATTATCCTGGTAATCGGTGGGAGCCTGGGCTCTGTCACCGTCAACAATGCCGTCCGCAAAATACTGCCACGCCTGCTGCCTGACTTCCAGATGATACATATCTGCGGAAAAGGCAATCTGGACGAGAGTCTGATTGGCACCGCCGGATATGTACAGTATGAGTATGTGGATGCACCGCTCAGGCACCTGTTTGCAGCGGCAGATCTTGTGGTTTCACGGGCAGGCGCCAACTCCATCTGCGAGATCCTGGCTCTGCGCAAACCAAACCTGCTGATTCCGCTGTCCGCAGCCGCAAGCCGCGGCGATCAGATCCTCAACGCCAACTCCTTTGCCAAGCAGGGCTTCAGCAAAGTTCTGGAGGAGGAGGCCATCACGGAGGACTCCCTCTACGAAGCGGTCACCGCTCTCTACAGAGACCGCGCAAACTACATCGCGGCCATGCAACAGAGTAAGCTGAGCAACGCCGTGGACACCATTATTGATTTAATTGAATCCTGCACCGGCTCCCGGTAATAATCCGGAAGCCGTCCGCGCAGCGGCCATTACGGCCAGTTCTCATCATTGAGAAGCTTTTCCAAATACTTACGAATCCGGCTAACCCTTGAGTAGCAAGCCTTTTCTGAAATGTTCAGAATACGGCACACCTCATCGGTTGGCCGGCCTTCAATCATTTTTAATCTGGCGACATCCTTCCAGTTCTTTGGAAATGCCTCTATTTCTTTCATGAGGGCACAGCACTTTTCCTTGCTGATAATCCCGTCAATCAGTGGAGCTTCTTTTTCATTGACGAAAATTTCCTCTCTGTAAGCTCCTTCGTCGTCGATGCTGTAACAACCATGTCTCTTTGCCGTGCGATGAAAATCAATGCAGCGGTTCCTCAGTATTCTACCTAGCAGTTTGCGCATCTCATTCTCCGGCAAGCCCAACGAATAGTCAGATCTTGCATACGAGAGAAACGTATCATGCACCATATCTTCAATATCGTCTACTGGAACATTAAACTTATATGCGATCCTGCGCAAAAGTTTTTGATATTGTATATACATTTCCTCAAACTGCTTCCTATGTGTCTTATCTCCAAAATCCATTCTCCTGTCCACCGTTCACTTCTTAAATCCTATGCCAATAGTGATCACAGGCTGTTTTTGATTCGCTCAGCTGTCTCAGCCAGTTCCTCCGGCGACGCCTGTCCCGGTGTCCAGCTGACCATCGACGGTCCACCCTCATAGCGCGGAATGATGTGCATATGAAAATGGAAAACCGTTTGTCCTGCCGCCTCACCGTTGTTCTGAACCAAATTAAATCCGACACAGCCCAGTGATTTCTTCATCGCAGCTCCAATTTTTCCTCCCAGCAGAAGAATTTTTGCCGCAATCTTCTCATCCAGCTCGCATACATCCTTAAAATGACTCTTTGGCAGAATCAGAGCATGCCCCTTTGATGCAGGCCCTAAATCCAGAATCACCCGGAAGTCCTCGTCCTCATACACCGTGGCCGAGGGGATCTGGCCATTGGCAATTTTGCAAAAAATACAAGACTCATCTACCATTTGTTATCTCCTTTCTCCTCCTATGCATCGCATTTGAATTTTATCTCCATATACCGTAATCCGAATTGCGCTTCGGCTTCCGATATAACAAGACTCCCAACAGGACACCGATCACCAGCCCTCCGATATGGGCGGCGTTGTCCACGTTCATACTGGTAAACCCATGATACAGCGTAAGTAAAATCATCACGCCCAGCTGCCGGCTTGTCAGATCTTCAAGCCGTCCACGATTGATTCCCACTGCGTACACCAGGCCCCCTACGACGCCAAAAATCGCCCCGGAAGCCCCTGCCCCCACAGCGATACTGCCCGTCGTCAGATCAACCGTCATAGAGACGATATTAGCCCCGATGCCGCAGAGTAAATAGAATATCAAATATTTCACATGTCCCAGCGCCCGCTCTAGATTATCTCCCAGCACGAACAGGACCAGCATATTGTTCATCAAATGGCTGACGCCAAAATGCATGAAAACAGAGGTGAGCAAGCGATAATACTGCCCGTACTCCAAAACGAGCGGAGCAAACATTGCCCCATGCTCCAGCATAAAACCGGTACTCTGTGTGGAACCCGCAAGCTCCAGGTATAAAAAGCACAGGACATTGATCACTATAATTGCTGTATTTACATAGGCTCGCTTCCGTCCGTAGATGCTCACATCATAGCCCCCCGTTTTTTTAAATCGTCTTTATATTATCATAAAAATCACATACTGTTAAGAGGTAACAACATAATCTGTTATCTTTTTTATTTGAACATTACTGTAACTCCAAAATCAACCATAACCGATTATACCATACAGATAATTTTATGTAAACAGCACCATTCAGAAAACCTGTGAACGCTGTTTAATGAAATATATACCGCATATCTGCAATACAAATTTCATCTCCAGCCTTCACTTTAACCGTCTCATTCGCCTCCAACAGCGTCCCATCCACAATCGTGCCGTTGGTGGAATTTAGATCGGTCACCCTGTACTCATCCCCCTCCCTATCAATCCGCATGTGCAGTCGGCTCACAGTGCTGCGGTTCAGGACATAATCCACCAGCTCCTCATGTTTTCCGATCACAAACGGAAAATATGCAATGGGAATGTCTTCCTCCCCGGCGGTCACTGCCTGCAGCCGGTGTAGCTGCGGCTGCTCCGGCGCCCCGGCGAGAAGAACCGTCTGAAAATCCGTCTCCTCCTCACAAATTTGTTCTTCCGGCTTGCCCTCATCCTCTTCCTCAGGAATTTCCCATCGGTATGCCGGCTCCTCCCCCGTTTCCTTTGTCCTCCCAGACTGCGCCGCTCCCCTTCCGCCGCGCAATTTCCAGATAAATATATCCCACACTGCGATCAAAACCACTGTGGCAATCGGAAGCAGCACAAACAAAGGCCCATACCGTTTCAAAAAGGCTGGTCCCCGCAGAAACCATGCAAGTGCCGGAACCGTGCACGACAGCACGGCCCCAAAGGCAGCCTGTTTCTTAAGAGGCAGCCGCTCCTCCCCATCTGAGTCTCCCCCAGTCTCCGTCTTCCACACTTCTGCCGGCCGCTCAGAGTCTTTTCCCCATAATTCCGCCGGTCCCGGTGCTCCGTGTACGGTCGGTCTCGGCCCCCCGTGTACGGCCGGTTTCGTCGCCCCGTGTTCCGCCGGTCTCTTCGCTCCGTGTTCCGCCGGTCTCTTCGCCCCGCGTTCCGCCAGTTTCGTCGCCCCGTGTACAGCCCTTTCCGAATGTTCCACCCAATCAAGCGCCTCTTTCTCCGGCATCTCATCATCCCCAGATACCGCTTTCTCCTCCCCCTCCGTGCCCTTCTCCCTCTGCACCAGCTTCATCAGGTCCTCAATCCCATAATTTTCCTTTAAACTCTCCTGGTACATGCCGTAGGCCAGGACAACGCTCTCCTTGTCCTTGTGGTCCACTTTTTTCATCAGATACTGCAGGAGATGCGTCAGCGCCTCAGGGAAGTGCCCCGAATGTCCGGGGACGAGGCAAAGGCCGGTCTGAAAGCCTTCCGGCTTCACGTAAATATAGTCCGGATCCAGCAAAAGCCCGTCCTCGGAGAGCAGATATACCTCCATGCGCACGAGCGCCACATGGAGTTCAATGAGCAGCTGGCAGATCTCCCCCCTGTCTATAAAGCGGTTCTGTAAAAGTCTGCTAAGCGGCTGCATGGACGTGATATCGTAGTAGTAGCTCTGCCGTTCATCCATATACTTGATGTGAAACCGAAGAAGCCCATCGATCGAATTGTTGGCCAGCATGCGGGCCTCATACCCCGGCTGTGTCCCTGGTTCCGGCTCCACCACCAGATAATTTCGCTTCATCTCCCGCTTATAGTGAATCTCCATTTTCTTCCCCCAACTGCTCCAGCAGCGTAACCTTTCTCAAAAAGGCCTCGGGCTGAAATCTATGCCCTTCCATCTCCAGCTCCCAGCGGCCAAACTTCGCCTTTCCCTCCACCGCACCGCCATTCTCATCAAGCGAAACAGCGACCGACGTCCCGGAAAACAGCCGCTCCACGTCCTTTGCCTCCAGTGTTTTTTCGTGTCTGGCAACCTCCACCGCCTCCTGAAGCATGATTCCGGCCACCGTCTGGCCGCGCAGCCGGTACCCGAACTGGATGATCGAGGCCACGGTCAGCACAACCACCGCCAAAACCCAGGCCGCCTCAACCGTATAGCTTCCCGGAAGCCGCCATATCTTTCTCACAGACACGCCATCCCTAAGCAGACCGGAATCAAAAACGGCAAAAATGGCACTTTTCTTTTTCTCACAGACACGCATCGCAGTCTCCCCCAGACTAACAAAACCGAACAGTAGATGAAACAGGCAGCCAAACCGCCCAAGAGAAGCAGCACATTTCTCTGCAGGCCCAGGTACAGAGCGGAGACCACGAAAAACCAGCCGTCCCCAGCTCCCACCGCCTGACGTGTCAGGATGGACAGCGCCAACAGCGCCACTCCCACCAGCATGGCTAACCCCACATCCGCCAGCGCGGCCTCCCAGCGTCCCGGCAGGCTGAAGCTCAGGCACAACACGCCAAACCGCAGCACGCCCCCTGCAATTCCAAACCCCGCAAACACCTGGAGGCGGATCGCGCGGTACCGGAAATCCTCCCATGCCGCCACCGCCAGATAAAACCAAAAAAGTATCCGCAATCCACGTTCAAACCACGCCCCCAACTCCATACCCATCTAATCCCTCCCACAATAAGAACACACGCCGAGATACTCGACTGTTGATTTTCTCACTTCCCTGACATACGCCACAATGGCACTGCACCCTGAATCCATGTGATAACTGCTTCCGCTTGGCATGACATACGCGGTTCCCCCAACCGCGCCCCGCGCGCACCGTTTACACGGGCTGTACCGCCGTCCCTCCACATTTCTGAGCCCCTCGACCTGAGAGAAATCCACCGCGCGAAGATCGTTGTGCAGATAATGGCAGTGTGGATCAATGTGATAGCGGGTTGGATTTTTTCCCACATACACAAGCGGATCCGACGCGTCTGACACTCCGTCCCCGCCCTTAAAACGTCCTCCCTCCGCGCCGGTCCACGCTCTGCGGGCGCATATGGCCTCCATCGGGATACTGTCGATTCCGAAAACAGAGACCGGCATGCGCAGCCGGTACGTCATCTTCAGATAAATCATGTCGTTCTCCAGCAGCCGCGACTGCCCAAACGACACCTGCGTGACGATCCGCTCATCCGCCTGGCTCATCACACGGCGGCGCACATACGCAACAGACAGGATTGTCCCGATGTCCTGCGCGCATTCCACGTTGCTGTCCCCCCGATCCAGCGCATATTTAACATATGCGTACTTGCTTAAATCTTCCCCGACACACTCCAACGCTCCCTGAATCCGCCGCTGCTGGTCAAACAGCTTCATCGGAGCGAGAAGACACACGCAGGTAAACACAAACAGTGTCAGTGCCAGCGCAGCCTCAACGGACAGTGAGGCCGCACACATTTTATCTGTATCTGACGGTTGTGAGGCCGGTAATGATGCTCTTTTTTCGCAAAACCGCTCCCCGGCTGTGCAATTTTCAAAGGAGTTTCGTACTGGAGAGGTGCGATTTTTTTTGTTTTTTTCAAGTATGCCGAGTGTCTGTTCTGGAAAAAAGAGCATGATTACCGGCCCCCTTTCGATCATTTTATTTAGTAGCTTCCTGAGACGGACAGCTGCATATCATAGCTGCCCGCTGAATTTTGTGATTGAGCTTTCCACACTCCCACGCTCAAAAATAGATGTTTTCCACAGACCTTTGCCTTCATTTCCACCGCATGTGCACAGTGGTCAATCCGGAAATCCGGCTGGCGGGACCGCAAATTCGCCTGAATCATATCCAGCATCCGGTAATTCACCTCCGTTTTCGGGGAGAGGAACAGAAACAACCGCATATATCCCCGGTAGTCCATACCCTTTTTGCCGTCCTCCGCCTCAGGCCCCGGACCAGCAAAATCTCCACCCTTTCCCGCCTCCAAAAGTCCCTCCAGGCTTAATCTCCAGCTATCCCGGGTCTTAAAAAAAGGAACACGTCCTCCGCCAAACAGCGTCCTCACATCCAGAATTGCCTCCCCAAGGGCCCAGATTCCCATCACGAAAAACGCGACAACGCCGGTGAGCGGCAGAAGACCCGTTCCGCCGGTTATGGCGAGCGCCAAGCTTCTGGCTTCCTCCCGCTTCTGTGCGTCCGACAGGATATACGCAAAATTTAAGCCCTCCCGGACGGCCAGCAGCCTGGCCGCAGCAGCCTCCAGGTTTTTTCTGTCCCCGGTGTAGCCGAAGAGCAGATATTCTGCCTCATAGTCGCAGCAGTTCTCCCGCTCCGGCTCCCGGCCAAAATAGTCAAAAAAGCGCAGTGCATACTCCCCGACCACCAGGCGTTTTAACAGGTCCGCGGACAGCCCGCTCCCAGTCTGCACACCGCTCAAATACTGCCTGGAGGGCGCGGACGTCAAATCGGGCATGCGGTCGGATACCTCCGTGCCCTCCGGCAATAAAAGTGCCAGCAAATCCCCCGCCGCCAGCTCCCCGACCCGCTCCAAAAAGCCCTGCTTATCGGGATCTGCAATGCCAAACTCCACATTCAGGTCAAGAACCGGGTAGTCCTCCCAAAATTCCCCGACCGGCTCCCAGAGCGCTTCCTCGTCCAGCTCCTCATCTTCGTCCTCATCCGGCTCCCAGCTGTCTATGTAATCCTGCACCTGGACTGCCTCCTCGACGGCCTGCCCGGTGTACTCCAGATTCTTCGCGGCCTGATCCGAAAGGGCTGACACCTGACGCCGCCTGGCCCCATCCTGGCTGACGTAAGTCTCATACTGCTGGATCTCCACCTCAATTCCGCTTAAAACCTCCGCGCTCATGCGCTCCTTCTCCGCCTCGAACTGCCTCCTGCTCTCCTTCAGCTTCTCGTCCAGGCGATCTGCCCGCTCCTCATACACCTTCACCAGGTCTGGGACCTTCTCAAGCTCCGCTTCAACACGCCTCACTTCGTCCACAAATCCATCCCCGTCGCACTCCGTGAGGCACTCATCCCCCTTTTTCCAGGCCTCTGCCTGCGCGGACAGGGCTTTGTTTAAATTCTCCAGAGCCTTCTCCAGCTGCACCGCCTCCTTTGTGTGGGCTTTATAGCAATCCGCCACCTGATGAACCGCCCCGGCCTCCCCCACTGCGCGGGCCAGAGAAGCGGCCTCCCCGGCCCCAATCTCCTCCCACTCCACATTCAGCAATCCATATTTCATGTAGTCCAGGATCTGCTGCTCCAGCAGATCTCCGTCCCTGTCCACCAGCGTGTCCATTCCAACTGTCTGAATCTCCTTTGCCTCCAGCGGATACCAGTTATCCGCCTCCAGATAGGGGGAGAGAAATCCACCAAACTCCTGCTCCAGTCCCTGTTTATCCCCAAACTCCAGCCCAAAAATGTGGTATTTTCCCCATAACTGGCGGTGATACTGGCTGAGCAGCGAGTCCATGGATGAGTCCACGGACTGCCTAAGGTAGCACCTGGCCCCCGCCGTGCGGGCCGACTCCACCAGCCCGCACAACAGCGCCCAGACACAGAGCAGAATGAGCGCAAGAAATACCGTGATCTCTCCCCGCCTGCGCATCAGTACACCTCTTTGGACTGGGTGTTGATCTCCTTGAACACGTTGTTTAACAGTGTGGTGATCTGCTTCTTAAAAATGATCACGAGGCCGATTAAAACCACGAGGATTAACACCACCTCGATCACTCCCACTCCATCCTCCTCCGAAAAAAATGCCTTTACCTCATCCCTCATCTTCATCCTGACTCCTCCCTTCAGGTTCACATAAATTCCATGAGCGCCGGCACGGCGACCATCACCATGACGACCCCCAGCATCATAAACAGCGGCAGCAGCAAGCGCGTTGCGGCCTCCTCCCCCACGCGCCTGGCCCCATGCTTTCGGAGCTCGAAGGCGTCGGCCATCTCCGCGTGCAGCCGTTCCCTCAGATTCTTAGAACCGTTCTTGCGGTTCTGTTCCAAAAGTGTGCACAGCTTCATGTACGGCGCAAGCCCACAGCGCCTTCCAAACTCCTCGTAGGCCTGCCCCTCCGGTACCCCGCGCTTCATCTGGCAGCAGGCCTCATACATCTCCTCATAGGCGGGCTTTGTCCTGCGCTCCCCTCCCTTTTGCCGGATCCGGTAGTCCCCCGCAATCCGCTCCCAGGCTGTGCGGACCGTCATGCCGGCTCCGAGAAAGATCATCAGCTTTGAGACCACCTCCGGGTAATCCAACAGCAGCTGGTTTTCCCGCTGTTTTTTGGCCCGCTCTGCGTCGGATTTCTCTTTATACGCCAGCAGAAGGGCGCAAAAAATTCCCAGCGCCGTCATCTTTAAAAATTGGGGATCCTCCGGGGTGTGATAGCGCAGCTCTTCCCCCTCAAATTGATCCGGAAGTCTCAGCCACGGCGAATTCTTCTGCTGTAAATCCGCCTGCGATACAGACGTCAGAAACGCGTGGATCCGCTCCTCTTTGGGACTCTTCACCGGCGGGAGCACGCGCACCGGCAGCAGAAACTGCTCCGAATGGGCACCGTCCCACATCTCCACCCGCAGATCCAGGCGCTCGCCCTCATCCGGCACGTCCTCGCCGTGCACTTCCCCGAAGGCGTCCACCAGCTCCTGTCGCGTGGATTCCCACCGCAGGCGAATCCCCAGTTCCCCGAGGTCCGCGATCAGGTTCAGATCACTTCTGACCTCATCGAGGGATGGGTTGTCCCCCTTAATCTGCTGCGGAAGAAGCGCAAGCGCCTCCCCGTACGCCTCATGGGCCTCCTTAGCGCTGTACGTGCGCCCGGACAGGCGGACCGTCACCGGGACCGTCTCCCCCGCCGTCAGGCCTTCCACGTAAATCTGCCTTTCCTCGGACTCCTGGCCGTATCCGGGCCTGATTAACACCCCCGCTTCCTCCGCCTGGCCGGTCCGGTTCACCGCCTCCGCGGCCGCCCCAAGAAGGATTCCCGCCAGTACGCACAGCGCCTGTTTTTTCCGCAGCGCAAAATTGGCTCCCTTTTTGCTAAATATACGTTCTTTTTTCGTCTGTCCTCCCTCCGCCTCATATCTCCACGCGCAGAATCTGCCTGGCCAGAACCAGCGCTGCGCCGTAAACCGCCAGGCAGGCGGTCATGACAATCCGCCCAGCCGCCGTCTCGTACATGGACCGGAAAAATCCCGGGGAGGTCAAATCGATGTAGACCACGATGAGAATGGGGATCATGCTCATGATCTTCTGCTCGAACGCCTTTGACGCCGTCATGGTATAGATCTCCTCCTGAACCTGAAGCTTGTCCCGGATCACGTTCGCCGTGTGGCCGATCACCTCCACCATATCCCCGCCGCTTCGCTTGGCCGCCGCAAAGACCTGGGCAAAATTGTTCACATCCTCCAGGCCGCTTCGCTCCCCCAAGTCCAAAAGAACCGACTCCACGGTTCGATTAAGCCGCACCTTTTCCGCCATCTCTGTGAATTCCCGAACCATCAGCCCGTCCCTCCCGCAGAGCGGCTCCAGCTCCCGCCCCGCGGCGGCCACCGCATTCTCAATGGAATAGCCCGCGCTCAGAAACGACGCCAGGAGCAGGATTCCGTCCTTAAACTCCAGGTTCAGCCGGCGCAGTCTGGCCTCCTTTAGGTCCTCACGCTTATAAAGAGGGTACAAAAGCCCAAGCGGTGCCGTCACCCAGAACGCCGCCATGCTGCGATAAAACACATACGCTGCCAGGGCACAGCCGCCAAGTCCCTGCAGCCCATACAGCGTCCACTCCCGCGCGGACAGCCTGTAACAGCCGTAATCCGTGTCCCCTGACCTTTGGCCACGGCAGTCCGACTCCCATGGAAACCGCAAAAACCGCGCGCGGGTTCCTTTCTCGCCGCCAGCCCTCGCCTGCTCTTCCTTTTTACCCGGAGGCCTTGCCAGACGCCATCTCCCCGTCTTTCTCGTCTCACCTCCCCTCCCCCTCACAATATCCTGCTGCTCTAAGCTTCTCCCGATTTTTGAGTTCTCCTGTCTTCTTAAGCCGTCCCTCTTCCCTGTCGTAGGCGAACAGGCTCCTGATCTCCACTTCTCCATTCTCGTATCCCCCAATCTCCGCAATCTGCAATACCTTTCTGCTCCCATCCCTCAGCCGCCCCAGGTGGATGATTAAGTCCAGCGCCGAGGCGATCTGGTTTCGTATGGCGGCCAGCGGAAGCTCCGCCCCCATAAGCACCATCGTCTCCAGCCTGCTGAGCATGTCCTTGGGGCTGTTGCTGTGGCCGGTGGACAGGGAGCCGTCGTGCCCCGTGTTCATGGCCTGGAGCATGTCCAGGGCCTCCCGCCCGCGCACCTCGCCCACAATGATCCGGTCCGGGTTCATACGAAGAGCGGCCCGGATCAGCTGGCTGATCGTCACCTCCCCCTCCCCCTCGGTGTTGGCGTTTCTGGTCTCCAGTCGGACCAGGTTGGGAATCTGCCGGATCTGCAGCTCCGCCGAGTCCTCGATGGTGATCACCCGCTCCCGCTCGGGAATGTAGGCGGACAGCGCGTTTAAGAACGTGGTCTTGCCCGAGTTCGTGCCGCCGCTGATAAACAGGTTGTACCCCGCCTCCACCACCTGCCGCAGAAACTGTGCGGCTTCCTGGGTAACCGCCCCGAAGCGCAGCAGCTTCTCCATGGTGATGGGCTCCGGGAACTTGCGGATTGTCACCGCAGGGCCGTCCAGTGCCACCGGCGGAAGCACCACGTGCACCCGCGAGCCGTCCTTCAGGCGCGCGTCCACGATGGGCGACGCCACGTTGACCGTCCGGTTAACCCGACTGACAATCTGCTGGATAATATCCTCCAGCTGCTCGTTCCCCTCAAACCTCCGGTTCCACAGCTCCACACTCCCCTTTCGCTCCACAAAAACCCGGCCCGCGCCGTTGACCATGATCTCCGACACATCCCGATCGTCGATCAGCTCCTGCAGGATGTCCAGGCGCCGGAAGCTGTCAAACAGGCTGGTCCGCAGCCACAGCCGCTCCTTGAGCGGCAGATAGAGCTCATTTCCCATCTCCCGGATGGAGCGGTCGATGATCTCCTCCAGCTCCCCGTCCCCGGTCTCCCGGCGCCCGTCAAGCTCCATAACGATCCGGCGGCGCAGCCTGGCGCGCACGCCCTCCCGCTCCGTCTCTCTCTCCTCACACTGCACAAGATTCACCCCCTCGTCACTGAGCTACAGCTCCTCCGCCCCACAGAAGCCTGCGCACATAGTCCCCCAACTCGCCCCACAAGAGCTGTTCTAAATAGGTCTCCCGCCGGCCAAAGCTGTTGTGGTACGGCAGCTTCAGCTTGTGGATCCGCTCCTGCAACCCCTTTGTGCTCGCCTGCGCAAGGTACTCCTCGAATTCCTCCACCTTGGCCGCGGAGATGCAGTCGTCCTTCACCGGCATGTAGACGATATCGCAGGTTTCCAGGATCGGCAGCGCGCCCTTTCCCATCTGCCCCACATCCACCAGAATCTTCTCATATCCGCTCTCCAGGGCAATCCGTTCCAGCAGCATGGCCAGGTCCTCCGGGCTCACCTGGCTTAGGTCCTCTGCGTAGCGAACCGGCGGAATATAGTCCATACTGCCCCAGGAGTACACAATGGCCTTGAGCTTCAGCCAGCTGTAGGCCCCCTGCCGGTACAAATACAGCACATCGGACAAGTCCTGGGTGTACTGCGAGGAGATCAGCCGGGAAAATCCGGAATACTCCTCCAGGTTCATATAGAGCACCCGCTCATTTCGCGAGAGCAGCTGGCCCATCGTCAGCGCGAACGATGTTTTTAAACAGCGGTTGACCGGCGAGTAAATCCCGATCACCGAGGCCTTTGCCCCCAACATCGCCAGGACCGGTTCCGGGGATTGCTCGCAGTAGCAAGCCATCACCTCCCGCATGATACTGTCCCCGGACTGGTACTTGTACACCACCGGGCACTCCTCCTTGAGCTCCACCACCTCGCCGTCCACCAGGGTGACGATCTGCCGGGCCTCTATGTCTCCGAGCTCCTTAAGCGCGCCCCGGTCGATCAGCAAAAGCTCGATAGGGTGGGCCTTCGCAAATTCCCTCAACTTCATCAAGCTGCTGAACGCCACCGCCGTGAACGGGGCCTTCTCCTTCTGGTTCACGAAATCCGCAAACCGCAATCCATACGCCGGGTCCACGTCGTAAATTGCCATAATCCGTTCCATACCGGGCCGTCACCTCTCCTCTCTCAATCGAAAGCGCCCTTGCCCCAAGGGCTGAAACTTCATTTTTAAGTTCAAATCCTCATTGAATCACTTGCCTGAAACAGGCATGAAACCACTGAATTTTCCAGAAAAAGGGTACAAGAAATACACCTCTTGAAACAA